>PWVB01000057.1 GCA_003562365.1 Anaerolineae bacterium
AGCGCTCCAGACCCTTCAGCGTGACCGTTCGCAGGGGCTGTTTGCCCTCGGCCAGCCGTCGCGTGGCTTTGCGGCAGAGGCTGCCGATCTCGCGCTCCAGGTTCCGCACGCCAGCTTCGTAGGTGTAGGCTCGGATGAGCGTACCAAGGGTCTTGGCAGGGAACCTCAGTGGCGCCTCCTGCAGACCGTTTTTCTCGAGCTGCCTAGGAATGAGGAACTGCTTGGCGATCTGGATTTTGTCCAACTCGGTATAGCCTGGAAATTCGACGATCTCCATTCGATCCTCCAGGGCTGCGGGGATTGAGTAAAGCACGTTAGCCGTGGTGATAAAGAGGACCTTGGAGAGATCATAGGGGATCTCGAGATAGTGATCCGAGAAAGCGTGGTTCTGTTCAGGGTCCAAGACCTCCAGCAGCGCAGAGGCTGGATCGCCGCGGAAATCGGAACCCAGCTTGTCAATCTCGTCCAGCATAAAGACCGGATTGATTGTACCCGCGCGGCGCATCGTCTGGATGATTCGCCCGGGCATGGCCCCGATGTAAGTGCGACGATGTCCGCGGATCTCAGCCTCGTCCCGCACGCCGCCCAGTGAGACCCGTACGAACTCACGACCCAATGCCTGAGCGATCGAGCGGCCCAGCGAAGTCTTTCCCGTCCCCGGCGGACCCACAAAGCAGAGGATTGTGCTCTGGCTCTGGGCCGGCGCCATCTTGCGGACAGAGATGTACTCTAGAATTCGCTGCTTTGCCTTTGGCAACCCGTAGTGCTGTGATGCCAATACCTTATCGGCGCGGGCAAGGTCGAGCCGATCGTCGGTCTTGGTGCACCACGGAAGCTGAAGCAGCCAGTCGACATAGGTGCGGATGATGCCGACCTCGGGGGCCATCGTGGGCATTGTGGCGAGCCGGCTGAGCTCGTCCTCGGCCCGCTGGCGCACGTGGTCGGGAAGCTCCGTGGTCTGCAGCTGTTCACGGACGGCAAGCAGATCGCGGGTAAAGGCGTCGGATTCACCAAGTTCCTGCTGAATCGCCCGAAGCTGCTCACGCAGGAAGTATTCGCGCTGGCTCTTGTCGACCTCCTCCTGCACCGTAGCCTGGATCTGAGTCTCCAGTTCAAGCACATCCAGCTCACGAGCCAGATGCGTGCTGAGCTTTTGCAGGCGCTGTGTGACGTCCAGCGTCTCCAGTAGATCCTGTCGCGCTGCGGTATCCAGGCTGATGATCTGAGCGACGACGTCGGCCAGCTGGCCTGGCTCCTTGACGTTCAGAGCGTAGACGTAGGCTTCCTCCGGCAGGGTCTGGTTCAGTTCGACGGCTTTTTCAAACATAGCCAGAACGGCCCGGGTTAAGGCCTCGGTCAGCGCGTTCTCCTCTGCAGGCTCTGGGAGCGGCTCCACAATGGCCGTCAGGTAGGGCTGCTCCTGAAGATAACGAACCACTTTCACGCGTCCTACGCCCTGGACGATAGCACTGGTGGCGCCATCTGGCAGGCGGATCGAGCGGGCGATGGCAATCTCGGCGCCGACACCAAAGAGGTCCTCTGGAGCGGGGTAGGTCGCCATCTGATCGTCACGCTGTGTCACTACCACGATAGGCTGCTGTTCCCGCTGCGCGACGGAGAGCGCCTGGAGCGAGCGTTCCCGCTCGATGTAGAGTGGGGTTATCATATGCGGATAGACGGTTAGTTCCCGCAACGGTAGCACAACGGCGTTAAAGGGGCCCTCTGCTGGGTTTTTGGCGTCCAGGACCTGTTCGAAGATCTCAGACTCCAGCACGTCGGCGCTGATAAAGTCCTCAGGGGTCAATGGCAGTCCATCCCAGCTCATTGTTCTGCTCCGGCCTGGACAGGATCCCATGGCTCGTCGACCCAGTCCCCCAGGGGCAATCGGAGCTGACCATTCTCGGCCCAAGCTTCGCGAACATCGGCGACAAGGAAGATGGACCCGGTAGCGAGAATGCCCCATCCAGGTTGTAGTTGGCGAGAGGCCTCTTCAAGGGCCCGGCGGGGATTGATCGCGATCTCTGCGCCGTGCCCCAGATCTGCGCAGAGATCGGCCAAGGAATAGGGAGCTGCGGCCCGGGGATGATAGGAACGTGTGACGATCACGTGCTGGCTTGCTGGAAGCAGCACCTCAAGCATCCCCGCCGTGTTCTTGTCCGTTGATGCGCCGAAGATCAGCACCCAAGAGATCTCCGGAAACCAAGTCCCCAGCGACTCGACTAGCGTCTCCGCTGAGTAGGGATTGTGGGCGCAGTCGACGATTATTGGGGGTGTCTCATTCAGGATCTCCATGCGGCCAGGCCAAGTCGCGGATTGCAGGCCGGCGCGAAGAGTTTGCGGATTGGCCCACGGGTGACCTGTGGCATCCAATGCCGCGGTGGCGGCACTGGCGACGGCAGCATTCTCCTGTTGGAAATTCCCCAGCAGCGGCAGCGTGTACGTGCCGTCGAAGGTCGTAGGCCCTGTCAACGCGCGGAAGCGGATGGCCTGCCCCGACCGCGAGCGCGCCGCCGACTCCCAGTTCCAATCCTCGCCTCCAACGCTTAAGGGCGCGTTGCGTTCTCTGGCGATCCGCCGTAGAACCTCCAGCGCCTCGGCTGATTGTGGTGCAGTTACGACAGGGACGTTCGGTTTGATAATCCCGGCCTTCTCGTAGGCGATCTCGGCCACCGTCTCCCCTAGTAGATCGGTGTGATCCAGGCTGAGTGAGGTGATAATGCTCAGCTCCGGAGTGATGACGTTGGTGGCGTCCAAGCGCCCTCCTAACCCTACCTCCATCACAGCAAGGTCGACATTCTGACGCTGAAAGTGCAGAAACGCCAGCGCAGTTGTCACCTCGAAGGTGGTCAGCTCGGGAACCGTCTCAACGACAGGCCGGATCTCCTCAACCAGCGCTGTCATCGCTGCCCGGGAGATGGGCTTCCGGTTGATCTGCATACGCTCACGATAGGTATGCAGATGCGGCGAGACATAGAGCCCCGTGCGCAGACCGCCGGCCTGTGCGACGGCGGCCATCATAGCGGAGACCGAGCCTTTCCCCTTAGTGCCTGCGATGTGCAGTGTTGGGTAAGCCTGGTGGGGGTTCCCGAGCCTCTCCAGTAGCTGGACGACTCGATCGAGCTTGAATACCCGTGGCGAGTAGCGCTCGATGCGCCGTTTTTCGTAGTCGACGAGCCCGTACAGATAGCGCAGTGCGTCGTGGTATCTCATAGCCTCAATTTCCATAGATGTCAGATCAAGAGCGAATTCTACCCGGTTTCAGAACACGGGCAAGAACGCGGGCTTCCGTGCGCTGTTTTCGCTTTTCGCCATTGTGTGCTACATTGGGTTCTGGGTCGTTGTCTGAAGGAGGCAAGATGCTTGGCGTGCGTTTGGGACTTGTGGCGGTCTATTCGATGCTTGGCGGCCTTGTGGGCCGCTATCTTCATAATCGCCGGCCCACGCCAAACAGCAATCCCCTTCTCATCGGGGCGCGTCCCTTTGTCCTGCTGCTCTGGCTCTGGGGACCTCTGCTATGGGTGTTCCCGGGACTTTTCTGGATCGGGCTACTGGAGGAACTGACGATTGGACATCTGATCCTGCTCAGCGTCTTTGTGCCCTTGAGTGTCTGCCTCATCCTGCTGCTGATCGTCGGTGCTTTCTCTCCTGGAGGAGAGATCGGCAAGGTACTGCTGCCTTTCACTTTGTCGGCAGCGATGATCGTGGTGTTGGTGACGCTGGTGGCACTCTGGTGGGCAGAGCCGGTGTGGCGTGAAGCGCCGGTCAGGTTTGGCCTGTTCATCATCACAATGACGTTGCCGCCGATTGTTCTCCTTCTGCTGCTGGCTGGTTGGGCGGTTGAGGTGTTACCTCTTCCGCTCCAGACCCCTAGGCGGACACGCCGCGCGCTTTCACTGATCTTAGGATTTCTGGCAACCTCTCCCAAAACGCACTGGGTCGTCGAAGACGGCAAG
>PWVB01000137.1 GCA_003562365.1 Anaerolineae bacterium
AAGGGTTGGCTAACATCGGGTGGCATAAACAGCATATCCCCTTGACCCAGCAGCCGTTCGGCCCCAGGATTGTCGAGGATGACCCGGGAGTCGACGGACGACGCGACGGCAAAAGCAACTCGCGCCGGGAAATTGGCCTTGATAAGACCGGTGACCACATCGACGCTTGGTCGCTGAGTGGCGATGATAAGATGGATGCCGGTAGCCCGTGCCATCTGGGCCAGTCGGCATATCACCCTTTCCGTCTCGTCGGGTGCCTGCATCATCATATCGGCGAGCTCGTCGATCAGGACAGCGATGTAGGGGATTGGCTCAGCATCGTCGCTTTCGATGATCCGCTGGTTGTAGTCATCGATGTGGCGCGCCCCAATGTTGGCGAAGCGACGGTAGCGACTGTCCATCTCCCGCATAACCCACCGCAGTGTAGGCACGACTCGATCTACATCGGAGATCACCGGGGCCAGGAGGTGTGGGATGCCGTTATACTGTGTCAGTTCTACGCGCTTGGGATCGACGAGAATCATCCGCAAGGTATCCGGCGTGTTCTGTAGCAGGAAGGCGGTGATCAGGGCATTGACACAGACCGACTTGCCGGAGCCGGTGGCACCGGCGATCAGCAGATGGGGCATCGCTCGCAGATCAGCCGCCACGGCCTTACCCGATACATCCTGACCCAATCCCAGCCGGAGTCGTCCTCGGAGACGGCCAAAGCTCTCCGACTCCATCACATCGCGCAGCGAGACGAGGGAGGCTTCCTCGTTGGGGACCTCGATGCCGATCAGACCACGTCCAGGTATAGGCGCTTGAATACGGATGCTTCGGGCGGAGAGGGCCAGAGCCAGATCGTCCGCCAGATTGGCGACCTTACTGACTTTCACCTTGGTAGTCTTGCCTCCGCGACTGTTGATGAACAGCGGTTCCGCCCCAAACTGCGTGACCACCGGACCCTGGTTGATCTCGTTGACGCGCACCGGGGCCCCTAGGCTGACCAGCGTTTCCTCAATGATCTGCACCTGTTTTCGGATCAGGTCTTCGCTATAGTACTGTTCGCTGCCTTCCTCCAACACCTGTCGAATCCCGGGCAGCTGCCAGGCTTGGGTTCCCACCTCGACAGGCGGGAGGTTGATCTCACCGTTACCGTTATTAGGGCGTGAGGCGACATTGATCTTGGGGGCTGTGTGATCCTCTTTGCGATCCTCATTCCCCAGGATGACAGACTGGGGGGCGGATTCAAGACTTTGCGTTGCCGTGCGTTGGGCCGACGCTGATGTCCGTTCGCGCTCCTGCCTAACCCGAATCCGTTGCTTTGCCTTGCTAATCTGCGCCAGAACCCAGCCCAGTGCTTGGGCTGGCGAGAGGCAGGTCGTGAAAGTGATCGTGATAACCCAGCCGATGAAGACTGCGAAGAGGATGCCCGCTGGCCCTAGCCACCGCGTACCGGTATTCAGGAGTAGCGCGCCTAGAAGACCACCGCCAAGGCCAGCCCGACCCAGGTCGTAGAGACTCACCTTAGGCCGAGCCCATTCCGCGCCGAGATGCAACGTGATGATCGCAACAAAAAAGCCGAGACCGGCTCCCACGATCTGCTGTGGCGCTGGCGTAGGAATGCGATCGCCGAAGGACCGCAACACCAGCCAGAGCCCCACCAGCCCTAAGAATACCGGCACAATGAATCGGCCCCAGCCAAAGGCCTGCTTCAGGAGCGACAGCCACCATTGAGTGAGCATGCCTTGTTCGGCCGAGAGCATACTGAGAATCGTAATGACCGAAACGGTGATGAGCGCCCATCCCAGAATGTCCAATTTCTGATCCTTGGACAGGCGCTGCCACAGGGGCGATCGGCGCCGTTTCCGAGATGGGCGGCGGGAAGAACGCCTGGAGCGGCGCGAAGAGCTACGACTTGCCATAATTTCTCAGATGCCGCTAATTTGCTGTAATGGCGGTGCCAGTAGGCCGGCGACAGTCATCGGGACCCCAGCGCCCCGTCAAGCGCTTCGCGTACGGACCGAACCCGAAGAATGTCCAAGCCTGTGGGGGGCGTGAACTCACTGCGGCTGAGTCGACGCGGGACAATCGCTCGCTTGAAACCCAGGCGTGCCGCTTCGCTGAGCCGCGCCTCCAGCTGACTCACTGAGCGAACCTCGCCTGACAGCCCTACCTCGCCAACTAGGGCGAGATCGGCAGGCATCGGCTGATCTCTCAGACTGGACGTCAAAGCTAGGGCGACTGCCAGGTCCGCCGCAGGTTCTTGGACCTGCAGACCGCCGACCACGTTGGCAAAGATATCCTGTTCGCCCAAGGATAGCCCTACCCGCCGAGTGAGCACGGCGATGGTCAACAGCAGGCGGTTGAAGTCGATGCCATTGACCGTCCGCCTCGGGTTGCCGAAACTGGTTGGGCTGGCTAATGCCTGGACCTCGACTAGTAACGGCCGGGTGCCTTCTATGGTGATCGCGACGGCTGAGCCGGGCACATTGACCATACGCTCAGCAAGGAAAGCCTCGGATGGATTCTCTACCTCGACTAGGCCTCGAGCCTGCATCTCAAAGACACCTACTTCGGACGTCGCACCAAAGCGGTTCTTGACGCTCCGCAGGAGTCGGTAGGCGTGAAAAGGATCGCCTTCGAGATAGAGTACAGTGTCCACGATATGTTCCAAGACTTTAGGGCCAGCGATTGATCCCTGCTTGGTCACATGGCCCACAATGAAGACTGGGACCCCACGCTGTTTCGCCCAACGCTGGAAACGGCTAGCGCACTCCCGTACTTGACTGACGTTGCCGGAGGCTGAGCTGAGATCCTCCGTATGCATTACTTGTATAGAATCAATCACCAGGGCTTGGAGGTGGGGCGCCATAATGTCGCCGTGAGCAAGGATCGTGTTGATCTCAGTCTCGGAGAGCAGATGAAGTGGATCTCCCTCGATGCCGAGGCGATCCGCGCGCATGCGGATCTGCTGTGGCGACTCCTCTCCAGAGACATAGAGAACTGGTGTTTCGGCGGTGCCTAGTATGGCAGCGACTTGAAGCAGGAGTGTGGACTTGCCGATGCCGGGTTCTCCGCCGATCAAAACGATCGAGCCGGGGACCAGCCCCCCCCCCAGAACTCGTGAGAACTCCTCCATTGCGACCGGCATACGGGGGACCGCGCCCAACTCGACCTGACTGAGCGGTCTGGGGCGCTCAGCTCCGTAGGGAGCGGCTGGCACGGGCGTTGACTGAGGTTCGGGATCGAGCACGGTTTCTACAAGGCTATCCCACGCGCCGCAGTTAGGGCATTTACCCATGTGCCGGACAAAGCTCCAGTTGCATTGCTGACATACCCAGCGTGTGTCACGTTTGGCCATTGGTCCCGTGTCCTCAATCCTATCATATCAGAACATATATTCTAACGCAAGCGGGTGGCCCTTCTTTCTACCCCGAAACCGTGGAAAGGCAAATGTCAGAGGCCGGAGCAGACATTTTGGGTTCTACGCAGATTTGTGGGGTAACGAGCACCCTGGAGACCAGGTTGAGGTAGACTGTAAGCACACCTTGCACCTGGAAGAGTAACATGAAGAAACAACGTAACCGTTCAGGGGGTAGGCACTTGCGGGAGCAGAGACGGCGCCGGTCGCCCCGAATGGGCCGCGTCGCAGGCTTCGGTGAGATAGTCCAGCGCGTTGCGCTGCTGTTGTTTCAAGGTGCTAACGACCGTCATAATCCGTTCCGCAAAACGACTACCCGCTTCACTCTGCGTGCCGAAGCTCATTTTGCGCCAGATGACGCCCGGGCGGACTTGCCGCTCGCCGAGATTGTTGGTGGGGTCCACGCCTTCGACATGCACGAAGGTCCACAGAGCCGCCTCGCGTTTGAGGATGTCACGGCACGTCCCCGCGGTCTTGTCGTGGGCGCAGGTAGTGCCTTGTCGCAGCAGGGCGCCGACTTCCTGTTGGACGGATG
>PWVB01000414.1 GCA_003562365.1 Anaerolineae bacterium
AGACGATTTTTGGAGGGATTATCATCAAATGTGTGACTCCGGCATTCGTTTTGTCCGAGAACCAAGGCAAGAAGAATATGGAATCGTAACCGTATTTGAGGATTTGTATGGCAACCTGTGGGATTTGATAGGTCCTAATAAATCCTAAATAAATCGATGCCAAACTCGTTAAGGCAGCACACGCTCCATTTTACACCTCATATATACGTTAGCTATATGTGTATAGGTTATACACAACTTGAGTACAGAATTTAAGATAATAAAGATTGGTTTTTCATCAGCTCCAACTTCGGCCGCTCTGTTCTCGCCCGGTCCTTCCAGGAGGCTTCGCACTCGGGCCCCTCTCCGCTTCGCTTCAGCCCCCTCCGCTTTGCTCCGGGGGTTCCGCTTCACTTCAGGGGTGAGAAAGACCGGCGAGAACGATGCGTTTACTTCAACCCACCGATCAGAAAGGTTATAGAAATTGGCCAACAGTCCCGTCATAAGCAATTGCATGGGGTTATATGGTGGCCTATCTTATGTGCCTCCACCAAGATACAACTCAATTAACCGAGTAATCATTAGGTCATCATCTCTTCATTAATTGAAAAAACCAAGACAATAAACCTATGTTATATCAAGATCAACATTATTTTTACCATAGTTAGAGTACGATATGGTGTACGTACAACGCTTTTTCGCACCTTGTCCTCGCTAATTGTAAATGTTGTCAAAAAACACTCACTGTAAGTTTGGTCAACTTTTTCCATAATTTTCATAACTTTCCGTAAAAAATATTGACATCTAAGCATAAATTTTGTATAATATTGGCAAGGTTGTCTAAACATCATGGCATCTACGTCTCCACGCTCCACTACCAATTAACACCGTTCCCCCAAAAGCTGTTGCATCCATCTTCTAATAGACCATCCCAATAACAAAAATCATTAATTGTTAGGATCCGCCGACCATATCCCGGGTTTATATCCAGTTAACGCTACAGATATTCCAGGGCATGCCCGGGAGAGGCGAAAGGAGGTTTAAACATTTTATCCTCTATTTTTACCCGTAAATTCACTGTGTAAAGGAGATCTTAATGTTAATTAAAAAATCATTTTTGAGTTTAATATTGGCATTGCTCTTCATCTTCATACTTGCCAGCAGCAGCTTACAAGCAGATAGCATCTTGCTAGATTCAACCATGCCAGATTTAAGTGACGAGATCACCATATCCAGCCTCAATAATGAGGACTTGATGCCTGCAGTGGCTTACAACTGGAAGCACAAAGAGTTCCTGGTCGTTTGGCACACCAAATGGGTTATGGGAACACGCGACATCCGCGGTGCCCGAGTTTCAGAGTCGGGACAGGTTCTGGCAGAATTCATCATTTATGAACACGCCACCAAAGACAGCGCTCAGCCCGGTGTTGCTTACGACGAGGTTAATGACCGTTACCTGGTGGTGTTCATTTTTGATACGCCTGGCAATGGCAGTAATTGGGATGTTTATGGGCGCTTCATCCCCTGGGACGGACCCAGCAACGCATATACTCCCTTTGTCATTTGCGATTGGGCTACACATCAGTGGAACCCTAAAGTCGTTTATGGAAGGACGATGGAAGAGTTCCTGGTGGGCTGGACAAATGAGGATCAGACGGCTGCGGTTAAAGCCTATATTGGTTTAAAGCGGGTCAGGGCTTCAGATGGGCATCTAGTGACAGGTCTCTCATTGTTCGACCTCAGTGAGAATAAAGTCAACGTAGATATCGCTTACAACCTGGCCCGCAATGAGTACCTGGTTGTTTATGACAACGGGCTGGATATTAAGGCGACACGTTTTACTGGAAATCTAATTCCTCTTTCCGGTGGTGAATTCACCATTGCTGGCTGGCCGTCGACAGAAATACGACCAGCTGTTGCTGCATGTAAAAATTACGACCAATACCTGGTAGCATGGCAATCCGACCAGACACCAGGTCCGGTTAATGATGCCATTTACGCGCGCTTTATCAACGGGGATGGCGTACTAGGAACCGTACATAAGATCGAAGACTTCACGTGGCGTGAACAAAAACCAGACGTATCCTGTAACCTTTGGGGATCCAAGTACCTGGTTGCCTGGCAACAAGAGGCTTCTAATGGAAAATTTGGTATCCGGAGCCGCATTGTGCATCCCGATGGAACACTTGATGATGCATTTGTCTTTGTTCATCCTCTAGATGATAATATGGATAGAACAAGTGTCGCCCTGGCAGGTGGCGTAACTGCCTTTCTGGCTGCCTGGGAACACAAACGAGATTCGTTTCAGGATATTCATGGAAGGCTGATCATTATATTCAAATCACCAACGCCAACAGATCCACCCCCCACAGATACACCTACCATGGAACCGCCCATCACAGACACGCCTACCACAGATCCACCTCCAACAGACACACCTACACCTACCTGGGATTCTCTAACACCTACGCCAACATCAGATCCTCTCACACCATCCCCACCACCCACAGAAGCACCTCCCACAGAACCACCACCGCAACCGGCCTCCCATAGAATTTTCCTACCGTTGATCATCCGTTGAGCAGGCAACCATCATAAATGTTTTAAAGACAGTCCGCTGAGGTGTTGTGAAAGCTTATCCAGCATCTCAGCGGTGCTTTGAACATACCAGCCTGCATGGGTTCTTCAAGGGGTAAATCAATCCTATCCAAGGCCCGCACAATCCAATCCTGTTTTAGAAGATAACAGGTGATTTCTCTGCTGTTTCTACTTCCGCTTGGCCAGTGGTGATCACTTCAGACCCCGCCAGGTCGGCAATCGTGCGGCTCAGCTTCAATACCCGGTGATTAGCCCTGGCCGTCAGCTGTAACTGGCGCATGGCAGTCTTCATCAGCGCTTGGCAGGGTTCATAGAGATAGCAATTAAAAACCAGTGTGTGGAAAGTTATAGATCATCCAATTCATCATCCAAGCACAACCTGAATAGCTGCTTGAATGGCTGAAAAAGTATCAGAATCCACTTTTCCAAGACGGTGCATGAAGCGTTCAACAGAGAGGGAACGAACCTGGAATGTATCCGCTGCTGATCGTCTATCAAGGCCACTTTGGTTGTCTGGCTCAATTATTACCAACCAGGGTGCTTGTGAATAATGCTCTTTCCAACTTGTAATTGGAACAATAATCCGAAATGGAAGGACACCTACTTCATCAACATTAACAATCACCGCTGGCCGAGATTTCTTAATTTCTGCACCGACAGTTGGGTCCAGATTAATTAACCATATTTCCCCTCTATGCATGGAAGTCTTCGCCATCAATTGCTGTAAAGGCTGTAAGCTCTTGATCAGTCGCATAATCAGCCAATAACGCGCGTGCTGCTGTAGCCAATTGTGCTTGGTGATATTTTTCGATTTGTTCATCCAGCATACTTCGGACAAGCTCCGAGAAATTTGTCTTTTTTTGTTCGGCTATTTTGTTCAACATTTGTTTTTGCTCAGGATCAAGCAAGATCTGGACCCGCTCCATCATACACCTCTTTTATACACGTATATCTTGTGTAATTATTATACACAACTTGTATACATTGTTCAAGATAAAACAGATCAAAATCACTTCAAGTCCAGCTTGGGCCGATGCTGCAGCGACTCAACTAAATCCAACAGGGTAAACCGACAAGGAACCGAATTATTCCTCAATTGAAAGTTCCAATCTATCTACAATTAAGTCTCCTAACTTTACCTTAAGAAATACTGAGAAGAAAAATCCTTAAATAAAAGCCATGTGCCAATGTACAGGACCAATCCCCATGCAATGAAACCAACATTTACCAGGAGGCTGTTCATCAGAAAACCTGCAAAACTGACCATCCCAAGAAAGGAATAGATAAAAAAGACTGCCCTGATAAATTTCTGGGTATCAGATGAGAGGGACAACGCCACAAAAAACAGGGCAATACTCAGAAAG
>PWVB01000093.1 GCA_003562365.1 Anaerolineae bacterium
AACAGTGTGGCTTCTCTGGCCCTGCTGATCACAGCGCTGCGCTGAACATCGCAGCTCGGGCGGCTGTCAACCCGCCTATGGGCTCGACCAAGATGCCTAAGGGCTACGCGCCAACTGCAGCATCGTCTGAGGTCAGGGACAAGCTCCCCGCTGAGGCGGGGAGTAGATGTGACGCTTTCGGCTAGCCCCGGTCTGGCAGCGGCGGCGGACTCTTGCGGGCTATGACGCCGACCCACTCGGAGCCCCGGGTAAACGCGCCTCCGCGCAGGTTGCCGCCTAGATACTCGACGCTGAATCCCCCCTGCTTCAGCGTCGCGGTGATCGTCTCTGGTGTGTAGTCTTGGAACCAGTTTCGATAGGTGGTGAGGGTACCATCAGCCTCGATGATAACATACTGGTTGAGATAGAGGTTATCCTGCGGGTAGTCAAACCCCTCTTCCAGTACTATGTGTTTGCCCGGCCTCCAGAATCCCTGCTCGGCTACATACCATTGATTACTGACCCCGTAATGGATGCGATGAGCGCGGGTGAAGACGTCTAGGGCAAAGCGCCCGTCGGGCTTGAGGGCGCGATGGATCACCTTTAGGAGTTGCACGCGCCGCTCTTGATCGAGCACGCCGAAGTCACCGTTGACTAGCAACACGGCGTCGAATTGCGCCTTGAAATCGAGGGTCAAGTAGTCCTGACAAAGATAGTTGACTGCCAGGTCTTGTTTTTCGGCCTCTGTGTGAGCGTTATCGATCGAACGGCGGGCGTAATCCCCCCCGGTCACAACCAGGCCACGCCGAGCCAGTCGGGACGTGTAAAGGCCCGGCCCACATCCTAGATCGAGCAGCTCATCGCCTTCCTTGAGATCCAGTGCGACGATGAGCCAGGCTACCTCGTGGTCGATTATCTGCGGCCGGCGGCTGGCAGCGTCCGATTTCGGGTCGAGGTGCGCGGCTTGCATCTGTTCAGAGATGTAGGGATCATCCCAGAAAGTTGCTGCTCCGGGCGCAAAGGGCGCCGGTCGCTGCTGCAGCTTTTGCAGCTTGGCCAGGTTGAGGCCCGTGGTATCGCTGATCAATGTCTCTTTGTCCACACATCTCTCCTCGCGTCCCCTCGTTGGGATCTCACTCTCCGTTCATACTGACGTGGAAATGGTTGGGCTGTACTCATAGCGTCAACGCTAGGACCAGCTCAACACAGGATCTATAAGCTCCTGCTTCAGGCAGTCAACGTAGCCCATATCGGTGACGGCGTAGGCGGGTATCGCGGCTAGGGTGATAAATGACAGGAACATAAAGGGCTCAGAGACCGTGCAGCCCAGCGCGTGCGCTTTGTCGAGAATAGCCTGACGCTTCGCAGCGAAGGTCCAGGCATCCAGATCAGAAAGCAAGCCGACGATGGGCAGTTCGATAGTGTCGATCACGGCGCCGTTCTCGACCAGAACAATGCCGCCTTGCATATCGGCCACAGCATTGACGGCAACAGCCATATCGTCCGGGTCGACACCCATCACGACGATGTTGTGGTTGTCGTGCGCGATGCTGGAGGCGATCGCACCGCGTTGCAGGCCGAAGCCGCCGATGAAGGCCTTGCCAATGTTGCCGGTGGCGTGGTGGCGCTCAACCACAGCGATATGCAGCACATCCTGATCAGGGTCAGACGCGATGTGGTCGTTCTTGACTGCTAGATCTGCCTCGACGCCCTCGGTGATGGGAATCCACGGCAGGGTGCGCATTACGTGAACAGAAGCGCTCATTGTACCCTTCGGCGCGGCGATGATCAGATCCTGAGCCGTAACCGGCGAACGTAGGTTGAAAGTGTTCAGCAGAACAGGGTCGTGGTCTGGCAGCGGCAGTGGCACCACCAGTTTTCCGTCTCGGGCCACCACCTTGCCATTGGCGATGGTGGCTAAAACCCGGAAGTTGTCCGGCCCGCTGACGATGTTGAGGTCGGCAAACCGACCTGGCGCCAGACTGCCAATCTCGGTCGCTCGGCGATATGAGTCAGCGATATTTAGCGTGACCATCTGAATCGCTGTGGGGAAGTCGACGCCCAATGAGAGCGCGGTGCGTATTAGGTAATCGAGATGACCTTCCTGGGTAAGGGTGATGGCACTGGTATCGTCGGTAACCAGGCCCATCAGTCGCGTGTCCAGACCCTCCTCGGTCACGGCGCGGATAAGATCTGGTAGCGTTGGCACGAGCAGATTGTGGCGCAGGTGGGCGTAGACGCCGTTACGGATGCGTAGGAGCACATCGTCCAGCGAGAGTGCCTCGTGGTCGTTAGCCACGCCCACGGCAGCAAAAGCATTCCAGAGAGGCCCAGTCGTCTCTGGCCCGTGACCCGAGAGCACCTTGCCTGCTAGATTCGTCGCCTCAATGGCACGCATCAAATCTGGTAGCTCCATCCCAATGTAAACGGAGACGACCTCTGAGATGCCGACGACATCCTCACGCTCAAGGGCTGCCTCGATGGCATCGGCGTTGATCGAGCCGCCGCTGGTCTCAAGGCCAGGAGAGAATGGAATATGAGACGGAAATACGAAGCGATATTTTAGTGGCGTTGCGTTGCCCTCGGCAAGTGCCGCATTCATAGCGTCGACTCCACCGACCACGCCAATCTCATGCAGGTCCGTGAAGACAGTCGTGGTGCCGTGGGCAAGCGCTACTTCGGCAAATTGGGTCAGGCTCAGGTTAGCACTCTCCGGGTGAATATGGCCTTCTACAAACCCTGGTACGATGTAGTTGTTCTCTGCATCGATAACGTTGGTGCCGTCGCCGATAGCGTAATCGACGTTTCCCTGAGCGATTAGGCGATCACCGGAGATGGCTACGCCGCCTGAATAGATCTCACCGGTGAAGACATTGACGATTTGCCCATTTGTGACGACCAGATCAGCTGGCACCCGTCCCAGAGCAGCGTTCAACACGGTCCTGTCCATCGTGTCTCCTTTGATCTGTCAGGATTGTCTACAGGTCGGTAACGGTCTTCCCTCCACCACGGATTGCAATGCGGGAGTCTGGCTTCATAGAAGTCGGCGCAGGAAACTCCCCCTTTCTGTACTCAAGTCTGAACATATGTGCTATACTATGGGCGTGAAACTGAGTGCGCAGGTCAAACTCAAAACTACACCAGCACAGGCCGCCGCCCTGAAGGAGACCTTGCAGCAGGCGGATGCGGTCCGGGATTACCTGTCCCGGCGGGCGTGAGAAGCGCGCGTCTTTGGACAGTACTCGCTGCACAAACTAGCCTACTACGATGCCCGGGCTGCATTCCCGAACCTCTCCTCGCAGATCGTGGTGCGCGCCATCTCTGCGGTGGCCTATAAGCTCGACGAGGGCACGCAGCGCACCTTCAGACGCGCGGGTGCGATTGCCTACAATGCCCGGATTCCGCGCTGGTATCCTGACCGCCAGGAAGTCTCCATCTGGACCATCGCGGGACGTCTGCACCTGCCCTACCAGTGCGGAGAAGACCAACGCCGCTTGCTCCAATCCCGCCAGGGCCAAGCGGATCTGGTCTACCGAGACGGTGCGTTCTACCTGCACCAGACTTGCGACGTCGATCCCCATGAGCCCCGTGATCCTGACGGTTGGTTGGGCGTCGACCTGGGCATCGTCAACCTCGCGGTTGACTCGGAGGGCGAGACCTTCTCCGGTGCGCAGATTGAGGCCCGCCGGCGTTGGTATCTTGAGCGGCGCAAGACCCTCCAAGCTGTCGGGACCAAGAGTGCCAAGCGCCGACTCCAACCGTTGTCAGGACGCCAAGCCCGCTTCCAGCGGGACACGAATCACTGCATCAGCAAAGCCCTGGTCGCGAAAGCCCCAAGAGACAACCTAGGCATAGCCCTTGAAGACCTCAGCGGCGTTACCAAGCGGACTACGGTTTCCCGGGCTCAGAGAGGGCGACATAGCAACTGGGGCTTCTACCAACTGCGCGCATTCGTGTTCT
>PWVB01000320.1 GCA_003562365.1 Anaerolineae bacterium
CCCAATCGCCATAGAGGTGATAGCGGGCCCAGGCCTGTCCCAGCAGGCGTGAGCGTGCGAAGGGCACGCCGTCGATCACAGAGACGGCCTCCTCGACGCGGCCGAAGGCGATTAGGGCGTCGCCCAGAAGCAGGCGTGTCACCGCATCCCGGGGACCGGCTTCCCACGCCGCTTCCATGTGTTGCAGCGCAGCGGCGTACTCCCTGCGTGAAAGATGCACGCCCGCCAGCCGCTGAAGCGCTGTTGCGTTCGTTGGATTCAGGGCGATGGCGCGCTCGAAGCTGGCCACGGCGGCGTCCAACGCATCCTCCTGACGCACCGTGTCGACGACAAAGCCCGACGGCGGCTCGCTCACGTAGCGTGCTAGCTCCATCCTCGCTTGGCGCATTGCGCCCCAGCTGGCGTACCCTTGCGCCAGCAGCGGTCGCCAGAAGACGCCAGCGCCGAGAAGCAGCAGAGCCAGGGCGACCACGGCTCCCCGCCAAGCCGGGCGAGTGTGCGGCATCGAGCGCGTGGCGGTCCGGTGGACCAGGGCGAGCGGCAGGAAGAGCAGCAGCAGCCCCCGGCTGCCATAGAGCACGTCGTCCACCAGCCCGTGCACCAGAACCACCGCGAGGGAGACCAGTCCGGTCTCAAGGCAGAGCTGCCAGCCGTCGACGAACAGTTTCCCGGCGGTGGTCTGGGAAGCGGGGGCGCGATCTATTCTCGACTGGCCGATCTTGATAGCCGATGGCTGACTGGCTTCTCTAGGGTCGGTAAGGGTGGCCAGCGTCTGGCGGCGGGCAATGCAGCGCTGCCAACCCTCTATAACCACCACCGCTACCAGCCCCAGATAAGCAGCGGCGCCGAGCAGGCCCTGCTCGATCGCCACGTCCAGCACCATATTGTGACTGTTGACGATGTAGCCGACGTGGATCAGCAGCGTGTAGACGGAGAAGTTCATCTCGAAGGTGCCCAGGCCTGCTCCAACCATCACGTAGTCGCGCGCCAAGAGGAACGAGGCCCGCAGCAGGCTCAATCGGTTCGCCAGGCCACCCGCGCCCGGCAGCCCGTAGGTGAGGATGGCCGCCAGGGCTGCAGCCGCCAGCACCCCTGCCGCCGTAACCAGTCCGGCCATCCAGGCCAGGCGTGCTCGTCCTTCAAACCGCCGCCCTAGAGCCCACCAGAGCGCCCAGAGCGCAAATCCTGCCAGAGTCGCCATCCAGGCGCCGCGCGAGACGGTGACCAGCAGGCCCAGCAGCGCGACAGCGGCCGCCATCGCCCAGGCGACTGGGAGCCAGCGCCGCAACCAGCGTGGCAGTCGTGGTAGGCCGTCGCTGCGCGGCAGCAGCATCAGGGGTACGTAGAGGGGTAGCACCGCCGCCAGCATGCCGCCTGTCACATTGGGGCTGATGCGGTGCGCGGTGAGCGCCGGGAGGCGGGCAGAGACCGCGGCGCCCAGCGTCGCCAGCTCCGGGCTTTTGATGGGTTGGGCGCTCCAATCGTGGGTAAGAAAGAAGTAGGCCGTCAGCGCTACGCCAAAGCCGCCCCAGACGGCCAGTGTCCAGTAGAGGTGCTCCAGGTCCGGCTGGTGGATCAGGGCATAGGCGAGGCCCCAGGCACCGGCCACCAGCCAGAATTTCGCCCAGGCCGGTCCTGGAGCATAGGCCGTCTGGGTTCCAACCAGGGCCGAGAGCACAAAGATCCCGAGCAGAAGGTCGAAAAGGGAGAGGCGCGGCCTAAACCCGACCCGGAGCCCGATGAGGCCCCACATTGCCGCCAGCAGGAGCAGCGGCCAGGGACCGGGCCAGCGGCCAGCATACCAGACCGCGCCACCTTGAAGGTACCATAGTACACCCGCAAGCAGCGCACAGCCCAGTTCTGCGTAGGGTGAAAGGCGCCGGATCACAGGACTATATTCCCTCGAAGCTGTGGGCGCGGTCCAATCCTGTCGTCTACCAGCTCGGCGATTGCGAGGCGTTTCCACCGGATCCAGTTATGGTGTCCATTTCCGGAAATGGCTGGACCGCTGCCAGCCTCGCCCAAGCTCTCGGGATCGCTTCGAGCACTTCGACGCCCTGGGATACTAGCCTCAGCGGCCAGCGATCCGCTCCTAGATCCGCCAGCGCTGCTGTAACACCCGGTTGGTTCTCCTGCTGGCAAAAAAGGGCCAAGAAGTTCGGGCCGGGCACCGCGCATCCCAGCCGGCTCAGCGCGCCGTGCTCTCGCGCTGTATGGTAGCATTGGTTCAGCAGGAGATTGGGCCCACATTTGAGTCTCTGAGGCTCTGTGGTCCAGGCTTCTTTCAACATCTGGCCGAACGTTGCCAGATCACCTGTCTCCAGCGCCATACGAACGCGCCGGGGCCAATCCGCTTTCTCCTCTACAAAGCGCTTCTTCGGCAATGTCCCAAACGGTTGCGCTTCGCTCTCTTCGGTGCAGTGGTTCAATGACGATTCAGCGTCGGTGTCCGTGACGCGGAAGAGCATCAGCGACTTCTCCAAGCCCTGGCGCATTTCTGGTGAGAGGGTGATTGCTTCGATGCTGACGCGGTGCGCCTGTAATCCGATGAGATTGACGCCGCCAAGCGCAGCCGCATACGAGTCCGTGCTTGCCACAGGGCATTCGAGCAGGTCGAGCTCGACCTCTTGGGCTAGCTCTGCAACCTCGGTTGGCTCCAGATCGACGCCTGAGCAGAACGCCAGCGCCTTGATCATAGAGACACAGAGGCTGCCTGAGAGGCCGAGCCCACTGCCGATGGGCAACTGGGGGGCCAGGAAGACTGTCAGACCTCCCCGTATCTTCAGCTTCTGTGAGATGGTGTGGGGTAGGTTAAGTTCCACTGCCGATTCGGGTGCGCAGCGGCAGTGCCCTGATGTGCAGGCCGGACAGCCAGACCAGATGATCTGTGCTGTGTGACCAGGGCCATTGGTGATGATGGTATAGGTATAGTAGTTGATCGCCGCCTGGATGACCTGGCGCTGCCGTTGCCCGAGACGGTCCGGCGGCCCCTCCTCGTGGTTTGCCAGGTTGATGCTCAACGGCGCGCGCGCGATAACGATGGGTTCCACAGCTGCCTTCCTTTTACCTTACTGTCCGCTGTTCCAAAGTGTTTCACCAGATGAATGACCTGGTGGTCGATCTTCTGAGCTGCGATCTTCTACTATGCATAACATACCCACAAACGCTGCGTCGTGAGCCCATCCTATTGCCGACTCGGCTCCTGATCCTCGCTTGACGTGTAGTAGGATGAATACATATAGTAGTTCTCTCCACGCGCCGACACGCGGTTAAGCACAACGCCTAGGAGATTGGCACCTATCTGGCTGAGGCGCTCCATAGCTTGGCGCGCTGCTGTGCGCTTCGTGTGTCCGGAATCGACCAGAAGCACCACGCCGTCGACCAGCTTGGCGAGTAATGCGGCATCGGTCACCAGCATCACTGGCGGTGTGTCGAAGAGCACCACATCCGCTTGATCCCTCAGCTCGTCAATCAGGGATCGCATGCGTTTTGAGGCGAGCAGATCTGCGGGATTCGGGGGGCAACGGCCGGTGGTGATGACGTGCAGACTACCCATCTCGGCAGAATGGGGCGCTATGATCGCTGTCTGGTTCGATCCCTCTTTTGTTCCTGCTATAGCGTGAAATGGATCCAGCTCATGATTATAGGTCGAAAGATCGGTCTCGGTGGTCATAATCGCATCACTCAGGCCGTGGTCGTTGTCCAGATTGAAGATCGCGTGTTGGCGCGGGCGCCGCATATCGGCGTCGACGACGACCACCCGCCGGCCGCCCTGGGCCATCACCACAGCCAGGTTTGCCAGCACTAAGCTTTTTCCCTCGGCAGGCTCTGCGCTGGTCAGCACAAGCGTCCTGAGGGGCTGGTCCACGCTGTAATAGTCGAGGTTTGTCCGCAGTACACGGAACGACTCAGTGATGGGGGACTGCGGATACCG
>PWVB01000076.1 GCA_003562365.1 Anaerolineae bacterium
AACCCGTCAAAGACTGAAGTCCTGCCCGATGACCTGTCCCTCGTGTGTATGAACCAGGACCCATTTCCAGAATCGCTGAATCTCCGCACATGCGTCGCCATGGTCGTCGCTTAATCTATCCAGTAGGCAGCCCCCT
Source organism: Anaerolineae bacterium (assembly GCA_003562365.1). Taxonomy (GTDB): domain Bacteria; phylum Chloroflexota; class Anaerolineae; order B4-G1; family SLSP01; genus PWVB01. Next base: position 137 of record PWVB01000076.1, read on the forward strand.
CCGCAGAAATAGCGCACATCACACGCCCTGCACTCAGCGGTCTTCTCAACGGTTGCGCCGCCCAGGCGCTGGAGCGCGTCCGAATGCGAGTAGACATCGGCCAATCTGGTAGTGCGAATACTTCCCAGAAGATAATCAGCGCTCATCAACTTGTAACAGGGGTATATGTCTCCGTTAGCATTGACCTCGATCGTAGCTCTCCCGACACCACAGCTTTCCTTGCGATGGAAGGGGCGCACGTTGATCAGTGCCTCTATCTGCTTCATCGTGATCTGTTCAGAATACTGTCTGTGGAGTTGATACAGCTTCTCTGTGAACTGCCCAAAGCTGATGGCCATATCTTGATAGCAGCTACCTCTCCCGTGGGTCTGCAGATTCAGGCAGTGGAATCTGGGAACACCTCGCTTGATCAGGAAAGCGACGAAATCATCCATCAGCTCAATGTTCCTGCGCGTGAGTATGCAGCTGACGGTGACCGGTGCTCCGATGTCCAGCAGGTTCTGTATCCCTCTCCAGGCTCTGCCAAAGCTACCGGCACCTCGGACAAAATCGTGCTCCCGACGTAGTCCATCCAGACTGACCTGAACCCCGGCAAAAAGCTCATGCACTTGCTTGGCCAGGTCCTGGTCGATCATGGTCCCATTGGTGATGAGAGTCACCTCCAGACCTTTGCGCTTTGCATGCCTGGCAAGGGTGATAGTGTCCTTTCGCATGAGAGGTTCCCCGCCCATGAAGAACACTCTTCCGACTTCCATACATGCTAGCTCGTCGATGACGCGCGCCCACTCGTCTGTGCTGAGCTCCTGGTTCCTGGCGGCCTCGGCGTCATAGAAGCAGTAACGACAACTCAGGTTGCAGCGGCTGGTGAGATAGAGCGTTACGGCCTCCAGCGTGCCTCTCGGATGCGCATATCGGATAGCTGGCGCGGCTGTCTCCCCCGAATACTGCAGCATGCCCACATCCAGCAGCGCTCGAACCAGCCTGGAATATGCGGCTTCAGATTCGAGGCCGCCGCTATCCATCTTGAACGCCCGTCGCACGTCCTCTGCGTTGGTTTGGCCATCCAATAGGCTGATGAATGTCGCCACCGCAGGGCTGACAGCAGTCCAATTCGGTGTGTCGGGATCCAATAGTACGACCTTGCCATCGGATCGTTGTCCAATCACACGCAGACTGGGAGGGCGCGTGATCGTGCGCCCAGCCTCCCCAACAGGCTCAGTCTTTCTTGTCATCCGTAAGGTCAACCTTGAACAGCGCCTGATGGATATTGCGCACATAGGCGCTCAGCAATGTCTCCAGCGCCTCCTTCTGTTCCACATAATCGCTGGCATTCGTGTCCAGGTCGGCAAGCTGGCGCTTGATACTCTGCGCCCGTTGATGGTAAACAAAGTCGTTGTAGAGTTGCATAGCTGACTGTAACGTCTGTACTGCCTGGCCCCCCGTATCTGGAGCGCCCAAGAACCGCTCCAGCAGCGCTGCGGACGCGAATCTCGGTGTGAAATCGTTGAGATCCTGCCGGGAGCGACCGTCCAGCGAGAGGATCGCATAGGGTGCAGCGCCGTTGTACTCCTTCCCGGTCTGCCTGTTCACGAGTGCGACGCGTGTCTTTGAGGCATCAGCAGATTGGATAAGGCGCACGGTGCAGTCGTTCTCGAACTCGGTGCGGTCTTTGTAATCGTAGACCACGATGTTTCGAGCGACAGCGACGGGAATACCAGGTGTGTTGAAGGGTAAGTGTATGTCATCGTGGAGGAAGGGCGGACTCTCAAAAAGGATCTGTCCCAGCTTGCCGAAAATCGCCGCGGCATATGAGCCAACCAACAGGTAACTCTGTGCGGGCACGAAGAGCGGGACGGAACCGGCCGCCTTGAGCAGGTTCTCCAGCCGGGAGAACGTGGTCTTGTCAAACGTGTCCGCAATGAGTTGCAGGGTCACAGTCAAATGCTCATTCACCAGGGAGGGCGTGTAGTAGACAATGGGTGAGCCCTCGTTGAGAGCAGACGTTTGCACGTGGCGTCGGTTATCCACTGCCGATATGAGCTGGTGAATCGCCCGTGGCGCAGCATCGAGATACGTCAACGTCTTGACCGCGGATGTGACCAGCAGATCAGGTTTGGTGAACCCGAACCAGCGTCTGGGAACATCACCGGTGTAGACAGCCAGGATTTCGACACTCAGAGGGTTTCCAAGACCCACCGGCTGGAAGGCAGGGGTTACCCTCTGGCGCGGACCCAGCAGGTCGATGGCCTTGACCGTACCTCTCCGGAACTTGATCGTGGCCTCTGGCTTGCTGGACCTATCCAGCTCGTGGATGAAGCGCCCCACGGTACCCAGGGCGATCTTCTCCGAGAACTCTTCGGCTTCCACCATCACGTCACCGATCACAAAGGCGTGTGCCATGGTTACCTCCCCGCTTTCTGGACCTATCGTGGCCTCCAGCAGACCAGGTTTCTGCCTGGACGCTCGTGTCTATGCCCGCGAGTCTGGGTGTGGATTGGCCATCGTCCGGCTATCCAGCTATGGATCCAGTGGATGTGTGGAAGACTGGATCAGCTGGAATGAACCTGATTGTATACTGAGGCGACCCCCATTGTCAACACCACGAAACGCCAGAAGGGGAGGCGGGTCACTGGACATATCCTGCAGGCCGCCGGCACAACCCTCCTGCAAGAGCCGATTCATCGGTGGAGGGATGTGTAGACGTGAACCTGCCTGGGACACGCAGATGCTTTTGCTCCGCAGACAGCTGTTGCTGTCGTGTGTTACGGAGCGCGAAGCACATTGGGGGTCCAGCCACTACCTTTTCCGGACCGTCAAGAGCATCAAGGCAACCCTACTGTAGGGGCTCCGCTATCCCGTGCCGACAGGTATCTGAACTGGGGATCCGCGTCGCGCTACCTACACCAGTGCCGCTTGGCGCCCTTCCGCATCGCAGGCGCGAATCGTCTCGCAGCACATCCGCGAACAGCGCTGACATCACGGGCAGCAGACGCCGTATACAGAGAGACCAGGTCACAGAAGCAAGGGCCGAGGAGCAAAGATCGTGCTTCCGAATCTGGCTGCAGAGTCCGACGTCACGTCCGGGGAGACGTGCCGTCGCCTGAACGCTATCGACCCCAATCTCTGTACCTGGATGCCAGCCTGCTGAGCCTTTCACCGTCCCGATCATCCCCTTCACCTGCGCGACCTCTTCCTTGTCCCGATGACACAGTCCCGCCAAGCCGTCCACCGCCTGCCACGCACGTTCCGCGAGGCTGCCCATGGCTCCCCCAGCCCCCGCGACGGTGCTTTTCCAGAAGGGAGGCGGCCTGATTTCGGTAGGACTGTCTCTCAGACGAAGCGTAGGCCCTTCTGCAGCATGATCAGAGACGTGATGGCGCGAGAGCGGACACGTGAGATTGTCAGGGATTTGATAGATCGGTGGTTAGAATGGATAGGTTTTTTGTAAGGAGCTATCCAGGCGTAGCATAGCGTACAGGCTGTCCTGAAACGCCGAACTGTATCCACACACTCACAGATGCATGCCGCACGTCCTGTGTCCGGCTCCCCAAGTCACGACGCTCACTGTACTCGAGGTATTACTGATACTGACACAACTACTTAAATGGCCCCAGTCTGGTAAACTGGAGGTATGAATGCTGAACAGGAACGCAACGAAATACCGGACTCCTTTCGCGACCACTGAGAGTGACGACGCTTCCGGGCGTGGGAGTTGCACGAAGAGGGCTGGACCCAAGCGCGGATAGCTGAAGCCCTGGGCGTTACGGCGGGCGCGGTCAGCCAGTGGTTCAAGAGAG
>PWVB01000015.1 GCA_003562365.1 Anaerolineae bacterium
ATCTGGTGCTCACGGCATACTTCTGGGGGTTGTTTGGCGCCGGTCAACACCTCCAGGACGACCCGAAACTTGAAGTCACAGCTGAACGAACGCTGTCTTTTGAGCCTTGGTGATCCTTCTGCCCCTTTGAGTATAGCGTCGGTCTCCGACTCTCCATACTATCCGTTTTTGGCGGTCACTACAGTCCGAGATCGACTAGCCTGGTATAATAGAAAGCTATGAAAATATACCGGAGTAGAAGGGGGTAGGGGGCATGCGTGCAGCACAGCGACTTGCCGCGGTCCTGGTGATGAGCTTGATCAGCATAAGTGGATGCGGTGGCGTTCTGACGCCGGTCCCAGCGCCTACTGCGACCGACGCAGCCGCGGACATACGTGGTTTGGTCACCCCAACCATCGCCCCGGAGATCTACCTAACGCCCATCCCTCCAACGCCCACCTTTACTCCGTCGCCGAGCCCCACCCCAATCATCCACATCGTGACTCAAGGCGACACCCTCTTCGGCATTGCGCTGGAACACGGTGTGACTGTTGCGGGGCTGTTGCGCGTCAACGGACTCGACGAGGCCGATTATCTCCGCATTGGCCAGTCGTTGATCATTCCCGTGCCGCAGCACGAGGAAACCGATATGGAGGCCGCCCCCATCCAAGCAGGCAATGTGCTACTACCCACACCGACACCGCTACCCCTGGCCACGTCTGGAGCGACTCTCTATAATACGCCGGCCGGTGGCATCTTGTGTTTGGGGGAGGTCCTCAACACCACCGAGGGGCCGGTAACGAATCTACAGATCGAGGTCGTGCTATTGGCACCGGACGCAACGCCATTAATGACGGTCAGCACGCTCGCAGCGGCTGATTACCTGGCGCCACAGGATCGTGCACCGTTTTCCGTGTTGATTCGAAATCCACCAGATGGGGCAGTTGACAGTGACGTGCGCCTCGTGCGCGGGGAATCGATCAGCGCGATCACTCAAAGCTTTGCGCCTTTGACCGTGTCTGAGGTGACTGGCAGCATCTCAGGCCCTCAATACCGGGTGCGAGGAGTACTGGTCAACGAAGGCAACCAGGACATAAACCGCATCAACGTCGTCGCCACCATCTACGACGTCGAAGGTCAGGTGGTCGGCTACCGACAGCTGGTATTAGGAGAGCAGGTCGTGGTGGCCCCTGGCGAGCAGCAGCCGTTTGATCTGTTGCTGACACCGCAGATTGTCGAGTCGCCCTCTGGGTTTGGCGTCATTGCGTGGGGGACAATTCGTTAGCTGCGCATGCCGCGGTGTAAGCTTGTTGTCTGTCATCACCAAAAGGTTGACAAGCGAGTCATTTCGTGTATACTGACCCTCGTAAACGGTCGGGCATACCTTGACCCAGAAGTCGGCTATGCTATAATCTCGGCGCGCCGACGTAGCTCAATCGGCGGAGCATCCGCCTTGTAAGCGGAGGGTTGTGGGTTCGATTCCCACCGTCGGCTTTAAGGGCAGTTGATCCGAGCGGCAAAGGAGGCTGACTGTAAATCAGCTGGCATACGCCTTCGGGGGTTCGAGTCCCTCACTGCCCACTCACCACGCCCATGTAGCTCAGTCGGTAGAGCACTTTCTTGGTAAGAAAGGGGTCATCAGTTCAAGTCTGATCATGGGCTCAAGGCGGCAAGTAGACGCCTTATAAGGAAGGAATTGTAGGCGAGTAGCTCAATTTGGCAGAGCAACGGTCTCCAAAACCGTAGGTTGCGGGTTCAATTCCTGCCTCGCCTGCCTTCAAGTTAAGACACCGCCTGTACAGGCGGTGTCTTAGAGTGTTGGCACAATGCTTATGCCTAATTTTGTGTGGAGGCAGTGGTGGCGAAATCGAACAGCACCAAAAAGGTGAATCCGATCGTCGCGTATATCCGCTCGACGCGAGCGGAGATGCGCAGAGTCCGTTGGCCTACCTTGGAGCAAGGATGGATGATGACACAAATCGTCCTCGTCGTGACCTTTGCGATGGCGGTCTTTCTGGGCGTGCTGGACTTTAGCTTCGGATGGCTGCTCGGTAGGGTGATCGCCGGCGAGGTGCTGTTTATGCTGGTGGGCGCAGTAGTTGCCATTGGTTTGATTGGTACAGTCTATCTGCTTGGTCAAGCAGAAGAGGTCTAGGATATTGTGGCACCTGAAGATCGATCCACAGAAGAAGCTGAAGACGAGGTTCTAGAGGAAGCCGACGACGAAATCGGTCCTTTGCCCAACCTCTCCATCTCTCCCGAAGCGCTCTTTGAACGTTTCGGGATGGATACGGCTGAAGAAGCGGAGGAGGAGAGCGAGAAGGCCGCAGCAGAGACTGAGGAACAGCTGCCGGAGCTGATGTTCGATGAGGAGCCGGAAGAGGTTGGCGTGCTCCCTGACCCCTTTGAGGATGAGGAAGAGAAGACTAGCCTCGACGAACAGGCTTGGTTCATCATTCACTGCTACTCGGGCTACGAGCACAAGGTACAGCACAATCTAGAACAGCGGATCGAGTCGATGGGCATGCAGGATTATATCTACCAGGTCGTAGTGCCCACCGTGGAAGAAATCGAGTTGAGAGACGGCAAGCGGAGGACGGTGGAGCGCTGTCTCTATCCGGGCTACCTGATGGTCCAGATGAAACTCACCGATGACTCATGGTACGTGGTACGTAATACTCCAGGCGTGACTGGATTTGTCGGGATGGGCAATCGTCCGACACCGCTGCGGTCCGAGGCCGTACAGCGGATTCTGCGCCGCATGGAATCCGCTGCTCCTGAGGTGCGCGCCACGTTCAAGCACGGTCAGAAGGTCCGTATTATCGAGGGCCCATTCGCCGATTTCATTGGTGTGGTTGAGGAGATTGATGAGGAACGGACCAAAGTGCGGGTGCTCGTATCGTTCTTCGGTCGAGAGACACCGGTCGAGTTGGATTTCCTGCAGGTCGAAAGATCCTAGCGCAGCTTCTTTCAGAGAGTATCGCGAAGAATCTTGTGGTCAGTACCGGGTCTCTGGTGGCCCAGATTAGGGAGTGTGAAGAAAATGGCAAAGAAAAAAGTAAAAGCTGTAGTTAAACTGCAGATTCACGCCGGCAAGGCGAATCCTGCGCCGCCGATCGGACCAGCTTTGGCACAGCACGGTATAAACCTGATGGGCTTCTGCAAAGAATACAACGCAAAGACGTCGCACCTCGCTGGCAACATCATCCCAGCCGAGGTAACGATCTACCAGGATTCATCGTTCACGTTCGAGCTCAAAACGCCCCCGACAGCAGATCTGATTCGCAAGGCTGCAGGTGTTGACAAGGGATCGTCGGAGCCCAATCGCGATAAGGTCGGTACAATCACCAAGCAGCAACTACGAGAGATTGCCGAAACCAAGATGCGCGATCTGAACGCGAACGACATTGAGGCAGCCGAGCTACAGATCGCCGGGACAGCCCGCAGTATGGGCGTCCGGATTCAGAGCTAGTCTTTCACATGTGGGAGGGGCAACCCGTTAGGACCACAAGGAGCGTAAGATGGTAAAAGGTGGTAAGAAGTATCTAGAAGCTTTTGCAAAAGTCGATCGCGACAACGTCTACAGTGTAGCCGAGGCTATCAAGCTCGTCCGAGAGGTTAGTTACTCTTCTTTTGACGGCACCGTTGAACTTCATCTGCGGACGAACCTTGATCCGCGGCGCGCCGATCAGGCCATCCGTGGCGTGGTGCGGCTACCAAATGGGCTGGGCAAGACGGTGCGAGTCCTGGTCTTCGCTGCGGGCGAAGCCGCGCGCATCGCGGAGGACGCCGGGGCAGATTTCATCATCAGCGACGATGAGGGCGTGCAGAAAATCATGAATGGCTGGGTTGATTTCGACGTTGCCATTGCCGTTCCGGATATGATGCGTCACGTTGGTCGGCTAGGACGAGTGTTGGGACCTCGCGGCCTGATGCCCACGCCAAAGACCGGCACCGTCGTGCCGGAAGACGATCTGGCTCAGGTGGTCGACGAGACCAAGGCTGGGCGGGTAGAATACCGTCTGGATCGTTCCGGGAATATCCATTGCCCCATAGGCAAGGTTAGCTTTCCCGAGGAGCATCTGAACGAGAATATGGCAGCGATTATGAGCACGATTCGTCGTGCGCGTCCTGCAGCAGCTAAGGGCCTCTTCGTCCGCCGTGTGACCCTGGCACCTACTATGGGCCCAGGCATAAAGGTCGATCCCGCTGAAGCATTAGCGATGGAGACAGCTTAGCAGTAGATCTTTCACAGGTTGGTACCTATCCGCCAAAGACAGCAGGTGCCGCGCAGACTAAAGTTGCCGGCTTAATAGCCCGCCGAGGCAGGATCCAGGAAATTGACGGCGCCATATGTGCTGTATGAGCATCTAGTAATGCGCGCCAATGTCTGAAATTCGTGGTCCTTGCGTCGGTCAGCGCAAGGACCTTTTTTGTGCCGGTAGTCATGGATGGATAGGATAGTAGAATGGTGATCTTCACAAACCGGTGCAGTCACTAAGTAGTATACCACCGGAACGGGCGGTCACCGTTTGGTCTGGTCACAATTTTGTAAGGAGGTGAGAAAGGTTGGCTATTTCACGCGCTCGTAAAGAGGCCTTGTTAGACGAGTATCGTCAGCAATTGGCCGAGAGCACCGGTTTCATGATGGCAGAGTACAGCGCCTTGGGGGTGCAGCAGATGCAAGAACTGCGCCGTCGCGCCTATGAGCGTAACAGCCAGGTGTTCGTCGTCAAAAACACGCTTTTTGAGATAGTTCTTAATGAAGCTGGCGTCGAACTGCCTGAGGAGTACCTGACAGGACCCCGACTGGTAGGATTCAGCCAGGAGGACATTCCCACATTAGCAAAGCTGTTCCGCGAGTTTGCCCAGGGCCTGGAAGGAGATCGCTTTGTCATCAAGGGCGGCATGATGGAAGGACGCATCTTCGGGCCGGAGGAGGCAGCGGCAGTTGCCGATCTGCCCACCCGCGAGGAGTTGCTCTCCCAGGTCCTGCGCACGATCAATGCGCCCGCTACGCAGATGGCCGGTGTCGTCGCTGGAGGCATTCGCCAGGTGCTTAACGTCATCCAGGCATATGCTGACAAATTGGAAGAGGCCGGCGGCGAGTCCGCCGGGGCCGTCAACACAGCTTAGGGGCTTAAACTCAGCCCGTGGCAGATTATCATCGTGAGCACGGCCCTGAGCGGCCATCACGAAACACAATATGGAGGTTTTTACAACATGGCAGATCTGGATAAGCTTGTAAAGGAAATCAGTGACCTTACGCTAATGGAGGCATCCGAGCTGGTTAAGATGCTTGAAGATGAGCTCGGAGTTAGCGCTGCAGCCCCGGTGGCTATGATGGGTGCTATGCCCTCAGCGGCCGAAGCCGAAGAAGAGGAAGAGAAGACCGAGTTTGACGTCGTGTTGTCGGACATTGGCGCGAAGAAGATCAACGTCATCAAGGTCGTTCGTCAACTCACCAGCCTGGGTCTGAGGGAGGCTAAGGATCTGGTCGAGAGCGCGCCGACAAACGTTCTCGAAGCCGTAGGCAAGGAAACTGCCGACGACGCCAAGGCCAAGCTAGAAGAGGCAGGCGCCAAGGTAGACGTACAGTAACCAAAGTCATACTTTGCCCATCAGGCCCCCGGAGACGGGGGCCTGATGGGGGTGATCATAACAGCCAGCGAGAAGCGGACACCGAAGTTGAGGCAGACAACTCTCGGTGTCTAGAGGAGATCATCAAGAAACTTCTGAAGGCCGTGGCGCACAGCATAGGCCGCCGCTTCCGCGCGGTTGGTCAGATCCAGCTTCGAGAGAATGCTGCTCACGTAGTTCCGCACCGTCCCCTCTCCCAAGAACAGCTCCTTGGCAATCTCTTTATTCGTGTAGCCTCGAGACACCAACCCCAGAACTCGCAGCTCCTGATCGGTCAAGTCTTTGAAAGCCGCCGCCTGTTCCTGAAGTGTCGCCTGGCGCACCCGCTCCAGCACCCGCTGTGTCACCGCAGGATCTAGCAGTGCGTCCCCCTCAGCAACCCGGCGAATGGCACGTACCAGTTCCTCGCCCCCACCTTGCTTCAGAACATAGCCGGCAGCCCCGGCACTGATCGCCTCAAAGAGCATCTCATCCTCGGCATAGGACGTCAACATAATCACCTCTACCTCGGGGAGCTGAGCCTTGATTTCCTTACAGGCGGCGATCCCGCTTGTGCCGGACATCCTGATATCCATCACAACAACGTCGGGTCGGTGCAACAAGGCCTTCTCGACTGCCTCCGCCGCCGAACCAGCCTCGTCCACCACGGAAAAGCCCGCCTGATGGCTCAACAAAGTTCTCAGGCCCAATCGTACAACCTCGTGATCATCCACAACCAGGATTCTATGTGTCATCCCCTGCCTCACGTATAAGGTACTGTAAGATGGTAGGTCACGCCGGCACCGGGAGCACTTTCAATGCGCAATGTGCCGTCGATAAGACGAGCGCGCTCCCGGATATTCCGAAGACCGTACCCCTTGCTGATCAACAGCTTCTCCATCCCAATCCCATCATCGGAAATGGTAAGGACAAGCATATCCTCGCCATAGTCAAGCCGGACCTTAACCCACCGTGCCTGAGCGTGTTTGGCCGTGTTGGTGAGCGCCTCACGCGCGATCTGGAAAATGTGACGCCGCCGCGCCAACGAGTTGATCGGCTTGACGTTGCCGCTGACCTCGAATTCGGTCTCTAGCAAGGTGTTGATGTGGAAGTCTCGTAGAAGACGCTCAATACCAGTCCCTAGATCATCGTCAGCCATATCGCTGCGCAGATCAAAGATGTAGCGCCGAATATCCTGTATGGTCGCATTCAAGCTGTCCATAACCCGTCCCAGTTGAGCCTGTGCGCGCTCTGGATCGCGGACGATGCTTGATTGAACGCTCTCCAGCAATAGGCCGGTCGCGTAGATTGACTGGATGATTCCATCGTGCAACTCGCGTCCAATGCGCTCGCGATCCTCAGCCAGCGCCTGCAAGCGCTCAACACCCTCCAGCCACTGCTCGATTTCACTTTGAATAGTCGTCAAGGAGCGTCCTAAGCCAAAGGTGATCCCCACCCCCACCAACGTCCAAGCCCATCCAGCCTGCAGCATATCGACAAGCTCAGAGTTGAGATGCCGCAGCAACGATGTAGCGATCGGAGGGATGAGAAGGAGATTCAGCATCCCGAAGGCCCCCATCGAGATCTCGATCAGCCGCAGGTCCGGACGAATCCGCCGGCGCAGGGTGCCATCCAAGGACTGATAGCTCTGCCGTCGCAGACCAATCGCGGTCAAGATCCCACCGGGAAACGCCACCAGCACCCGAAGCACCATCACAGCGATCGGCACAACGGTCGCCAGCATAGGGCGAAACGCCACCAGCAAAAGTGAGTAAGGAATGAGCCACGCGCCGCACAGGATCACAAACACCGATCGGCCCTGGCGCTGATAGGCTTCCTCGGACATAAAGGTCTGAGCACCGAACATCAGGAGACATGTATAGGTGATGCCCAGTACCAAGGAGGAAGCAACGTCAACGGCTGGGTTGACCGTCGGGATCTGCTTGGCGAGAAGCTGATACCAGGCGACCAGCGCCTCTCCCAAGGCAAAGGCGCCCAACCACCAGAGGTGACGTGCCAGAGAAATTCGACGGCTGCGGTAGTGCAGGAAGCTGACCGTTAGGCCAAGCGTGAAGAAGATCAAACCATGGCTAAACCGCCCCAGCACCGTCCCGATTGTCATCGATCCCTTCTCGAAGCCTATCTCCGGATAGTCCGATTGAGCGTGGAGAAGTCGGCACATAGAGTATACCATAGACCCTTTTGAGATCAATGGTTCGCTTCTCTGGCGCCGGTTTCGCGCAAAATTAATAGACTCGATGTCCCGCTTGGAGACCTTGATAGATGCGTCGACCGGGTTATACTTAGGTTACAATGGATCTATTTGAGTTCAGCCGGCAAGAGGATCTGAAGCGGGAGGCCCCATTGGCGGCGAGGATGCGGCCCCAGACGTTCGATGAGTTTGTCGGGCAGGCACACATCATCGGCCCAGGCAGACTGTTGCGTCGTGCCATTGAGGCGGACCGATTGTTCACGTCGATCATCTTCTGGGGACCACCGGGTGTGGGCAAGACAACCCTGGCCGCCGTGATTGCGAACACTACTAAGGCACACTTTGAGACCTTGAACGCCGTGCTAGCAGGCATCGCTGATCTGCGCAAGCTGGTGAATGCCGCTAAGGAGCGACGCGCGATGTACGGTCAGCGTACGCTGCTGATGGTCGATGAAATCCATCGTTGGAACAAGGCACAGCAGGATGGGCTACTTCCGGTGGTCGAGGACGGTACGATCACGCTTATCGGAGCGACCACGGAAAACCCGTTCTTCTCCATCATCGCACCGTTGCTCAGTCGTTCGCGCATCTTCCGTTTCAAGCCCCTGACGGTCGAGGAGATCGAAGGGTTGACTCTCAGTGCATTGCAGGATGTGGAACGCGGCTATGGGAGGCGGAGGATCATTTTGGACGACAACGCCCTGCATCATCTCGCGGATTTTGCCGACGGGGATGCCCGCAGCGCGCTAAATGCACTGGAGCTCGCTGTTGAGTCCACTCCCGCCGACGAGGATGGGCAACAGCACATCACACTGGCAGTAGCTGAAGAATCGATCCAGCGACGGGCGTTACACTATGATAAGTCGGGCGATGAACACTACAACACCGCGAGCGCCTTCATCAAGTCAATCCGAGGATCCGATCCTGACGCCGCCCTCTACTATCTGGCCAAGATGGTCCTGGCAGGCGAGGATCCGCGCTTCATCTTCCGACGACTGATCGTCGCGGCATCGGAGGACATCGGACTGGCGTCCCCAATGGGGATTGTGGTGGTGATGGCCTGCGCCCAGGCATTTGAATGGGTGGGCATGCCGGAGGGCCAGTATCATCTAGCTGAGGCAACACTCTATCTCACAACGGCCCCCAAGTCCAACAGTGCCGGCGCCTACTGGAAGGCGCGGAGTTATCTAGAGGAGCATGGCTATCGCCCGCCTCCAGTCTACATTCGCGATCAGAATACCTTGCTCCGCGATGAACAGCGTCGAAGCCCCGGTTACAGGTACCCTCACGATTACGAAGGCGGATGGGTGAATCAGCGTTACCTGCCTGAAGGCGTTTCTGGCGGCTGGTACCAACCGAAAACCAACGGGTATGAGCAACGTATTGCGGAGTTTGTCAGAAGCATAGAGGAGAAGAAGCAACATGAGCGATCCAATCACCAATCGCGCAGCTCAGATACTCAGTGAATCTCCCCGCATACTGATTCTGTTGGACGATCTCTATGATCGACTGACCAACGAAGGGTTAATGGTATGGGTGACACCGGAGTTTCTAGAGCAGCTTCTTTTGTCGGACGACCGTTTCGATGTCTACGAAGGGCTGGCAAACTCTGATCTGTTTGAGCCCACCATTCAGCTGGAGCTCCGGAAGCGCGGGCTACTCGGAAGCCCGATGGTCGTTCTGCGAGAAAGGGTCACCTCAACGCAGGACGTGATGGTAGATATGCTGTTGCACCTTCAGGAGATGAACCAGGCGCTGGAAACCGCATGGTATCTACGCCCACAGGACAACCCCGAAGTCGAGGCCGAGCTCCTTAATCTGTTGATGATGGGCGACATGCTGGAGCGCGAGATCAAGCGTGCGTTGGAGACGGGCAGCATCGTCATCGACCTCGATTCACCCAACGCGCAGACAGATTTTGGAGACCACTGAGACGCGGCACTCACCACGGCGGACCAAAATGCGACACAAGGAGGTGAGTTCACCTTCCCGTGTGCGCGCCTCAAGGACTGCGCTCATCCTGCCACGCCGGTGGGTGACTGGCTACAGACGACAGGTTTCGCAAACGCTGCTGGCCAGCCTACTCCTTCTGGTGATGTTGATCGGATGTCGCTCACCATCGAGAGGACTGGCGCGGGTGCGGGCCTCCGGCACGTTGCGCGTCGCCGTTGATCCCGCGTTTCCTCCCTTTGAGTCGGTCAACGCCAGCGGTCAAATCGTGGGCCTGGACGTAGATCTGGTCAATGCCATCGCCGATCGCCTGGAGGTTGACGCGCACTTCGTTACCACCGGATACGATGCCCTCTACGATGCGCTAACGGTTGGGCGAGCGGATATCATCGTCTCGGCCCTCTATCCAGATCCCAGCCGCAGCCACGCGTTTGTCTTCAGTCGCCCCTATTTTGACGCCGGACAAGTTCTGCTCGTGTCGGCTGACGCCGAGGCCGATCGTCCGGACGACCTGGTCGGCGGTGTAATCGGCTGTGTTTTCGGCACGGCAGGTCATATGGAAGCGCTGCAATGGAGCCAGACCTTGACCCATCCGCCCAAGCTCATCACCGTCGAAACGCCGCTGACCATCGTCGACCTGCTCCAGGAAGGAGTAGCCGATGCAGTGCTTGTGGACCACGTCACAGCCCAACAGGTGGCGGGCTGGGACGCCGAGATCCGCATCGCGCTGCCACCGGTGACGCACGAACCGTATGTGATCGCTGCCCGGCGCGAGGACAGAGTACTGCTGGAGACCATCGACGAGATCCTCGGACACTTGATCACCGACGGCACCGTAACAGCGCTCATCGAGCGCTGGATGCATCCATAGCTGAGCACAATCGTCCGACCTCGTCATCGAACCTTTTGCGGCAATTCCCAATATGGCAGATTCATAGGGCCGTGATCTTCGATTAGGGCCAGATTGTGTATCACTTGCCCCACAGTCGCGCGACTTGTCGCCTCAGGTTAGGGCTGGCCGCCCTGAACGGACTTCATATTGGGAATTGCTGAACCTTTTGACAATCAAGATGCGATCGGTACAATGCAGCACAGACTGGGGTAACCCAACCACAGAGGAGCAAAATGGGAAAGGTCAAGATTTCCGAGCACCCGTTGGCAAAACACAAACTCACGCTTCTCCGAGACAAGAATACAGATTCCAAGAAGTTCCGTGAGTTGATCCGCGAGATCACGCTGCTGATTGCCTACGAGGCGCTTCGGGATCTGGCATTGGTACCTATCCAGACCGATACCCCGCTCGCCAGCACCACCGGTTGCAGACTCGCCGAGCCGATCGGCCTTGTCCCGATCTTGCGCTCCGGATTGGGGATGGTTGAGGGCATTTGGGAGATGATTCCGGCGGCAGAGGTCTGGCACATCGGGCTATTTCGTGACGAGCGCACGCTCCGCCCAGTTGCATATTACAATCGGTTGCCGGTGCACCCCACCGTATCCGTCTGCTTGATCCTCGACCCGATGCTGGCAACCGGCGGTTCCGCAGTCAAGACTGTTGAGATCCTGAAGGAGTGGGGCGCACGCCGCATCAAGTTCTTGGGGCTGCTGGCGGCTCCAGAGGGTGTTGAAGCCCTGACGCGTGCGCATCCCGAGGTAGAGATCTATCTTGCGGCTCTTGATGATCGTCTCGACGACCGTGGCTATATCGTCCCCGGCCTAGGCGACGCCGGAGACCGCCAATTCGGCACAGCCTGAACCCGCACAGGTCATCCGGGCAGGCTTGTTGACGAGCAACACAGTGATCCGATACTCCGTCACAGGAGACGACTAACATGCCCAGATACGGGCTCAAATACCTACTGATTTTACTCACGGGCGGCACCATTGCATTCCTCATAACACCACTTATGAGCAAGCTCGGTCATCGCCTGGATATGGTAACCCTGCCTGGAGGCCGCCGCCAACACTCCGGCGTTATCTCACGGATTGGGGGAGTCGGATTAGTATTGGGATTCTATGGCGCGCTTGGCGTCGCATTGCTGATAGCCATCCCTAGCGCCGATCCCAACGAGATTCGCCGGCTCTGGGCACTCGTCTTTGGTGGTGTCTTGATGTGCCTCTTTGGCCTGCTTGATGACCGGTACGAACTGCCCGCCGGGGCTCAGCACATTGGCTATCTCGCCGCCGCCGCCGTGGCCGTAGCCGGTCTGATTATCTTGGAACGGTTCAACCATCCGTTTACGGGAGAGATCATTGTTCTTCCGCTGTTGCTCTACGTGCCGTTGACCCTTTTCTGGATGTCAGGAATGATCGTGACCGTCAACTGGCTGGATGGACTCGATGGGTTGGCTTCTGGCGTCTCGGCCATCCTGGCCTTGGTGCTAGGGATTCATATGTTTCGGAGCGAACAGTACAGCGTTGTTCCCCAAGCCTTGGCGTTGTTAGGCGCTTCGCTGGGATTTCTCTACCACAATGTCGCCCCGGCGCGGGCCTTTCTCGGCAGCAACGGCGCCTTCTTTCTGGGTTACATAATGGGAGCTATGGGGTTGATCGCGGGCGGACGCGTTGCAACGGTCCTGTTGGTGATGGGCATTCCCATTGTCGACGTTGCTTGGACCATCTTGGACCGATGGCGTCACGGTGTCAGCCCCTTCCGGGGTGATCGTCGGCATCTCCACTTCCGCTTGCAGGACGCAGGCCTGTCAACCCGCACTATCGTTTCCATCTATTGGGGCTTTTGTGGCATCGCCGGGATATTGGCTTTGGCCCTCACCTCACCCCTCGCGAAGTTTGTCGCGTTGACCCTTTTGTGTAGCGTCACCCTGCTCCTACTGCTCCACCTCAGCCGCGATAGCCAAAGCCCGCGACGATGACCGGCCATCGTGAATCGGACTGCGTATGAGAATTAGGACCCGTTGGCTTCTGTGGCTGACGATCCTGTTGCTGGCGTGCGGTGAGCCGGCGGAGTCAGTGGCTCCCACCGAAGTGCCAACCCTGTTAACCAGCACCGCAGCGCCGATTCCAACGGCGGCACCTACCCCTCCTCCTCAGCGTCTTGTTCTGTGCACAACTGAACCGGCGGCGGCGAATCCCTTTTTGCCTTCACAATCCGGCTATGACCTTCTAGCACTCTTCTATCAGCAACCCATCGAACGGAACCACTATCAGTGGGAGGCGCGGTTAGTTGAGCGGCTACCCTCGCTGTCTAGCGGCGACGTGATGACACGCACGGTATCCGCTACAATGGGTACCCGCTATGCTGATAAGCTGAGCCTAGTTCACCAGGTTACAACAACCGAGGCCATAGAGCTACCCCAGTTGGTGGTCACGTTCACGCTAAAACCCGACTTATACTGGTCTGATGGTGTCCCGATCACTACCAAGGACGCAATGTTCGGCTACCATCTCGCTCAAGCCCCTGAAGCGCGGGGGCGCTGGCGCGAGCTAGCCGAGCGGACGGCTCGATTTGTTGCCGTCGATGAACGGAGAGTCAGATGGGAAGGCATCCCCGGCTATCTGAGCGCCGACTATCCCGGCTTTCTTTTTCCCCTGCAGCCAGCTCATCGTTGGCAGGGGCAGACACTGGCAGCGATCTTGCGAGATCGTACCCCGCCCGCGACAGGGGCCTTCAGGATCGTGTCGTGGGAGGCACACCGGGAAGTCCGCCTGGAGCCAAATCCGCATTACAGTGGCCCAGCTCCGGTATTGCAGGAGGTCATCATCCGCTTCCCTCAGCAAAGCTATGACCGCTGGCCCGCTCTGCTAATTGACGGGACGTGCGACATCATCCTACCTGACCCGATCCTTTCCACACCCTGGGAACAATGGGCTCGCCTGGGAGCGTCCGGAGAGGCTCTCGTGTGGGCCGACGCGGCGCCGACGGTGCTGCGGCTGGACCTGAATCTCGGCCGAACCGAAGTCGCAGCCCAGGATGTGGACGAGCCGCTGATGTCCCCGCTGCAGGATCCCGCCGTTCGGCAGGCGCTGAATGCCTGTATTAACCGTCAGCGGCTGACTCAGACACTTCCAGCTGAGGCTCTCGTCGAAGCCACGGGCTTCGTCTCTCCTAACCATCCTGCCTACGTCCCTCCAGCACGCCCCGCGTACGATCCTGCGCGGGCCAAAGAACTGTTGCGCGGAGCTGGGTGGCAAGACAGTGATGGAGACGGGGTCCGCGAGGCACATAACACTGTGGGCTTTGCGGATGGCACCGTGCTTAGTGCCACCCTACACTTTGCTTCCCAGTACTTTGCTATCGCTGCCCACGTCACGGACGATCTAGAAGCATGCGGGTTTGACATTGACCTCCAACCCCTCGACGCGCGCCAATTGTACACACCGGGGTCGACTAGTCCTCTCTTCGGACGTCAGTTCGACATGGCGCTGTTGGGCTGGTCGGCCGAGCTTCCACAGGCATGTGGCGCCTGGCTGAGCACGCGCATTCCCGCTGCTGACCAGGCGTGGCATGGAGAGAACTTCGCGGGCTTTGCCTCGGATGCCTATGATAGGGCGTGCAAGACAGCGTTGACGGCAATCGATCCAGCACAAAGAGATCGAGCTCTACAGGAGGCCCAAGCCCAACTCAACGTCGAGCTGCCCACCCTTTTTTTGGCCTGGCGGCCCTTCTGGTTTGTCACCCGGCCTAAAGTGCAGGGCCTACGTCCTGATGTTTCAGCCCATGGTACGATCTGGAACATCGAGGCCCTCCACATCACTGACGG
>PWVB01000299.1 GCA_003562365.1 Anaerolineae bacterium
GAGGACGGCGGGCACTATAGCGTGGATCTCGACCGCTTTGAGGCGACCGTCACATCCCAGACCCGCCTCTTTCTGCTGTGCAACCCCCACAATCCCGTGGGTCGGGTCTTCACGCGCCAGGAGCTCACAGCAATGGCCGAGATCTGCCGGCGCCACGATGTCCTGATCTGTTCCGACGAGATCCACTGCGATCTGATCTTTGAGGGGCACCAGCACCTGCCCATCGCCACCTTGGCCCCAGAGATCGAAGCGGTCACCATCACCCTGATGGCCCCCAGCAAGACCTTCAACATCGCCGGACTCCACTGCGGCTTCGCAATCATCCCCAACCCGGACCTGCGGCGGCGCTACAAGCAGGGGCGGGGCGGGCTGGTGGGCAAGCCCAATTTGCTGGGCTACACGGCAGCGCGGGCGGCCTATCTTGACGGTGCGACCTGGCTGCAGGCCCTGCTGCGCTACCTGGCAGCGAACCGCGACGTCCTCGTCGATTACGTGGCCCAGCATATGCCCGAGGTCAAGATAGGCGTGCCGGAGGGCACCTACCTGGCATGGCTCGACTGCCGCGCCCTTGAGCTCACCGAATCGCCCGGGACTTTCTTCCGCGACAATGCCCGCGTCGCGCTCAACGACGGTGCAGCCTTCGGTCCGGGAGGCAGAGGGTTTGTCCGCCTGAACTTCGGCTGCCCCCGCGCCCTGTTGGAGGAGGGACTGACGCGCATGCGGCAAGCACTGGCGGCACGCGATCTGGTCTGACCGGCACAGGCCAGTCCGGTGACCGCCTCCGCCCGCGGAGATAGCGCGGCGCAGACCCACGAAAAAAGCCCCCGCCGAAGCAAGGGCTTGCTGCTGCAGAATTGGGTGGCGAGCCATCTAGAAGATGTGAAACGCTGCGATCACCGGAGCGAAGAGCGACGAGGCAAGCGACATCACCGTAATCAGCGTGTTGAGCGACGGGCCCGCGGTGTCCTTAAAAGGATCGCCGACGGTGTCGCCCACGACGCTGGCCTTGTGAGCCTCGGAGCCCTTGCCGCCGAAGTAGCCACTCTCAACGTACTTCTTCGCGTTGTCCCACAGACCGCCGGCATTGGCCATCAGCAGAGCAAAGAGGATGCCGGTGAAGATCGCCCCGCCGAGGAAAGCCCCCAGCGGCTCCGGGCCCATCACGAAGCCCACGATCAGCGGCAGCGCCACCGCCAGAAAGGCAGGGAAGATAAGCGCCTTCAGCGCATCCTGTGAGGCCAAGGAGACGCATGCCACGTAGTCCGGTTCCTCGGTCCCGGCGAGGATGCCCGGGCGCTCGCGGAACTGACGGCGAATCTCCTCAATCATGTCAAAAGCATTGTGGGTTACAGAGAGCATCGTCAGCGCGCTGAAGAGCGGTGGCGTCGCCGCGCCCAGGAAGATGCCGGCGATGACCAGCGGATCCAGCAGGCTGATCACCATGGGCTGTGCAGCGATATCCAGCTCCAACATCGCCTGGTACACCTCACTGGCGTAGGCAGAGAAGAGTGCCAACACAGTGAGCGCCGCAGCGCTGATGGCAAAGCCCTTGGTGATCGCTTTGGCGGTGTTGCCGGCGGCGTCCAGGATGTCGGTGACCTCAACCACCTCCGGCGACATACCCGCCATCTCAGCGATGCCCCGGGCGTTGTCAACGATGGGGCCGTAGGCATCAGCGGATACGATCATCCCGGTGATCGACAGCATACCGACGGCGCTAATGCCCACGCCATAGACTCCGGTGATCACCGGGGAGGCCTCAGCCACAAAGTAGGCGATCAACATCGCGATCACAATGCCGATAATGGAAGGGACGATGCTGATGAGCCCGTAGCTGAAGCCGGTGATGATCGTGATCGCCGCCCCGGATCCGGAGACCTTAGCAGTCTCGACAACCGGCGGGCGATCGTCACCGGTGAAGAAGTCGGAGGTGAACCCAATGACTACGCCGGTGATTAACCCGGCCAAGGTGGCCCACAGTGCTGCCGTGTCGATGTCGCTCAGCAGGATAACCGCAGCCACCATCGCGGCAAAGATCACCGTCGTGTAAACCGTGCCCGAGTTGAGCGCAGGACCGGGCTTACCGCCCTCGCGAACCCGCACAAACTGCAGACCGATTAGCGAGGCAAAGCTGCCTAACATACAGAGAATCAGGGGAAAAACCGTGTACATCATCCGTTGGTCGGCACTGACATTGGGCAGCGCCGCGCCCAGAAGCATCGCCGCCACGGCACTGGCAATATAGCTGTCGAGGATGTCTGCCCCCATACCGGCGACATCACCCACATTGTCTCCAACATTGTCCGCCACAACGGCGGGGTTGCGAGGATCGTCCTCGGGGATGCCGACCTCGACCTTACCGACCAGGTCGGCGGCGATGTCAGCGGTCTTGGTGTAGATGCCACCGCCGGCTTTCGCCAGAAGCGCCAGCATCGACGCGCCAAAGCTGAAGCCAAGCACCATCTCGGGACTCTCGGTGAGCAGATAGATCAGGCTCATCCCGATGAGGGCCATTCCAACCATCGCCAGGCCCATCACGGCGCCAGAGTTGATGCTGACCTTGAAAGCCGGCACCAGCCCTCTCTCAGCGGCGGTCGCTGTGCGCACATTGCCTTTGACTGCGACCGACATTCCCATATACCCGGCCACCGACGAGCTCACCGCACCGAAGATGAAGGTGACGGCAATCGTAAACCCATATCCAGGGCTGACCTGAAGTCCGAAGATGATCGCCAGGACAATGGCCATCCCAACAGAGAGCATAGTCAACGCGACATAGAGCTTCTTGAGGTAGGACTGCGAGCCTTCCTCAATCCAACGGGCAACGCGCTGTGCCTGCTCGGAACCGGCATCCTGTTGAAAGACCCAGCGGTAGTAGAAGACCGCCGCCGCGACGGAGATGACCCCAGAGACCAGACTGACCACAACCCAGATATTCATGCGGCCCTTCCTCCTGTGAGTGACACAAGTTGTGAAAGACTCCCACACAAAGGGGCCCCAGTCTCTCCCGCCACAAGCCACAAGCACCAGCTGCGTCCGGATGCAGCTTCTGTCGTGCTCCCTGGACTAAGCCGAGGGAGAGGACTGCGACCCTCTGTGTTGAGATCAGCGGCAGCGCATCGAGCGTGCCAGACCCGGTTTGACCGGGACGAACAGGACCTTGCCTCGGGGTCGCCTCAGATCAACAGGAGGTCTTCGGGCAGGACCCTGTATCGTACAAACTTGATCACATATTGGCAGAACGCCACCAGCGGTAGTGTTCGCGCCGGAGCTCCTCATGAGGAGGCAGCGGGAAGAAGAGTACCGTCTCGGCATTCCCGACGTAGATGCCAGACTTCAGAACTCGATAGGGAAAAACCGCCGAGCCGGTACGGTCGACCATCTTGGAGTGGACGGCCTTGGTGCGTAGATCGGTCAAGCACTGGCGTAGATGGTCAATGTTCGGGTACGGGAGGTCGCCCACGCTGCCGTACTCCGGATCATCCGCCAGTTCACCCAGCCGAAGCTCAGCAAAACAGATGGCGGGCAGCTTGAGGAGGGAGGTGGGATTCCTGACAATCAGGTCGATGAAGCTCAGCGGACCCAGGGTGCTGGCGACCATGGGGCTGACCGGGGCAATCTCCTGGTAGAGATGCAGGCCCTCAGTGTCCTCGGGACACTCCGCTGCCGGATCCAGGGCCAGCACCCGACCGTCCTGAGTGACGAGATAGAGCTTGCGGATCGCCTCGAGGGCGACGCGCTCCAGAACGCGGTAGACTGAAATGTAAACCGAACGCTTCGGGCTGCCGTCATCGTGGGGGACGCAGCGCTCGAAGCCCTCCTCAATCGGCAGTTCTTCGTGACGGAAAAGGGGATCGAGCTCGAAAAAGATGGCCTGGCCCCGCGACTTCTTCTCCGTCCCGATGGCGTAGTAGACCCCAAACTCCTCCGGCGACAACTGTGAAGCAATCATAGCCTCAGGAATCATCGACAGATACAGATGCTTCGTGAATTCAGCCATGGCCTATCCTCCTTAGGTTGGACGTTAGCGTACGGCTAGAACGTATCGATGTGCACGATGACGAACCCATGACATCTACCTCACCGTCTGCGATTTCGGGACGCTGAGGCAAGCTAAGCAAGAAGCTTGACCTTTGCCAGCAGTATACCACAGTCGGCCAGATCCACCGAAAAGCAGCCGGCCGTCCAGAGCAACTGAGGGTTGGCAGACCTCAGAATCTCCGTATAATCCAGCGCTGGATCTATCGTCACAGACCAGCTAGCGCGCAGTATAACACCGATCCAGGGAGACGCGAGTGAGAGAGCATCACACACCGGACGGTCATCGACAGGGCGGCAGGCCGCAGCGCCGGATATCACCGGCACTGGTGCTGGGGCTGGGAATTGTCGCCGTCTCCACCGCCTCCACCTTCATCCGGCTGGCTCAGGCGGCGGTTCCCTCGCTGGCGCTGGCAGCCTGGCGGCTGAGCTTTGCCACACTTATGGTGGCGCCGTTGGCCCTGACTACCAGCCGCCAGGAGTGGCGGCGGCTGGGGCGCCGCCAGTGGTGGCTGGTGATCGCGTCGGGCATCTTCCTGGCGCTCCACTTCTATACCTGGATTGCCTCGCTGGCGATGACGTCCGTGGCGGCCTCGGTGGCGCTGGTCTCCACCAATCCCCTCTTTGTCGGCCTTATCTCCCATTTCGCGCTTCAGGAACGACTTCGCCCCGCCACCATCGTGGGCATGATCGTAGCCGTCGCGGGCTCGGCCATCATCGGGATCAGTGACTTGGAGGCCGGAAGCCACCAACTGCTGGGCGATCTGCTGGCTCTGGTCGGAGCCCTCACCGTAGCCGTCTATCTGCTCATTGGACGCCGGCTGCGCGGGCAGCTCTCACTCCTGGCCTACATCTTCCCGGTCTACGGCACCGCCGCCCTCGTCTTAATGGTCCTGTCGCTGGTGACGCGGACGCCACTGCTGAGCTATCCACCTCAGATGTGGCTCTGGCTGGTGCTGGTAGCGCTGATCCCCCAGGTGATCGGCCATTCCTCATTCAATTGGGCCCTGGGACACCTGCCTGCCACCTTCGTCGCGTTAACCGTCCTGGCCGAGCCCGTGGGTTCCACGGTCCTGGCCTGGTGGGTACTGGAGGAAACGCCCACCAGGGTCACAGTCTACGGCGGCCTGCTCATCCTGGTCGGTATCGCCATCGCCACTTGGCGCCGGAAAGCCGATAAGAACACAATTCCAAAGGAAAGCCTTGGTCTATGAACCTACTTTTGCTCTTAATCTTGGGTAGCATCTGGGGCACCTCCTTCCTCTTCATCAAGATCATCGTCGGGGAGGTTGGCCCGCTGACGCTGGTCAGTGGGCGACTGATGACCGCGACGCTGCTGATCTGGTTGCTGCTCCATCTGCGGCGCATTCCCGTTCCTCGCGGCAGAAAACTCTGGACCACCTATGCCGTGCTGGGGCTGCTGAACGGAGCACTGCCCTACGCCTTGATCTCCTGGGGCGAACAGTACATCGCCAGCGGCTGGGCAGCGCTCCTGCAGTCGATGACGCCGATCTTCACCATTCTGCTGGCCCATCTTCTGACCCGGGATGACCGGATCACGGCGCCCAAGGCCTTCGGTGTCGCCCTGGGCTTCGGCGGGATCGGCGTGCTGATGTGGCCCGAGCTTCAAGACGGCCTCAGCGCCTCCTTCCTGGGGATGGTGGCCGTCGTTGCGGCCGCGGCCTCCTACGCCCTGGCCTCCATCTTCGCGCGACGGCACCTGCAAGGGGAGGCCCCCATTGCCTCGGCCGCCGGCCAGTTCACGATGGGTCTCGCCTACATCCTGCCGCTGGCCTTTATCTTCGAACGACCGCTGACCATCTCGCCGTCCTGGACGGCCCTGGGAAGCTGGATCACCCTGTCGGTGCTCGGCACCGTCGTCGCCTACATTCTCTACTTCGTGCTGCTGGAGCGCACCAGCGCCACCTTCACCACGATGGTGACCTATATTGTCCCGATCAATGGCCTGATCTTGGGCTCGCTGATTCTGCACGAGCCCCTGAGCCCGATGGTCCTGATCAGTTTGGGTGCCGTCCTTGGCGGGGTGCTGCTCGTTCGCCAGAGCGGCGATCCTGATCGGCGGCGGCAGCAAGGGATGGCAAAAAAACGACCACCAAGTGTGGCGAAACATCGGCTTTAATGGTAGAATCCATCCCAGAGTCACACAGAATCAACCAAGAGGCGAGGTCTATGCAATTCGATAACGTCTGCATTGAGGGTATGGGATACGTCATCCCCAACCACGTCGTGTCCACCGCCTGGTTCGAGGAGCAGCTCGAACCGGTCTATAATGCGCTCGGCGCTCCACAGGGCTTCATCGAGCGGCTCACCGGTATCCGCGAGCATCGCTGGTGGGATGAGGGGGTTCAGGTGTCCGATGGCTCCACGATGGCCGGCGAGCGGGCGCTGGCCGCCGCCGAAACCGACCGCAGCGAGATCGGCTGCCTGATCAACACCTCAGTTTGCCGCGACTATATTGAGCCGGCGACCGCTTCGATCATCCACCATAAGCTCGGCCTTCCACAGCGCGCGATGAGCTTCGATATCGTCAATGCCTGCCTGGGTTTCCTCAACGGGATGGTCGTCATCGCCAATATGATCGAACTCGGTCAGATCGAGGCCGGGTTGGTGGTCGCTGCCGAAGCCCCCCGCGAGGGACAGCTGGCGACCATCGAACATATGCTGAGCAATCCACCGGACAAGGAGGCCCTACGGGATAATCTGGCCTCTTTCACGCTGGGTGCGGCCTCCGTCGGTATGGTGCTGCGCCACCGATCCTCCTCCAAGACCGGCAAGCGCCTGCTGGGCGGGGAGGCCTACAGCAATACCGAACACTGTCACCTCTGTGTCGCCCAGCGCACCTGGATGCGGACCAAGTCGAGCGAGCTGCTGGCCGAGGGGACAAAGGTGGTTACCCAGGTCTGGGATCGCTTCAAGCGCTCGCTGGGCTGGACCAACGATATGGTCGACCGGCTCTTCACCCACCAGGTCAGTGAGCCGCAGCGCCAGGTGGCCCTGCGGGCGCTGGCGCTCTCGCCCGAGATTGACTACCCCACACTGCACTATCTGGGAAACACAGCTTCGGTGGCAGCGCCGATCTCCATGGCCATCGGCCACGACAAGGGCTTTCTCCAGGCTGGCGACCGCGCGATCCTCTTTGGCGTCGGCAGCGGCATCAGCAGCATTGTCCTGGCTATCCAATGGTAGCTCAGCGCGACGCCCACCAGCTCTACCCTTTTGCAGGGCATTGGTTCGAGCTGGACGGCCTGCGGATGCACTACCTGGACGAGGGGCCCAGCAGTGGGCCGCCGCTGGTGCTCTGCCATGGAAACCCAACCTGGTCCTTCTACTACCGGACGCTGATCCCAGAGCTCAGCCGCCGCTATCGGGTCATTGTCCCGGACCACATCGGCTGCGGACGCTCCGACAAACCCCAGGCGTATCCCTACCGGCTGGCACAGCATATTGAGAACCTTGAGGCGCTGCTGGCCCACCTGGATCTCGAGGCTATCACGCTGGTAATGCACGACTGGGGCGGCGGCATCGGTATGGGCTACGCCACCCGTCACCCGGAGCAGGTGGCGCGGTTCGTGGTCTTCAACACCGCCGCCTTCTATCTGCCGGCGGTGCCCTGGATTCTTCGGCTGGCCCGCACGCGAACCTTGGGGGCGCTGCTGATCCGCGGGTTCAATGCCTTCGCCGGCCTGGCCGTCTGGCTGGCGGTGGCGGATCGCCGGCGGATGACGAAGCCGGTCCGGCGAGGCTATCTGGCTCCCTATGACAGCTGGCGCCATCGCATCGCCGTCCACCGCTTCGTCCAGGACATTCCCACCACCCCGGACCATCCCACTCGGGCGACCATCAATGGCATCGACGCGCACCTCTCCATCTTTCGCGATCACCCGATGCTGATCATCTGGGGCGCTCAGGACTGGATCTTCACCGTTAAGGACTTCCTGGCCGGTTGGCAAACGCGGTTCCCCGACGCTGAGGTACACGTGCTGGGGGATGCCGGACACTACGTGGTCGAGGACGCCCACGAGCGGATCCTGCCCCTGATGCGCGACTTCCTGGCTCGCACAGGCACACAACAAGAGACAACCAACACAGGCTGACCGCCCGGTCAGCGGTAAGGATAAACATACCCCTATGCACGAGACCTACAACATCGCCGCAGCCCTAGCCGAGATGGCAGCCCGCGCGCCCTACCGGCCAGGCGTTGTTTTCCCCGCCGGGCGTGATGCACAAGGCCGGGCCCAGTCCGTCACCTTCAGCTTCCGCCAGCTGAACGACGCATGCGACGGTTACGCCCACGGCCTGCGCGATCTGGGTATCGAGCCCGGTGAGCGAACTCTGCTGCTGCTGCGACCGGGACCGGAGCTGATCGCCGTGGTATTCGCCTTGATGAAGCTGGGCGCCGTCCCTGTCCTCATCGATCCGGGTATGGGACGGCGGGCGTTTTTGCAGTGCGTGGCGGAGACAGAACCCTGCGCCATGATCGGCCTGCCCATCGCCCACCTGCTGCGGCGCGTTGCACCCCGGCCCTTCGCCACCGTCCGTCATACCGTCGTCGCCGGCGGCGGCCCGCCGGCGCTGAACACCTACCTGGCCGATACGACCCTGGCCGACCTGCGTCGCCAGGGCGCGGGTGCCTTCCCCGTTGCCCCGACCGCCACTGAGAGCGAGGCCGCCGTCGCCTTCACCTCCGGTAGCACCGGCATCCCCAAAGGCGTCGTCTACCTCCACGGGATGTTCAAGGCTCAGATCGGACTGCTCCGCGATGCCATCGGGATCCAGCCGGGAGAGGTCGACCTGGCCCTGCTCTACATCTTCGCGCTCTTCAACCCCGCGCTGGGCGTGACCACGATCATCCCCGACATGGACCCTACCAAGTCGGCCGAGGTCAACCCCGCCTACGTGGTCGAGGCGATTCAGACCCACGGCGTCACCAATGCCTTCGGCTCGCCCACCATCTGGAAGCGGGTTGCGCCCTACTGCGTCGAGCACCAGATCCAGCTACCGTCGCTGAAACGGGTGCTGATGGCCGGCGCGCCGGTGCCTCCGGACCTGCTCAGGACCCTGCTCACCCACGTCCTGAGCGAGGAAGCCGAGATTCTGACGCCCTTCGGGGCCACCGAGGCGATGCCGCTCACCAGCATCAGCGGTGCCGACATCCTGACCGAGACAGCCGCGCTCACCGAGGCGGGCAAGGGAATGTGCGTGGGAACCCCCTTGCCCGACATCACCCTCCGCGTCATCCGCGTCAGCGACACGCCGATCACGGCCTGGGACGAGACGCTGGTGCTTCCGCCCAACGAGATCGGCGAGATCGTGGTGCAGGGTCCCGTCGTGACGCGGACCTACCTGAACCGGCCGGAGCAGACGATGCAGGCGAAGATCCCCGGAGAGGACGGGGAGATCTGGCACCGGATGGGCGATCTGGGCTATTTCGACGATCTCGGCCGGCTCTGGTTTTGCGGCCGCAAAGCCCATCGCGTCGAGACCGCGACGGGCACGCTCTATCCTGTACCGGCGGAGACAATCTTCAATCGCCATCCGGATGTCGCCCGCACCGCCTTGGTGGGTGTGGGCGATCCTGGGGCCCAGACGCCGGTCCTGGTGGTGGAGCCCGAACCGGGCAAAGCCCCGGACGGGGTGCTGGCACGCCAACGCTTCACGCTGGCGCTGTTGGCCCTCGGCGCCGAGCATCGCCACACACGCGCCATCGAGCGCGTGCTCTTCTACCCGGACCTCTTTCCCACCGATGTGCGCCACAACGCCAAGATTCAACGAGAGAAGTTGGCCGTCTGGGCAGCCAGCCAGATGCGGCGCTTGACCCCGGCGTCTCATCCCGAGGGCACCGCGACCACCCAACGGCACGGGCATCTCCTGCGAGTGCTGGGGCTCGCGACCGGCCTGCTGCTCTCCGGTTGGCTGCTGCTCAAACGTCTCAGCCGCAGACGCGACGAGGAAGGCGCGACGTGAGATTCAACCGCACACCAGATCAAGACGCCGAAGACAGCGGGCCGGTCTCGGCAGGGCGTGAAGCACGATCGTCATGCCACGCCCTGGTGACCGGCGGCGCCGGCTTCCTGGGACGCTATATCGTCGAGCAACTGCGGCAGCGGAAAGCGCAGGTCACGGTCTTCACCCGCGGCGACTACCCTGAGCTTGGCCCGCTGGGCGTGCGGCTGATCCGCGGCGACATCCGGGACGCACCGGCGCTGCACGCAGCATGCCGCGACGTCGACATCGTCTACCACGTCGCCGCAAAGGCCGGCGTCTGGGGCGCGTGGAAGACCTTCTACGAGGTGAATGTCACGGGCACACAGAACGTCATCGACGCCTGCCGGGCCAACGGCGTCCCTAAGCTCATCTACACAAGCTCCCCTAGCGTCATCTTCGATGGCACCCCTCACGAGGGCGTGGACGAGACCGTGCCGTACCCCGACCAGTACGAAAATCCTTACCCAGAGACCAAAGCACTGGGTGAGCAGCGTGCCCTGGCCGCCAACCAAGCCGACCTGCTGACGCTCTCATTGCGGCCCCACCTGATCTTCGGCCCCCGCGACAACCATCTCCTGCCCGGATTGCTGTCGCGGGCCCGCAAGGGTCTGGTGCCGCAAATCGGAGACGGCACCAACCGGGTTGACCTGACCTATGTCGAGGACGCGGCCCGGGCACACCTGCTGGCCGCCGACGCGCTGGAACCGGGCGCCCCGGCAGCCGGTGAGCCCGGCAAGGGCCGTGCCTACTTCATCAGCCAGGACGAGCCTGTCGTGCTCTGGACGTGGATCCGCAGCTTTCTAGCGCGGTTGGAGATGCCGCCGGTGCGCCTGCGCCTCTCGCTCCCCGTCGCCCGCTCACTCTCGGCGGTGCTGGTGCGCATCTACCGCACATTGCGGCTTGCAGGTGAGCCGCCGCTGACACCCTTTCTCGCCAGTGAGCTGGCCGAGAGCCACTACTACGACATCTCGCGTGCTAAGCGGGAGCTGAACTACCGCCCACAGCTCACAATGGAGGAGGCCACCGACAGGACGGTGGCGTGGCTCCGATCGCGATCGGGCACGGGCAGGGTGAGACAGGCAACCCCGGTGGCACGCGCCCGCTCTGCAGCCTCTCAGGGCCGGGGAGAATAGCCCGTGCTGCGCCGCCCCCGCGCGACCGTCCGAATCACAGCAGATCCGTGGTTCGTTCTAAACCGTGCCGGCGACTGGTAGCAGAAGCCCCCTGACCGGGCCTTCAGCTTCACAAGGCTTGCGTGAGTATCTCGGCTAACTCCTCGTCGTTCAGATTGATGGGGTTGCCCTTCATACTGCTAGAGGCCTGAGCCTTCTCGATGATCTCAGCAAACTGCGCCTCCTCCAAACCATAGGCCGCCAGGCCGGGGATCTCCAGCGCCCCACAGAGCGCCTCCAGCCAACTGACGCCCTGCTCCGTTGTCGCATCGGACGACCCTGTGACAAGCACAGCGATCTCCGCATAGCGAGTGAGCGCGGGGTTCTCCGGATCCCGGTCCTGAAGCGCCCGCACGTTAACCTGCGCAGCCGGAGGCAGGAGCCGCCCACAGACCGCGCCGTGTGGTGCGCCGGTCATACCGCCTAGGACGCCGGCGAGACCGTGCACGGCGCCCAGCTTGGCATTGGCCAAGGCCAGGCCGCCGAAGAGACTGGCCAGCGACATATCCAGCCGCGCCACGGCATGGTCTCCATCGTCATAGGCGGACTGCAGGGATCGAGCTGCACGGATCAAGCCTTCGCGGCACAGCGCATCGGTAAGCGGATTGGACATTCGCGACACGTAAGGCTCGATCAACTGGCTGAGCGCGTCCATGCCAGTGCTCGCCGTGATCTCCGGCGGCATCGAGTGGGTGAGCAGCGGGTCGACGATGGCGACGTCGGGCACGATCAGCGGGCTGCGCAGACTGACCTTGACCTGGTGCTCGGGGGAGGCCAGCACCGCATTGCGAGTCACCTCGGCGCCCGTGCCGGCTGTTGTGGGCACGGCAATGTAGGGAGCCGCCGGCATCGTGATGGGCGCACCCCGCCCGATGACCTCCAGATAGTCAAGTGGGCTGCCGCCGTTGGTCATCAGCGCAGCGATCGCCTTGCCGCCATCGATCACACTGCCCCCGCCGATACCGATAACGGTATCACAATCCTCGGCCTCCGCGCGCTCGACGCCCTCTCGCACCAGCTCAAGGGTCGGTTCTTCAGGAATGGAAAAGGTCACGGCAACCAGACCGGCCTTCCGCAGCGCCGACAAAACCGGTTCGGCCCGCGCATCGCGGCTGCCAGTGACCACCAGGACGCGGCTGCCCATAGACACCGCCAGAGCCTCCACCTCCGCTACCGTGCCCGGTCCAAAGATGATGCGGTCGCTTGTGGCAAATTCAAATCGCATACTCCCTCCTTTCAATGCTGAGTATAGCAGACAGGCCACCGCTCTCGACTCGCTTTTCCAAGGGAATCGGATCGATAAGGCTGCATCACTCTCTCCCTATCCGGTCGTTTCTCTCCCAAACACTGGCCATCTCAATTCCGAAGGCCCTGGGGACACTGAAGACCTTGGTGAAGTGAGCGTTCAAGCGGTCGGCGTCGTAGGGGACCCACCAAACGCTGGCAGCGCGGGCATTGATCTCCGAGGCAGCCCATCTCTGCCGGATTCTGTGGTTGATGTGGACGACGACGTAATCGGACTGCAAGTCCACTGAATCTGGCTCCCCGCGGATGAGGTGAAAGGCAGGCTGCGAACTGGCAGCCTCAAGAATGTGCCAGGGATAGAGGTAGACGAGGACGCGGTCGCCCGGACGTGCGTTGGTAAGTAGCCAGTGTGCCGCCTGCTGAACGCCGTCAGATGGCGTCTGGACGATGCTGCGATAGCCGATGGTGGACCGACGTCCAATGTAGCGGGCACCAAGCCACTGATAGCCGTTCAGGTTGTAGTCCGGATAGCAGAGCGCGAGATCGAGACCCAGCCCCAGGGCGACCGCAACCCCAAGGCCGGCAGCCAGAGTTCGATGATGGGACATCAGGTTCAGCCCTTGATCCGCCGCCAGGATCGCCAGTATGGGCAACACCGGCACCATATAGAAGGTCTGCGCCAGGGGCAACAGCAGCAGACCCAGCATATAGAATGCAACGATGAGTAGCGGAAACCGGGTTTCAGGCCTGGTCTTCCAATGCAGGGCCGTCGCCACCGGAGCCAGGAGCAGTCCAACCCCGAGCAACGGGCTGGACTTGAAGACCACCCCCCCTAAGTGCAGGATCGCCGCCTCCGCCACGAAGGCTGGGCTCCAACGCATCTCGTGCCGGAACCTCGCCATCAAGCCGGCAATGATCTCCGGGTTCGTAGTGTGCACCGGCGGTAGGATCATAAAGGTCCCCACGGCCAACGCAAGCACGAAGCCAGCCAAGAGCAGCGGCGAGATGCTCCTGTCGCGGTGATGTGCCGCCCAGACCAGGACCGCCAGCCACCCCCCGGCCGCGAGAATCGCGTAGAGGCGCAGCACCCCCGGCGCTCGCCTGCCGGGCGCCATAGCGCCAAGACTGAACCAGCCAACCGTCATCGCTGCGGTCATCAGCATTACGAGCACCGCACCGGTGCGGATATGGCGGTTGGACAGGTCCTCGGCCTGATGATCTCTCGGAAAAGAGAGCACGTGAAGGATGACAGCCGGAAATAGAGCAACCGCCGTGAACTTACCCGATAGCGCCAGCCCCAGAACCACCCCAGTGACCGCTGCCCAGCCCAGCGTGCCGACCTTGCGCAGGCGGGACATCGCCGCCAACAGCCAGATGAAAGCACACGCCACGAAAATATCGGTTTCGGTGAAAGCCGTCCTGGCAAAGGAAAGGAAAAAGGGGCTTGTGGCGAGAACGAGCCCGGCGAGCAAGCCCGTCTTTTCGTCGAAGTCTCCCTTGCATACGGCAAACACCCCGACGACAGTCAGCCCCCCGACAACGCAGCTGACGATGCGCGCCGTCAGCAGGTCATCGGCACTGAAAAGGGCGTAGATCACGGCCACGACAGCCATTGGAAGCCGAGTCTGGCTGGGATCGGAAGGGGAGCCTCGAAGCCATCCGCCCGGTCGGACTAGAAAGGACCGCGCGATCTCGATGTCGGTCTGCTCGTCCCACGAGATGCCCTGGCGGTTCAAGGTGGGCAAGAGCAGAGCGGCATAGCAAAGTAACACCAAGGCCAGACAGACCATAGGACGGCAGACACGGGAAGCGATCCACGTCCATAGGCGATCCGTCGGGGTATCAGGATTCGCGGCAGCGATCACCGGGACAACCTAGTTTACCAAACTATGCCAACTTGACACGGTTTGGAAGGCTGCCTTTCTGCAGCCATATTTTCACGTTTCGACGCAGATTGCTCCGAAGAGTCTGATATCTGCTCCACGTGCGTTTTAGGTCTCCGTGAACCCAC
>PWVB01000333.1 GCA_003562365.1 Anaerolineae bacterium
CTGAAGTCGTCATACTCGTGACCCTACCCACCACCACCGAACTGGCAGTCCCAGGCGCAACCGGGACCCCCACCGAAGTCGTGCTTCGGTGCCACGGAGCGCCAGAGCTCCTGCTTGGCGTCAGTCCACAATGGTTTCAAGCGCGGAAATGGCTCGCTTGTTAAGGTTCAAGAACCCACAACGCCGGGCTCAGTGTTGTGTGTCCCGACACCGTTTCAGGTGTCGAAAGCAGGCTTAGCGACCTGGAAAGCTGCCTTGCGCCATCGCCGAGAGCCCTGCTTCCTGCGGGTCATGCGCCGCTGTCTGCGACGCAGCTCGGCGAGCGCGTTTCTCAGCCAGCGTGGGTTCTCAACCAACGTGCCGTCCGACAGGGTCAAGAGACTCTGCAAGCCAACGTCGAACCCGACCTCTCGCGCTTCACCCGCGGCGATCTCGGGTTCGGGCAACTCAAGCTGGAAACAGACGTACCATTTGCCGAGGCTGCGCCTGACAACGACGGGCTTGATCTGAGCGTCGTCGGGGATCGGGCGGTGATAGGTGATCTTGATCTCGCCGACGTTTTGCATGTAGAGCAAGGCGCGTCCCCCGTCGTCAAATCTCAGCTTGCAGCCGTCGCCATAGGTGAACGCGAAGCTGTCGAAGCGGTTGCGTCCCTTGAATCTCGGGTATCCGGGCTTCTCTCCAGCCTTGACTCCGCGCAAGAAGGCAGAGAACCTGTACGGCCCTGCCCTCGCAGCAGTCGAGGAGGCTGTTCTATTACCTGATTAAAGTGTTAAAGTTCATAAACGGAGAGTACCCTGCCGCAAATACCTATGGAAGATGTGGGAGTGCCTCCAGCGAACGCTGGAGGCACTCCCACAGCAGGCACGCCTCAAGGTGCCCGTCAGTCAGGAGGGTTGGATCTGCAGCGTCCCTTCCTGCGCGCCGGTCGGCAGCGCAATCTCCAACGTGCCGGGGTAGCGGACGTATGCGGTGACCGGCCTGTCGTTCCAAGTCACCGCATAAGCGCCCGGGCGCAGCGTGGCGATGATCAAGGGCGCATGGTGCGCCGGGCCATCGTGGCGCAGTCGCGCGACGAGCGCTGTGTGATCCGCTGCGATGTCCAGCGCCGCGATCCACATGTCCAGTCCCACGGTAAGGCGCCCGGGGCGATGGTAGGCCCCAAACCAGCTGAGGACCGGCGTCGAGAGCCCCCCAAAATGATGCCAGCCAGCCCCCCGGCCCGTCTGTACGATAAAGTGCTCAAAACAATTATAAGAGCGCGCCACCTCAGTCTCCCAAACCTCCAGCGCCGTCTCAGCAATGCGGTGCGCCGCATCGGCGTGGCCCAAGTCCAAAAGTGCTTTCCAGAAGAACCACTGATGCGGCATCCAGACCGCACCGTTCCAATAGCCATCTTCACGATAGTAGGGTGCCGACCGATCCACCGTCGAAAGACCAAAGGGAGACCACATATGGTGATCCGACATCAGCCGCTCCACCAGGCGGGTTTCCTGTTCGGGTGTGCAGATGCCAGCCATCAGAGGCGCAATTCCATCCATCCCCAGGTTGAAGTTCGTTCCGGTCTTATGACGCAGAAAGCCGGTGGGCGCCCCGTCCTCGTCATGCACCACATAGCTGAAGATGCCGGCCTCCTCATCCCAGGCGTAGGTGTGCAGCGCATCCGAGAGCATGGCGACATCCCGCGCATACTCCTCCGCCGGTGCATCCAGTGCCAGGGCCATCCTGTGCAGCATTTTCGCAGTGCGGATCACCTGCGCGGTGCTCACTACCGGTGTTACCCGATCCTGCAAGCCGTTGAGGTGAACGTGGCGCTGGGGCGGGTAATCGTCCCAACCACCGGAATTGTAGAAGTAGTCCCAGGTGCGAAGCAGGTTCGAATTGAGGGTACGGGTGGTGGAGCTTCCAAGCCGGCCCGCCATGAAGCGATGGTATTGCTGCAGCCGGGGATAGGCGTAGCGCAAGACCGCTTCGGACTGGGTGCGATCCCAGAGCGCTTGGAAGACGTAAAACTGAGTGGGTACCAGACTCCCATGATGGATAAAGGCAGCGTCCTCAGTCCCCGGCTCGGTCAAGTACGTGTTAAGGTTGTCCAACGCGCGATCAGGGTCCAACTCAGCCAGTCCCAGCCCAATGAAGCCGGCGTCCCAGGTGTAGAGGCTATCCCACCAGCGGCCTGGCGTATAGTGGCGAATCCAGGTGCCGCGGGTGCGAACAGGATAAACCACATTGGTGAGAAGTGTCGCCGCCATACGTGTCTGGCTGGCTCGGTAGCGGCTGCCACTGGGGTTCGGTGTCGCATCCCCGGTGAAGGTTAGCGCCCGGCTGCAGGCAGCGGCGTGCAGGTGCTCCCAACGCGGATCGACCGACTCGAAGTCCACAAGCCGCGTCCGCACTGCATCGGAATCTCCAGAGCAGATGAGGCCAGTGACCACCGCTTCCGAGTTAGGGCCCACGAAGAGTGGACGCTGAAATACATTAGTATAGTGTTCGGCACGGGCACCATCGGCGCCACGACCTACGATCAGTTCACGGACGTGATCGTGCACGTGTAACTGCAGTGTGGCGTCGAGATCATCACAGATGAATTCTCGAACCTGAGAGCCAAGGCCGGTGTCGGCCGCGCTACCCCACGCTATACCGTAGGTCGAGGCAATGTGATCATACTGGAGCATCAGGGAGTTCTCACGCGGCCCGGTGAGACGTTCTGGCACCGGATTCCAGTCCACAGACTCGAAGCGCAGCTGATGCAGACTGCTCGCCGGCACCAGTGCAAAGCCATCGAGCTCCAGCGGCGCGCCGGCTTCGGTGGGCGCCACGGTGAAAATCACCTCACCAGTGAGCATCCGATCCAAAGCCACTTCGCGGGTCGCAACCGTCCCCTCACCACGGAGCCGCAGCCGTTCCCCCAGCAGTCCCGGCAGGTCAAGCTCAACGCGCTCACCCTTCGCCAGTCGGTAGCGGACCACCAGGACAGGGTCCAAAAGCGCTGTCGGCAGCTCCACGCGGTAGGTTACGGCGTCACCGGTGTTCAGTCCAAAGCCCTGACCGAGACCCAAACCGTTGACAAAACCGCTGATACGCTCCTCTCCGCGAATCAGCCCATCGTAGCTCAGGTTAGCGCGGTGGGCCTGATGAGTTAGCGAGAGCGCACTGTAGGCCAAGGCCTCAACCCAAACAGTCCCCACCGGGAGCAGCGGTCGAGCCATCTGCAGCCGACTGCTGCCGCGCCCACCCGCCGGCGGGAAGCTGAGCGACGCCATCCAATGCAACGCCAGATTCTGCGGCGCATCCGTCGCGTTGACAAACGTCACCCACACCAAGACTGCGGCGTCGTCCACGCGGCAGAAGTCGACGTCGGCATAGACCTTATCCTGCCAGAGCAACTCATAGCGGTGGCGAAAATAGGAGAGATCTGGAGCTGCTTCCCAGGGATGATAGCCGGATTCCCAAAGCACGTTCGGCGGCCGAATCCCACGGCGATAGAAACTGGGAAAGACGCTCACATCGAAACGTAAGCCGGCACCGACGTCGGGGATATGGCTGATCCCCATATAGCGTTTGGTATACGGTCCCCAGGAGGGAAGACGCAGATCATGGCTGCCACGTAACTGCTCGAGCAGTGGCTCAGCAAAGACACTCATCGAAGGTCTCCTAAATATGGCGATTCATCCCAAATGGGAGCTGCGTTGTCTCCCCAGATGCAACCGAACCACGCACAAGCATCCAGATGAGCAACGTTGATCGATGACACCATCATAGCATACCTGCGAAGCGTGCCTAGTATGTCGCGGCGCGGACCGTCAGATCGCCTAAGCTCGTCGCGCAGCAAATCAAGAACCAATCTGACTACGTTTCCACCCGGCGGACCCCAAGACAAACCAGCGCCAAACCCAGGAGGGGCATCAGGGCA
>PWVB01000552.1 GCA_003562365.1 Anaerolineae bacterium
CGAGATCGCCGCGCGACGCGCGCGCTGGCAGCGGCCGGCGCCGAGGATCAAACGCGGCTACCTCGCGCTCTATGCCCGCCTGGCAACATCAGCCAACCGAGGTGCGGTCATCGAGCACGACCTGGAAGGGGCTGACCTATGAGTACCAAGCGCGCACAGATCCACACACAGAGCGGTCGGACGCTGGACGAACTCACCATGGAGGCCGTGCTCGAGGGCCAGCTCACCGAGGCGGACTTCCGCATCAGCGACGAGACGCTGCGCCGCCAAGCGGACGACGCCGAGGCCGCCGGCTATCCGGAGCTCGCCTTAAGCCTGCGCCGGGCCGCCGAGCTTACCCGCATCTCCAACCAGGAGGTGCTGGATATCTACACCACTCTCCGACCCGGCAGGACCAGCTATGCTCAGTTGATCGCGCTGGCCGAACGCCTGGAGGACGAACTCGACGCACCCCTCAACGGCGCATTAGTGCGAGAGGCGGCGGATGCCTATCTGGCACAGGGTTTGATCGAGGAACCCAAGGCACATCCAGACGACTCCGAGTCATAATATCGACGACGGAGATGCGCTTCGTGCACACCTCCGTCGCTTGCTCAGCAAGAAAGACCAGGCCTTACGTCAGACCAAACCGGCAGTGCGATCCCGCCCAGCTGCAGGCTGGGCGCCGACGCCTACCCCCCAGATCCCCAGTCGCAGAGTGCGTTGACGTAAGCCGCTGACCCATCGCGCAGCCAACCATCCAGCTGTGCTTGCTCTTTCAGCTGCTGGCCTCGCATCCGCGGCACCGCCACAAACTGGCACGCCATCTGTGGCAGCGCTGTCATATCTCCCCACAGCTTCTCGAATTGCGCCACGGGGAAGATATCCTCCTGCCCATGCCCCCAACGCTTTTTTACGTCCTTCAGGGTGATATAGGTCGGCATCCGCCCCGCCACAGCGCGTACAGCTTCTTCAACTCTCTCGGCATCGCCAAGCTCCGCCCGCGAGAGGCCAAATACCCGCAACAGCTGGTCGATGTCAATCCACATCGTGTTGCTATTGTAGTAAGACAGCTTGAACTCATCCCGCTCGTGCGGCAGCGCCATCCCCTCAATCAACCGCAACGTCCCATCAACGCGGGCCAGACCCCCACCCCGATCCTCTACCCGCCGCTTGATCACCTCTACCGTCATCGCCGCGCCCTCCGCCAGATGCGCGCCTAACTCCAGCGGCGCGACGTCTGTGCCAACAGTGTCGATATTATGCATCATTAAAGTCTGAAGCTGTGGGCGACGCAACAATAATTTCTCCAGAACCCCGTTCTTGAGCAGATTCGGGATCTCATACCAATGTCCCACCGGATGCAGACACTGTAGGGGCACGTTATCGCGATAGTCGGCTCCCTCCCCCATCTGTTGCGCCCAGTTGATCAACGCGGCGTGCAGGCTCTCCAGCACCTTCTGCGCTTGCTCATCAAGTAGTTGCTGAGGCATCTCCTCCCACGCAAAGCGGAGGTCGCGCGCCATTGGGATCAGCCGCAGGCCGACGGTGCGGCCCAATGACAGCGTCAGCGGCCCATCGTAACCGTAATTGTCCCGGGCTGCCAGGAATTCCTGGATTGGTTCGTGGGTCAGATAGCTGGTGGTGATCACGTGCGGCACTTCGGTACCGGACACCCGGCTCATTCTCCTGCTCTTTGCCAGATGCACCTCAACGAACGAGCGGTGGGCGCCCTCCAGCTTACAGAAAGGGTGTAACGCCTTGACCACGCCGGCGCCGTGGGTCCAGCGACTGCCGACGCCGGCAGCCAGCGTCACCACCGCCACCCGCCCTTCGCGCAGGGCCGCCTGACCCAGCGCCTCGAATTCGGCGCGGCGCGCCAGCAGCAGATCAGGGGACTCATCGGTCAGATCCGTCACATCCCCCGGTCCCACATCACGAATGTCGGTGCTGGCCGGCAGGCGGTTCTGAGCAAGGCCGATCCGCCCGCTGCGTAGGTCAGCACGAATCTGCTCGTGTTGAATCCTATCAAACCCCAACTCGTCCAGCACCGCGCCCAGGGTCTGTCCGCTTTCGGTCTCGCGAACCGAGCGAGGTACCAGCTCATCGAAGAGAGATTGCACGAAGCCCGACAGGGCCGGATTGGTACGACAGGCTGCACCGAAGGCGGCCAGCTCGGCGCGGCGCAGCGGCGAGAGCTCGTGGCGCCCGTGTCGGAGCATCTCAGGTATCATCAACGTATAGTACCCAGGTGGCATCAGCGCCAGGCCTGTGCCGTCCGGACCCGCCCCAGGAGCATCATCTTTCAGCAGGGCGGCATACGTCCCCCGCTGGTTAATGGAGAAGTCATAGACCACCGGATCCATCGCAAAGGGCAACGCATGCTCCAGACACTGCTTGGTCTCGACCATCGCCGCCTGCAGCCACGCCTGTGCCTCAGCCTTGCGCCGGGGATCAAAGATGAATCCCATGCCTCCCCCCGACATCCCTCCCAGCATCCAGAACCCCCAGAAGTCCTCTCCAAACGCCGCGCGAACTCGCTTGATCAGCGTCACCGTGTAGAGGTTATTGGCCCAAGGGATGATGGTTTCGATTGGGCCAAGGAAGTTGCGCGTGGTTGCGTCTCCAATACCGCGCACATCCCCACTGCGCAGTAAAGCCACGATCTCGTCAAAGATCGCCATAGCTTCCTTCCGGCCTTTCCACTCCGCGTCCAGCCGCAGCAGGTACTTCTCCGTTACCATCTCCAGAATCGGGCCAACATCCTGTGCCATCCCACCGTGCACTAGGACCAAGCTGTCCTGGAGCTGCCGGCGAGTCTCAAGGCTGACCTCGTCGGGCCCCAGGATGTGGTGTCCGGGCAGCAGACGCCCCCGGCTGATACCGTACTCGGGATCACCAGGACGCGCGAGCTCGCCCGTGATCAACTTCATCGCCGGCCACACGCCGCCCGAGTCCTGCCAACCACCGCCCGACCCGGCGAGCCACTCCCCTAGAATGGCCCGGGCCGCCACCAAGCGCCGTTCCGGTTCCTCCAGCAGCCCCGTCAGCGAGCGAGTTTGTCCAGTAGCGCGCATACAGACTGCGATCAGACAAGCCAGCAGGCTTGTGGAGACAGCCAGACGCGACCCCTTGGGGATATCATTGACCTTGCTGACCAGTTCGAGTCCCCGCCCTCGGCCCACGAGCCGGGCCAGCAGATCCTGAAGCTGCTCCCCTGACCCCTCCATGCCCGGCGGCACAATGCCTGCCGCGATGATTGCAGCCTTCAAGAGCCCCAGGTAATCACGCGCGTAGTCGAAGACCTCAGTCAGATCCCGGATCTCGGCGGTCGCCCCCAAATCTACGCTTGCAAGACGCAGCACCGGGGTGTCGATCACCCGGACAAACGCCTCGACGGGAGGCCCTGGATGGGGATCACGCCCGTGCACAGCGAGATCGATGGACACGTTAAGCACGCGCGCACCCTCGGGAAAGTCCATCCCCAGGAAGAAGATGTCGCTCCATCCACTGTGACTTAGGTCCATCCTGACCGGCGTGGCCTCGTGTAGCACCGGGAAAAGGCCATCCGCTGTCCGGTCGCGCAGCTCCTGGCGAACTCGCAGGGGCTGGTCGGCGGGATGTCCCACACGGAACATCCATTGGTTGCCTCGCACCGAGCGCACGCTCCGTCGCACCTGATCGGCCAGCGTCTGAAAGCCCAGACGATGGTAGGCCTCAGCAAGCGCGCTGGAGAGTGCCTCAGTGATGCCATCCTCTGCCTGCTGCGTCAGAAAGGCACTGATTGCTTCCTCAAACCGCCGTTGCAGGAGGTGCTCGTAGCCGTGATAGGGGATCAGGCCCCTTCGAGCCATCTCCGGCTTCTGAGGTAGATGAAAGCGATGGATGGCATACAGAAAGAAGAGGGCGCGCACCCGCTCGTACAGGTTGGGA
>PWVB01000533.1 GCA_003562365.1 Anaerolineae bacterium
TACGCCTGCAGGCGCTGGCCGAGACCGCCGCACCGCGCCGCCCTGCGGAGCTGGAGGCTGACCTGGCTGCGGCCCAGATCCTCACCCGCGGGGTGCAGGGGCTCGTCACCCGCGTCACTGAGGCGCGCGAGGACCGTCGGCGCCTGGTGGCGCTGCTGGATCGCGACGGCGCTGTCAATATCGATGTCACCGCAGACGTCAACTGGCTGGCCTGGGCGCGGGATCTCCACGAACGCGCCTGCCCCTACGCCTCGGAGTGCTGGACCAACGACCATGACCAGAGCATCGCCAGTCTCCTGGACGACGCCGAAGCCTTGGACGCGCGGCAGCGGCGTTGGGTGCCTGCGCGGGTGGAGGACCTGCTCTCGCCGCAGACACTGGCGCGCCAGGCTCGGGAGGTTGCGGCCCTCTTCGACGACGTTGAGGCGCTTATGGATCGTCTGGATCAGGCTACCCGCCAGCTACAGCGCCTCCAGGATGCCGAGGAGACAACGCGGTCAGATCTGGAGCAGGTCTACGGCGCCCTGGAC
Source organism: Anaerolineae bacterium (assembly GCA_003562365.1). Classification (GTDB taxonomy): domain Bacteria; phylum Chloroflexota; class Anaerolineae; order B4-G1; family SLSP01; genus PWVB01. The sequence continues at coordinate 531 of PWVB01000533.1, forward strand.
CGGCTGGACATCGTTGCCGCCAGCATCCTGCCCGCTGCGCTTTCGGAGGAAGACAACCATTGGACCCGGATCCGCGAGCATCTGGATGAGGGCTACGGCCTCGGCCTGAGCCTGGACAACGCCGGCGTCGGCAGCGTCTGGGAAAAGGCGGAGCACGCCGAGCGTTGGGCTTCTGCTTGCCAGACTACTCTGAAGGAGTGGCAGCAGGCCCTCCGGCAGGAGATCAAGAGCGCGCTGGAGGCGCTGCAGGCCGACCTAGACGAGCTCGCCGCCGTCGCTCCATTGAATGAAGAACCTGCCGTGCAGGCAGCCCGGGATACGCTGGCGCGCTGGCAACACCTCCGGGTTGCCGGCGGCAAGGGAAACGCCGAGGCCGCGGCCACCGCTTGTGAGGCGCTCGCCGATGAGATCGCCGATCAGCTCCGTGCCCTCGCGCGGCTGGATAAGACCGCTGCGGCCCTCAACACGACCTTGCTGGCGCCATTGGCCGGCCCGGTGAGCCGCTGGCGCGAAGCGGAGTCGGAGGCCGACACCGCCTTTGGCCGCCTCCAGCGCTTGGAGCTGCGCTCTGTCCAGCTCTGGCCGCCGGTGAGCTGCGACACGGCGATGGTCAAGGCACAGCTTCAGCTGGCCAGCGACGTGCGCGCCCGCCTCTACCAGGAGGGACAACGTGTGGCTGACGTCATCGACATCTTGGCGCAGCTCACCGAAGGCTACCAGGAGATCACCCGTATGATCGAGACCCGCGAGGCAGCCTACGCAGCGCTGCGGCCGCAGCTCGACGGTCTCCTGGACCGGCTCGACGCCTGGGGCGCAGACCTCAGAGCCTACGCCAGACGTCACGCTGCTGATCCCTTGGTGGAAGCCGCTGTGCGCGCGCGCCTGGATAGCATCGAAGCCGCTCTCAACGAACTGCAAATCCAGTATGACCGCTCTTCCGATCCCATCCCCGGACCTGAGGCACTGCGCGCACTGGAGACGCTCTGGCGCCAAGCTCACCGCGACCTCCCCGTCGGCGGGGGCAAGGATGTCATTCCTGCCGACCAGATCGCCCGCTAGACAGCGCACCGTCGAATCCGGGCTCGGTCACCGCCTCTACTGTTGAGCGGGGCTACAGGCCTAGCCTTCAAGCCCGATGACCAGCACCGCCTGCGCCGGCAGTTTGCTCAGCCGCATCACCGTCGACTGGCCGGGCAGGCAGATATCGCTGAGACAGAAACCACGCTTCCCGTCCTGTGGCCCATGGGCGGGAGCGACCCTGAAGGAGCCAGAAAGGATATCGCCAAGTTGGATTGTAGATGCAGCTACACAAAGTGCGCGCGCCGTCTTATGCCTAGACGTCACCGGAGTTGAGGTCCTCGGGAGGGCAGAGAGAAGCAGAGCACCACTCCGAAGCGGTAGAAGGCCGGGCCCGCTCACGATCTCTCCTGATCCAGCCACCGGCACCCTCCTGGGCTCGGACGCATCGATGCACTACGATCCGAAATGAGCATCGGCCCTTTGGGTAGGAGAGAATCGGGGGACAGACGAAAGCACAAGTGCTCTCCGCCACAGCAGAGGAGATGCCTGTTGGCTTGTGATGGACTGTAGTCGATCTAGCAGTAGGGTTCGGTGAGACTAATGTTCTCCGCCAGATTGCGCTCTGCTCGGACCAACTGCGACTTCGCCGCCACCGAACACAGCAGCGCACAAGCAGTGAGGCAGCCTCATCCCAGGCCTTCTGACCGGCGGGAGGAAAGCCCACTCCATTGCAGGTGAAACCATTGGCAATCGTGGCACCCATCAAGAGCGCCTCCTAGAGCTTTTCGTGCAACCCGGACAGCCGCTCCACTATAGGACTCGACCGCTAAAGTGCCTTCAAAGCCGCAGCGAGTCCAGACAGCCTTGCGATCCATTCGACAGCGGAAGACCGTCGCCAGCGCGGCAACTGAAGCTAGCACATCAACGAGCCGACCTGTCAACGTGCCCACAGCACGAGCTAACGTCCCACACTAAACTTCCTGGTAACGCCTGGCGTTGACGCGATTTAAGACCCTGATATCATAGATCGATAGAAACTCGATAGTCATCAGCAGTCTGGAGGAACCCTCTATGACCCAACGTGTTTTCGTCAGCGGCGTCTTCGACCTGCTCCACAGCGGGCACGTCGCCTTCTTCAAACAAGCAGCCGCTTACGGAGAGCTGACTGTCGCCGTCGGCTCCGACCGCACCGTTTACGAACTCCGCGGGCATCGGCCCGTCAATCCCGAGGCTGAGCGCCTCTTTATGGTTGAGGCCGTTAAGTACGTCAGCGACGCCTTTATCTCCAGCGGCAGCGGCGTCCTCGACTTCGAGCCCGAGCTTCGGGCTCACCGGCCCGATCGCTTCATCGTCACCGAAGAGGCCAACATCCCCGCGAAGCGTCGGCTGTGCGCGGATCTGGGAATCGAATACCAGGTGCTCAAGCGCGAGCCCTATGGCGATCTGCCTGCCCGCTCCTCCACGGCGCTTCGCCGCATCGACCGTATCCCCTATCGCATTGACCTCGCCGGCGGGTGGCTCGACCAGCCCTATGTCTCCAAGCACCCCCCGGGTGCCGTCATCACCCTCTCCATTGAGCCCACCGTCAACTTCAACGAGCGCAGCGGAATGGCCACCAGCACCCGCAACCGCGCCCTCGACCTCTGGGGTCCGCGCCTGCCCGCTGACGATCCCGAAAGGCTGGCCCAGATTCTCTTTTGCTACGACAATCCTCCGGGAAGCAACCCCATCTCCGGCTCGCAGGACGCCATCGGCATCACTATGCCAGGGCTCAACTACGCCTACTACGAGGGTGACTATTGGCCCGCGCGCATCGACGCATTGGGTGACGAGGCAGCGCTCCGCTTCGTCGAGGAGGCGCTCTATCTGGTGCCTCTGGGGCCTCGCGGGCCGGCCTACGACGTCCTGAGCGACACCCATATCGATCGCCATGGGGCCAAGGACCTATCGGAAGCCGCCGCCAACTGCTGGGGCGCCATTGGGGACGGGGATCTGCCGGCCTTCGGCGCCGCGATGCGCGCGGGCTTTGAGGCTCAGGTCGCGATGTTCCCCAACATGCTGACCCCGATGCTGGCCGAGATGATCGACCGCTACCGCGACGCGGCTCTGGGCTGGAAGGTCTCCGGCGCCGGCGGCGGGGGCTACCTGATCCTGGCGGCCGACCACCCCATCGAGCGGGCGTTCCAGATTGAGGCGCGGCGCGTTCTCGGCTAGCGCGCGGCACATAGGAGTCTATGACTATATCTACCTCAAACCACTACCTGATCACCGGCGGCGCCGGCTTTATAGGCTCGCACCTGTCGGAGGCTTTATTGGATCGCGGCGACCGGGTTACCATCATCGACGA
>PWVB01000348.1 GCA_003562365.1 Anaerolineae bacterium
CTGCCTTTGACAAGCAGGGCAATGCAGTGAGCGGTCAGAGCAAGTATTCATAGTGTGGAACACGCTGGAGGATATCCATGAGTAAACGCATATCGAGACGTCAACTGCTGCAGGGATTGGCTATCGCGGCGAGCAAGCTCGCAGTTGATCTGCTGTCCGGCTGTGCGCCGTCGGTGGGACGAGCAGAGGACACCATTGAACCACGAGCGTTCTTGCCGCTGATCGGCAAGCCCTCAGCTCTAACCACCGCAACACCTGCGCCGTCAGCCACTCCGACACACTCAACACCACCCACAACCACCCCGGAGCCCTCGCCCACCAACACTTTAACCCCGCATCCGCCGCCAACAGCTTCCCGAGTGGTTCACGTACATAACGAACAGGCTACCCATTGGAGCGGGCAGGTAGATTATTGGAACTACGTCGATCAGGGCGCGGTGGATGATATGGTCGATCAGGGACTGATGGCCCTTACGGGCACCTCCACAGTAGCTAACGCCTGGCAGACTCTGATCCCGAACTACCAACCTGGACAGGGCATCGCAATCAAGGTCAACTTCAACAACACGACAGCCTGCGACGACGCTGATGCTCAGATTGACGGATTGATTCAGCCCGTAAACAGCGTCGTGCGTGGGCTGAAGCAGAGGGGAGTAGAGGAAGCCGATGTCTGGATATATGACGCAAGCCGACGTATACCTGACCGTTTTGTGAACGGCAGTCTTTACAGCGGCGTGCGTTTCTTCGATGCAGGATGCCGAAATGGCGTGTCGTGGTCAAGCAATGATCCCAATGCCCATGTAGCTTTTTCACCGCCGCCCGGAGCTCCTACGCCGCCAGCCACACGGATCGACGACCTGCTGATTGACTGCGCCTATCTGATCAATATGCCTATCCTAAAACCGCACCGCATCGCAGGTGCCACCTTAACATTCAAAAACCACTTTGGTGATATCACCGAACCGTGGAAGCTGCATAGCTTTATCCGTCTAACGGACACCAGCTATCGCTCAGATTACAATCCACTCGTCGACATCTACCGGAATCCACACGTAGGCGAGAAGACTGTCCTGATAGTGGGTGACGCGCTGCTAGCTGCTCACGACTTTGACGGCCCCCCATCTACCTGGACCACCTTTGGGCAGCAGGTGCCCAACAGCCTGATTTTCTCAACTGATCCAGTAGCTATAGACTGTGTAATGTGCGACTTCCTGAATGCGGAATTGGGATTACCAGACGGCGTCGACGACTACCTTCGCTTGGCTCAGCAAGCCAATCTGGGTGTCTATGAGCGCGGTAATCCGTGGGGTAGCGGCTATGACAAAATCGACTATCGGAAGCTCACCTTACCCCCTGGATAGATGATGAACCAACTGCCACCCGCCAAAGCGGTGGGGCTTGGATCGGCCCGCAGACGCAGTTCACTGGGAAAGGCGCTTTGGCGTCACCGGACAACTCGATGGACAGGATGACAAGCAGCCCACTCTGAGTGCTTGTGGTCCACTGATCCCGGTTACGGACAGCGTTTCAGTCGGCGCTAGAGGGGTAGCTGCACCGTATATATTAGAATCGACTCTGGACCGTGCAATTGGAATGAGAGATGTGCCCGCAGCGCAAGCGGGCTTGCGGGGAATAGCACAGGTGAGCCGACTCGAGCTAGATACCGTGCGCCTCAGCTTGGGAGAAGCCGATGAAGGACCGCAACTAACCGAAAAACCGGGGACAGGCACGATCAAACTGAGGCACAGCCAGTCATTCCAAGGGTGTGCGTCAAATGCAAGGCTCACCGCCTGGCGGTCGGGCCAGAAGGAGCAGTAAGGCGCAGCGCACGGTATCGTCCTACTGCGGGACCTGGGCCACCGGCATTCCCGGCTCGCTTGCACCGCCGGAAGGCTGGCCGCACGGTCTCGTTCACTTTTATATGCACCGTAGTTAACAGTCATGGTCCAACTGATGCCAATGGGCTCCCAAGTGCGTGACAACGGTGCTAGTCAGTGTCTTTTGCACTCAAGAGACACCCAGACCATATGGTTGTTGATCCGGCAGACACAAGGCAAGGTACGCTTCGCATCTTCGAGATTCACATGCTATTACAAAGGGGGCAAGGCGGCTTCTCCCACTCGCTCGAGTACGTGGCTTTTGCCGCCAAAAAACTATGATAAAACGTTTGTTGCTGTTGAACGGGTTGTCAATCGTGGGCGTGGTCTGTAGTCACGCCGCCCAGTGGCTGTGGATCGTCATGTTCTGGTGGACCGATCGATACCGCCCGGTGACCGCGCCGAATTACGATCTTCTCGGTACACCTCAATACTATGGTGTGGTGATCCTGCAGAGGATTGGCGTTTTTGCCGTACCAGCGTTTCTCTTTGCGACGGGTTTCTTCGCTGCTTACGCCAATCGGGGGAAGCGAGGAGTGAGTTTAAAACTTGTGGGAACGCGCCTCAAAAACCTTCTCATCCCCTACACCATCTGGTCAATCGTCATACTGATCGGAGACTACATTGATGGCGATGTATACAGCTTGACAGAGTATGCCAGGCGCCTGCTTTTGGGTCATGCAGTTCCAGCTTACTATTATGTTTTCATCTTGTGTCAATTGTATCTGTTCTCTCCCTTCCTAGCACCGCTGGCAAAGGACAAGAGTAAACTACTGCTGATCAGTTCGGCAGCGGTTCTGCTTGGCGTGATAGGCATTTTCTACTGGAAACTCTACGTCGAGCTAGCCGGATTAGGGAGCGCGACGGTTGATCGGCTGATCAGTCTTGTCCCAAGTCGCTCGTTTGTCAGATGGATATTTTTCTTTACGTTGGGTATGGTCTCCGGATATCATCTGCAAGCAATGAAGCGGTGGATGCACCGAGCCCGATGGGGATTATTGGGACTGGCCGCTGTAACTCTTCCGCTTGCGGTCTTCGAGACCGAGTGGATATTCCAGACTACAGGAATGGACTGGCGAGGTGGCGTCTTCACGATCACCGGCGGGCTCTTTGCTGTTTCCACCATTCTGGCATTCCTCAGCTTTGAGCACGTGCAACTCCCATTGTCCAAAGTATGGTATAACCTTGGACGAGCGTCCTTCGGAATCTACCTGATTCACACCACAGTGCTGGAGATCACCGCGCGTGCCACGCAGAAGTACGCACCTCAGCTTCTGGCCTACCCTGTATCTTTCCAGATTCTTTTGGTGATCGTAGCTGTGGGAGTGCCGTTTGCTGCAATGACGATGGTTTCGAGATCACCAGCGAAGACGAAGTACCGTTATCTCTTTGGATGATGACAGACTTGGAGCTGACGAAGGATATGATGAAAGTCTGGGGTACAAGGATCGCCATCTCATTAACTCTGGTGATGTTGGCGCTGTATGACCCGTATGTCGCTGCCGCATCTCTCGACAGCATTGTCTGGTCAGCACCCCAGAATCTTTCCAACACACCCCAGCTATCGACACATCCGGCGATTGTCGCGGATGGATATGGATATGTACACGTGTTCTGGTCCGAAGAGGTCGGTGGTCGCGTCAGACAGCCGGGCGATCTAGGGGGAGCTGGCAATACGATTATGCACACAAGGTGGGACGGCCTGAGCTGGACGCCACCCACAGATATCTTGTTCGTGCCGGACGAGCAGATCGCGGAATTTGTGTCGGTGGATGTGGCTCCTGACAACTGGCTGCACCTGGTCTGGACGGCCCAGAGCCACTTCTACTACAGCACTGCTCCGTCATGGGGCGCCGAGTCGGCCCGTTCCTGGCGAGAACCGGTAATCATAGCCACCGATAGTGCCCGTTCGCGCAACGAATCCAGCATCGCTGTTGCACCAAATGGTGACCTTCACGTCATATATGCCACACGTGGTGACGATGCAGGGGTCTTTCACATCTATTCCAGCGATGATGGC
>PWVB01000391.1 GCA_003562365.1 Anaerolineae bacterium
GTCGAGGTTAACCTCGACCCCGGTCGATTTATCGGGAACACAAGGCTGCCTCTTCTATCACACAATACGCTATTGACAAATTTCATAATAATGGTAACATAGTACTGTAGGGTCAACACAGGGTTGGTGGTTGAATGGTGTCATCATGGGGTTGCGGTAGTTTCCACGGTGCTCAGCCGGGCACATGTGAGCATGTGAACTCGGTCCTTGTCTCCCCGCGACAGGGAACCCCATCGTCCCTCTGCAGACACGGGTATATACACGCGCGTGCTTGCCTTGCTGATCGACCAGTTCTGACGAAGTCCGGGCAACTGCGAAAGGAGACACAATTGGGTGGCCCGACCACCAAAAGGAGGTGATGCCTATGGGGAATCAGAGCCGGCTTCGGTGCTTGCAGGCAGCCAGGAGGCCGGCTGACTACAGTCCAATGTCTGCAAGTCTTAGTTGAACTTGAAGGAGGTCAAAGACGATGGGAAGGTATCTAGCACTGTGGGAGATAGACAATAGTAGGGTGCCCGTCGATGCTAACGAATGGGCTGAGATGAGGAGGCGCCTGATGGCGATGGTCGAGCAGGACATGAAAGCAGGAAAACTGAAGGAGTGGGGAGCATTCTTCTTCGAAAGGAGGGGATACGCAGTCTATGAAGGAACTGAGGTAGAAGTTGACAGCATGCTCGGACAGTATACTCCTTACGGCATCTTCAAGGTGCATCCTGTCATCACACTCGACCAGCTGATGGAATCGTTACAAACCCGGTAGTCCAAGTGATCAGGTGATTATCACATGGCCGATGGGTTTGCGTTCGTCTAACCGATTATCTGACGTCGCTTGTATCGTCTGGTTATCACTTCGACAACAACAATGGCGGGTGCCGTCCCACCTCCGCACCAAGACCAGGGGAGGACAGGCGAACCGGATTCTGTTGGCCTAACGGGATGTGTGACTCAGAGACAGTTTTGAGTATTCCTGGGCAATCGGCCAATGTTGACCGCAGACCCGATCATGGTGAGCGTCTGCCAGACAGCAGCAACGCTTCTCTACGATTGTGCGCAGTGAGGTCGAGGACCAGTCACCTGTTCCGAATATCCGTATGCCTTGGCAAGGTTGGCAGTACAGGCCGGCGTATGCAACGTGCGTCTGGCTTGTTCAGTCTGGCCAACAATAGCCCATAATGTGCAACCCAAGGAGCATCAAAGCGATGAACTCGTCCACTCGTGCCATTGAACCTGCTCGTAGATGCTGCTGGCTCACCTCTGAAGTGCCGCGGTGGAAAAGCGTTAATTGGTAAGATAAGTTAACTTCAGCGTATTGACAGTTCGCCATTGAGGGTATGGTACAATAGTACTCGTTACTGGTAAAGCATAACGTGAAAGATCAAGCGGGCGTGTTAGAGGGTTGCCGCAGTCCAGGTAGTGTTCAGCCAAGCACATGCAGATGTGTGCCTGTACTGCCTCCGAAAACAAGCACAACCCTCCGTTTCGCAACCGGCCACTGTCCACAAACGTAGTTTACCCAATCCACTGGGCGGTTATCCGAGAATCTGGAGGTGAATCATGAGGACAACAGTTAGTTCGAGAGGTCGTTTCTTTCTGAATAAGGTTGGCATCTTCTTGATTGTGCTGGCCTTGGCGGGAGGGATGGTGGGCTATATTCCGTACAACCTCGGCCTCGCCGACGCGGCCGAAGGCTCACCGACCGCTCCCGGCGAGGGGGCCTCCACCTATGGTGCTGGAACGCTGGTCGACCTGATCGCCGGGCAACACATAGTGGCAGGCCATGTCTACGTCTCTAACGACGGCGAGCGCCTTTCGGTCACCTATGCGACCGCCGACGGGTGGATGCTGATGGAGACGCACCTGGCAGTGTCGGCAGACGAACCGGGCAGTGGAGAGTGGCTGGACAACGGCTGGCAGAACCGCGCCGGAAACCCCGTGCCAGGCCGCTTCCCTCACAAAGCGGTCCACGACCCGACAGTTGACGACACGTTCACCTACGTCATCACCCTTGATGGAATCATCGATGGCGTAGGACCGGACGATCAGATCTTCCTCGGGGCCCAGGCAGTCGTGTACCATGACGACGAGGGCAGAGAGGGTGCCTGGGGCGAAGGTGAACGCTTCGTCGAGCGGGGAAATTGGGCGATGTTCTTTGACCACTCCGTCCTGGAATCGGACGAGTATGTCGAAACCGAAGGACCCGAGATAATTCCACCCGAAATCTACACCCAACGAGATATGTACGAATTCGCCCGTAAGCTTAATGAGGCCCTCCCCGAAGAAGCGGCCCCGATGCTGGCGGATTTTGCAGATGAGTTCGACATCGACCCAGAAGCCCGACCTGAGGCGCCTGAGGATGTACATGAAGTGCGGATCGCCGGGCAGCGCTTCGTTCCGCAACCGGGGGTTGACGCCGACCTGGAAGAGGCGATTGGCGAGCTTGAGCCCGACCAGTACTTCATGGCCTTTCTACAGCTATGGGAACCAGCTTCGACCAACGATTACGTTGCTCTTTCTGAAATGGGAGTGAGGGGTCTCCTGAAGGGCGACTGGATAGGTCACACCACATACATTGTAGCTCTCAGGGCAGGTGCTTTCCCGGAGCTGGCGAAGCTGGTCGGACCCGAAGAACTCATCAGGTGGCTGGGCTATTACCCCTGGGAGTGGAAGATTGCTGTGGAGTATGACGAGATCGCCATTGCCCTGGTCTCACCGGTGGACAGCGACCGGGACGAGTATCGCGACACCCTGGCAGCGTTGGGCATTGAGGTTATCGACTACGACGAGACGCTGACAAAGTATGTACTGGAGCTGTTCCCCGAAGAGGCGGAAGAACTGGCCCAGCAGTGGTGGGTACGGGAGATTTCATTTATGCCGCCAGTGGAGTTGGAGTCGGAACACGACCCGGAATGGGACCTAACGACAAAACTCCGGGCACAGGATAGCCGGTTGATGACCAGTGTGGAAAGGGCCTGGCTATATTTCACCGGGCACGGAATCGGGGTCGGCGTGCGCGACACGAAACCGTACTACGACGAGGATAACGGGCACCCTGACTCTCCCGCCTTTGCCGACGGATCCCACACCTGGAGCGACTCTGACAACCCTGACCATCCTCACGGGACCCATGTCTCAGGCATAATTGCTGCGCGCCACTCCGGCGAACTGGGCGTCTCTGGAGAGTATGGGTCTCAAGGCATGGCTCCGGACGCCACACTCTACACGAGAGATCTTGATCCCATTCTTGGCTACGCCGACGACTTTGACTGGTGGCATGAAAACAACGTTTACCTATCAAATCACTCCTACTGGTTCGGACATGTGCACCCCCAATATGATACCCATGTAGTGAACTTCGATCGGTACGCGCGCGACGACGGCCACATCATCGTCAAGTCTGCTGGAAACCAGTGGGGTGGAGCCATTACCCCGCCGGGAACAGGCAAGAACGTTATCGCTGTAGGGGCTATCCGCTATGTGACCGACGACGACACAACCAATCGCGCGATTGGAGGGCTAGCGGGATACTCCAGCACTGGGCCAGCCTTGGGACGCCTCAAACCGGAGCTAGTGGCACCCGGCGGACAGAGACGGGGGGACCATGGCTATCACAAATATGGTGTGGTTTCCCTCAACCCTGCGGACAACACCGGTGACCCGTCTGTCTGGCCGGAGGGAGATGACCACTATCTACGCATGTCAGGAACAAGCATGGCTGCCCCGCACGTCACGGGAACGCTGGCCCTCATGATGCAGAACTGGCCGGGTATCAGTAGTGAAGCCGCGAAAGCGAGGTTGATCGGCACGACGATTCCCATCAAAGCAGGAGGGGACGACCCCGCTTCAGGATATGCCAACAATGATGTCGGCTACGGACTGGTCAACGCCTTCAA
>PWVB01000480.1 GCA_003562365.1 Anaerolineae bacterium
CGTTAGGAAACCCAAACCGGCTCAGTTGCTCTGCCCGTTCCGAGAGCACCACCGCGACATTGCGGTCCAGCGCCAGGTCTATGCCAACGAACAACGTTCCTAGTTTGACACTGGCCAACTTCCTTGATAAAGTGCTGTTTGACATGAGTGTATCCTCCTGTTGTTAGATATTGAGATCTGTACAGAAGGGTACCTCATGTCTCGCTCTTATGCATCCTTATTCTTTATACTAGGTGTTTTCGATCAAGGATGAACCATGCCAAGCCATCGATTCTCTAGATTGTCCAGGAGAGCCTGCTTGGCTTCTTTCTGTGATGTATCGATCCAGGGGTAGGTCGGCAGCTGCAACTCAGGTTCAGTCGCCTGCTCTGCGGCCTGGACACAGGGTTCTTCCTCAGTAAGGTAGAGAGGGCTGCCTGATTCGATATGGCCGCAGTGTCTAGAATGAGCCATGATCTCAATACGCCGATCAATGCCATTACCGGCTTCTCGCGAGTCATTCTTACGGGCATTGATGGCGCGATTGAGGATCTTCAGCGAGAGGACCTTATGTCGATCGATGAAGCGGGATGCAAACTGCTGACATTGGTCGACGAGGTCTTTTCGGTAGCCAGGTCGGAGATCTCGAAGGCTGAGCCGTAGATTAGGATCCGACCTGCTAGCTGATGTCTGCGCACGGTCCAGCCGTTGGCCACAAGGTACAGTCGCAGCCTGATGCTACGTCTGAGCCCAGGTGTTGAAAGGCTGTTGCAGTATGCCTTGCAGGTGCGTTGGATCCTGTTGAGTCTGCTGCAGCAGACGATCCGCCGGAGGCCCAATCAGCGGATCACAGTGTCAGTGGCACAGGATTTGGCCGACCGCTCCTGGGCTGTCTTTGAGATTTTGGGCACCTCTGCGGCGCACTCTACCGCGCACTCTACCGCTCCCATCCCGGCAGCGTCCAATGTCGGGATGCGAGCTAATGGGAAGAGGGCATCTGAGCTGGGGCTGGCCGTGGTCCGGCGGTACTGTGCTTAGATGGGTGGCACCATTGTCCAGGTCGGTGACGTCGAACTGATCTTCACCTTACGCCTGCATTGCATCACCGCATCAGGATGGCAGGCTCAATGCGTCTGACTGCTCTAGTTGTTCTAGGCGGACCCGGGCGCCTTGAACGTGTTTGGCGCCTGAGTGTAGTTTCGCGGTCGCGGCCCTGCAACCGTCGGCGATGTCCTGCGTAGGTATAGATAGGCTAGGTCGTAGATAGGCAGGGAGGCCGAAATGGAGACAAACATCAAGGTCCTGGGTTGGCTCTACATTATCCTGGGTATTCTGGGCGTGCTGGCGAGCGTCTTCGTGTTGGTTGTCTTTATGAGCTTAGGTGTCGTTATCCCGGAGCGGGAGGCGCTGCCGATCCTCTCTCTCGTCGGGTTTTTCGTAGCGGGAATCGTGGCGATTGTCTCGCTGCCCGGCATCGTGGTAGGGGCAGGCCTGCTGGCCTTCAAGCCTTGGGCCCGCGTGCTGGCTTTGGTATTGGCGATATTGAACCTGCCGGGGTTTCCGCTGGGCACGATACTGGCAATCTATACCTTTCTCTCGCTGCTCAACTCGGACACCGAGCGCCTTTTCCATCGAGCTTGAATCAAGCTGGTGGTCGGGACTGGCAGTGCCCGAGGGTCTCCCCGGGTGCCGTTGTTAGGTTCGGTTGTCAGTGTAAGCTCGCAATCCCAAATCGTCGGTTTTTATGATGCGGTTGTCGCTCCGCTCATCCTCAAGTCGCAGGACCGCACTGTCGGCGAAGTAGGGAAAGTCGAAGTGCACTGGGTCGCCTGCAGCCTTGCCAGGCAAGGGCATCAACCTTGCTGTCAGCGGCTTGTTGAGTCGGACGGCTAGCACCGCCACGTCGAAGAGCAGCGCAGCCAATGCTTCTTTGCTTATGTCGCCAGGCAACGGGATCGTATCCAGGCCCGTGCCGCATACCGCTGACCAGTGCAATAGGTCGCTGATGTGCAGATGGCCTTGGGCAGCGCGCGTCGCCAAGATACTGTCTTCCAGAACCGGCAAGAACAGCCCACAGAATCCGGTATGGGGAAAATGAGCGCTCTGGATTGCATCAGTCAGCGTTGCCGCTGCGGTGAGCGTGCCGACCCCGCCCACAGGCTTTCCCGTCAGCGTCTCAAGAGCAGCGCCAATGCTCGTTTCGTGGTCTGGGTAGGGTGCAGGACAGAAGTCGATGCCCAGGAAGTCGAGCCCTTCCGATTTGCTGATTGCCTGCCCTACGCGGGCCAAAGCCCCGCCGTGATCCGTGACTCTTGCGCGCAGTCGACGATGAGCAGCGCTGAGATCCTGGGAATGTTGGCACGCATCCACAGCGAGATCCGCCGCCTGGGTCGCGATGGCGAAAGACGGCCTGGCAGCTAGCCAGTAGGCTGCCGGGAAAAAAGGTGTACCGGGCTCGACGTTGGCCAGCGCGGCAAAGCGCAGGTTACCAAAGCCGGCCTCGATTTCAGACGCGGCGCGGATGATCTTCGCCGACCGACGGATAGCTGCGCCGTCAATGCGCTGGCGCTGGAACGGGACGATAGCGCAGGTGGCAAAGACTGTCTCGGTAGCTGCGAGGAGATCGGGCAGCCAGGGCTGGGATTTGGCTCCCGCCGGGCCCAAGGCGATATAGTCGAATCCTGCGGCACGGCAACGTTTCTCCAAATCGGTCACCAAGTGGATTGTCCCGGTTGATGTCGCCGACGTCGGCAGCGTCGAGAGCAGATCCGTCGCCAGACGCACTGTTTGAACCTCGTAGCCGGCATCTCGATAGGCATCGGCAATGGTCAGAGCTGCCCGGCCAAGTTTGTCTACATATGCCCCGTCTAGCGGCATAGTGGCGAAAAGTGTTACGGAACGCAGCTTCAAGATGGCCTGGTTCCTCAAACTGTGTCAAGGGATTGAGCGCATCCCAGATGGGACGCCGGGCTTGCAGTTGGACGGATGGGTTTGAGGAACCCTCTCCTTTCTTCGGTTCTCCATCTGTCTCCTTCACCCGGCAAGTGGCAGGACGCTCACCGACCGAACCGGTCGGGGCTACCCCCCTGCTTCGTTCTCCTATAGTTCCAGAGGTCTTCCCTATCTTGCGGTTGTCGTCTTCATTGCGCAAATGCTCTTCAAGCGGCTTCGTCTTCAGGCGTTCCACTGCGCTCTCGTCTATTGCGTCTTCTTCTTGATCCCCTTGCGAAATCCTAGCACGGTGGGTCACTTGAATAAATGGTAAATCAGGGCCCTGGCGAGCGCTTTGGCAAAAGCTGTCAAAGCATGGCTAGTTTCGGTTGGCATTGGTTTCACCCTGACCTTACGATAAACGGCGCAGAAAGCCACCGCCTGAAGGCGTGGATGAATGCGCTAGATACAGGCCTTCAGACAATGAACCGTACAGCAAGTCGACTTGATAAAAGAAAGGAAATGCGCATCCTTGTATATGATAGGGGGTAGTTGCGGGAACGGGTGTTCCGGCGAGACCATAGGTAGCTCAGGGAGCCTGAGCTGCACAGGTCCTGGGTAAGACTACGCATCCTTGCCGGATGCTCGGACACCAGCCGGGTATCACGTCTTCCTAAGAGTTTCTCCCGGCGCTACGGGCGGTCAACGGCTGACACGCACGATGTCCCTGCCAGCAGGGACGCGGGATGGTAGCAGCTCCTGCTGGACGCCCTGTTGGGAGAGGTCTGATTAGCCGCAAGGCTGCCGCGCCCGTAATGACCGGAACACCCGTGACCCTCGCTCCTCCAGCTGCACCGAAAGGATGTGCGCCATGGAACCACGTTTGGCCGTCGGGATCGATTTCAGTACCCAATGGGCCGACGCCAGCCTGATGGCGCCCGACGGCACACCCATTATCCGCCATCAGCGC
>PWVB01000424.1 GCA_003562365.1 Anaerolineae bacterium
CAGAGCTGTTGCCAGCGGTGTGGAACGGAGTGCAATTGGTCAACGGAGTTGTGGTCGAAAACCACCAGGAGGAAGCCGCCGCCTGAAATACATTTACACACCTATTGACGGAAGCTCTAGCGCCTCTCCTTGCCCAGCAGCCCAGGACCGAATAGTGAGCCGATCCAATCATGGGCATTTGGTGCGGTGATTGTGCCGGCGAAGTGTTGCACTGTCATGATTTGGGGATTGGCCAGTCTCTGTTCACCGCTCTGCTCATCTGTGGTGGTGGCGTTGAGTGCTTGCAGAATGCCATCCGGGCTCTGGATGTGGCTGGGAAGGGAGCGGTGAAGATTGACGACCAGCTGATTGCGGGGGTTGAAGCTGTTTTGTTTCAGAGTAGCTATGGTGAATGGCTGGATGTGCTGCCATTCTCTGGGGATTTTAACTGTGCGGCCGTTTTCGTGTTTGTATGTGTTTTCAGACATGCATACCTCCTTTTGTGGTGAACCATGAACTCATCTGGTTTGCTTGCTCGCCGACTGAACTGACTGGGCTACAACTGCCACTGAAATTGCCAAAATCGAGCTCAATATCACTCTACTCATATGGCTGGGAAATGACCTGCATCATGCCATAATAAAATAAAAATTTAATTTTATGCATCCGACCTATTTATACATCCGACCTATCTATCCCGCTCCATCTCATAGTCTTTGATGATTCAATGAGCGCATCGATATGTAAGGGCTTCTGGGCGCCGGTTGTTCACCAGGCGAAATCATCATCATCATCATCATCTTCGTCATCCATATTGTTGAAGATGTCATCATCAAAATGCTCGTCATCAGGCGTTTTGTCGGACTTGCTGCTGGCGGTGTCATCATTCTCTTCTTCATTCTCTTCTTCTTGATGAGCGGTTAACTCGGCGGCAAGACGACCAACCTCGTCACACTGCTGCTCATCCGGGGCAGCCTGGATCACCTCTCCGAAAAGCTGTATTTGCAGTTCTTCGGCCATGAATGAAGGGCGAGTCGGTTCCTTCAGATCGAGCTCGCCGGCTTTCTTCTTGCGCGTGAGCATTTTCCGTTCGTCCTTTTTCAGTGGCCGTGCTTTTCCCACTGGCTTAACCTTATACTCCTTGTCTTTGCGCGTCCCCATGACCGTGAGCCCAAAATCGATCATCTCCCCTTGTCTGCCTGGCCCGCCTGGATACTGGTCAACGCGCGGCTTATACCAGCGGCCGATCTCTTTGCAAACCACCAGCGGCAGTTCAACCCGTTTGAGCTGTTTGTCATCCCGGTCAATGACCACCACGACCCAGCGTGGTGACCGCTCATAGCCCAGCTTGCACCAGGGGCAACTGGCGTCATCTGAGCAGTTCCGGGAGAATCGAGGGTTTGCTCGTGAATCAGGAAATGGCTCGTCCTTTTTGGTTTTCCCCTTCCTGACGGTGGGCCAATGGACCCAGTAAGACTTGAAACCTCCGACGAATCTCAGCCGGTATTTGCTCCGCCCCCCCTCCTGGACGGATCTTAGTCGTAGCCACTCCGAGCTTTGCTGCTCTTCGGGCTGTTCCATGTTCCACGTGCGTCGTGATGCCTCTTTAGTATCTTTCATTGTAGTTTGCCTCCTTTTGCTTGCCGGGGGTGATTATGCTCATCCCCGGTCCCTATTGGTTTGATTACTATTTTTGCTTATCCGCTTGCGCACTACTGTTTGCATTATATATACTTATTATATACATCTTATACAACGTTTTTCAAGTCAAATTACCAAAATTATCGCCTTCATGCAAATTTTTTTCTCGCGATGGTTCTGGGGGGCATTGCCGGCGGACATCACTGTCCTGCCCTCTCGGAAAACAGGCCCAGTGGTTGTGTCAAAATGAGGGCTGCTGGAGTCGATGGAAAGGGGACAGAGGTAATGCCAGGGAAGGGTTTCACACCGGAACAGATCGTTGGCAAGCTACTGATCCGCCCCCGTTGGTGATACCACCTGTTGAGTTAGACCATCTGCTGTTGCAGGCGCCCAGATGCAGGGCTGGCGGAGCCGGGGCAGCGTGAAGGCAGCATCGGCGTTTGCACCCGAGCGCGAACTATGCCTGGGGTGAGCTGACTTGTCGAAAAGGCCGGATGGTCCAGACCCTTAGCCCTTGAATAGCCACGGACCGGGCGGCACCCAGTAGGCCGCAAAAGGCCGCGACGAAGCGATGGCGTCGAGCACCGGCTTGGCGAACGCTCCAATGGCCTCGACAATTACCGTGAAATCGCTGGGGGTATCCGGGATCTGACTGGTCCCGAGAAGAGCCCGCCACGCCTCCTGTTGCTGCTGGGCTGCGGCGAACTGCCCGGTGAGACAGATCGGCTCCAAAGGGATTGGAGTACCGCGGTTTTCGAATGTCTTTTGGATCGCTTCTGCTAACACCGTGCCGGAGAACTCGTACTGCTTTGAGAGCAGCCATATGTCAAGAAAGTCCCTGGTGCGGCTGTTGACCTCACCACGCTTGACCATTGCCTCGAGCTTCTCAGCGATGACGCTGTCGCGTGTGTAGACCCTGACCTTGGGCGGTGGGTGTTCGAGCATCGTCGGGTATTCGGCTTCCACCGCCTCGGGGATAACGACATCTCCGAACCCAACATCAATCTGCATGGGTATTCTCGCCCGGCCGAGATAGGCAGTGAACCGCACTCTCACACCGGTGTATTCCTTCTCCGGGTTGATCATCTCGCCACGGCAACTGGCCTCATCAAATACCAGACCGTCATCGACCACCTGTTGCCTGCAGATTCTCTGAACTATCCCGGTGATCGCTGTGACCTCATTTGCAGTGTGTCCGAGTAGGTCTATGTCCCTGGTTGGACGCGATACCGCTGCCCCCCAAATCGGAAGCATAAGCCCCCCTTTCAGAATGAACTCACGTGCATGCGGCGAGGTCGATAGCCTGTAGAGGAACCGTTCCATCGCGTAGTACTCGAGCATCTCCTGAAATGGGCGTCCGCTGTCACGTGAGCAGTTGAGCAATCTGTCGTGGACTGAGGCCGCCATATTTTTGGTCTGCCGTGGCATCAGAGCATGGCCTCCAGGTACGGCCTGATGACATCACTTACCCGGCACACGCGGGCATACTTCATGAGGGCATCGATATCTGTACTGGCTGATTGCAGGTAAGAGGTCAGAGCCTCGAGGGCGAGGTCGCGGCCGATCTTCTTGCGGTACTTGAAGCAATCTGCCACTGTCTTCTCCCGACAGTAGATGGTGACAGGTATGCCATCGAGTTCATGCCTCTCTGTGCCGGACGAGTAAGCCTTTTCACTGAAATTGAGCACACGGACCGGAGGCCATTCGATCTTCGGCACCCGTGAGGGCCTTTTCACCGCGACCCATACGACGTGAGGTATCTGGCTCGTCAGTCCGTGGAATGCCAATGCCGATACCAGACAGATGACGCCCTTCGGAATCCGCTGTGCGACGGTGGCCAGATCGGGATTGCTCAGCACAGGCATATCCGCCAACCGGTACACGCCACGAGCCAGACGAGTCAGCCGGCCTTCGTCATACATCGAGTAAAGGGTGTATCGGCTCACGCCGTGCCGCAAAGCAGCACTCATCTTGAGGATGCCCCCGTGTTTGCGGAACACCTCTTCAGCACGTTCGCGACTGCTCTTGTTCTGTTGCATCGCAGACACCTCCAGACAAACCGTTCACACTTATCGACAAGTGCCAACATATTGTCTGGCGAATCTGCCCCGCTGTCAAGTACGGACACCGGATGCAGTTGCTCGCCGTGACCAGCCGAGCCGCCCAGGCTGCGCACGACACTGTCCCGAGAAACCGGGACAGAGCCCTTCTCAGAATTTCGCCCCCTGCCCGATATGGGCCCCGAAGATTCTCCACCAC
>PWVB01000450.1 GCA_003562365.1 Anaerolineae bacterium
GTCTGTCCCGCCTGGTCCTGATCAACAAGATGGATCGCGAGAACGCCGATTTTGAGAGAACCCTGGCGTCCCTCTCGGCGACCTTCGATGCACAATTCCTGCCCCTGATGCTGCCCATTGGCGCCCAGGACCAGTTTCGCGGTGTCATCAATGTGCTGGAGCGCAAGGCGTATCTGGGTCCAAAGGGCGAGCCGGCCGATGTCCCTGCCGAGCTGGCAGATCGCGTAGATGAGCTCTATACGGAGATTGTGGAAGCCGCGGTGGAGGCTGACGAAGCGTTGATGATGAAGTACTTCGAGGATGAGGAGATCACTCCTGAAGAGATCAGCGACGGTCTAAGGGCTGTGATCGCTGGGGGGAGCTGGGTTCCCGTGTTGGTTGGTGCTGGCGGCAGTGAGACGATCGGTCTCTCGGCGTTAATGGATCTGCTCGTCAGGTTGGCACCATCGCCAGCTGGTCGAAGCTTTGAGGCTGAGATGGCCCAGGGGAAAGAGACCTTCGAGATCGACGATGCATCCCCATTAGCTGCCTTGATCTTCAAAACCACCGCCGACCCCTATGTAGGTAAGATCAGCTATTTTAAGGTCTTCGGTGGACAGCTTGGCGCTGGTGACACGGTCATCAACCCGCGGACGCAGGAGAGCGAGCGACTGAGCCAGCTCTACGTAATGCGCGGACGTGAACAAATTCAGGTTGAAGTGCTGCATGCTGGCGATATTGGTGCGGTCACTAAGGTGGAAGAGGCACAGACGGGCGACACGCTGTGTAGCCGGGGGCAGGTGCTCTCGCTCCGTGGTCCCATCTTCCCCGATCCACTCTACAGTGTCGCCATCTCTCCGGTCTCTAAGGCTGATACGGCCAAGATGGGCTCCACATTGACCCGCATTTCTGAGGAGGATCCTACGCTGCAATGGCATCAGGAACCGACGACCAATGAGACGATCCTCTCCGGTATGGGCGATGCTCACGTTGAGACGGCGGTGCGTCGGATGAAGTCCCGGTTCAACGTGGGTCTAGAGGCGCGTACCCCCAAGGTGCCGTACAAAGAGACGGTGACGGGTGTCGCAACTGCGCAATATCGGCACAAGAAGCAGTCTGGCGGTGCTGGACAGTTTGCCGAGGTCCATATGCGAGTTGAGCCGCGCTCTCGCGATGAAGGTTTCGAGTACGTCTGGGAGGTCTATGGTGGTCATATCTCAACCTCCTTCCAGCCCTCGGTCGAGAAAGGTGTGCGACAGGTGCTCCAGCAGGGGATCCTGGCCGGATATCCCATCGTGGATGTGCTGGTCGCTGTCACCGACGGCAAAGAGCATCCCGTCGACTCCAAAGATATTGCTTTTCAGATTGCTGGTCGTGAGGCTTTCAAAGAAGCGTTTAGGGTGGCCCGGCCCGTCTTGTTGGAGCCGATCTATCTCTATACCATCACGGTGCCGGAGGAATTCGCCGGTGCGGTGATGTCAGATCTCAATACCCGTCGTGGGCGGGTGCAGGGCATGAGTCAGGATGGCAATAGGGCAACTATCACTGCCGAGGCGCCCTTAGCCGAGATGCAGCAGTATGCCACGAACCTGCGGGCCATCACGCAGGCTCGTGGCCTCTATGCGATGGAATTTGTACGCTACGACATAGTTCCCACGCACTTGGCCGAGCAAGTGATGGCCCAGGCAAAGGTCGAGGCGGCGTAGCCCCCTCACCGCTGGAGCTTCTTAGAACTGCAAAAACCGGGCCGTAACACAGAGCGTTACGGCCCGGTACGCTTATTCTGAACTCGGTGTGTCTATGTATACCAGGGGGTTGTGACGTTGACGGCTTTGAGACCCTTGGACGTCTGCTGTATCGCAAACTCGACGACCTGTCCTTGGTGCAGAATCCTCACACTTCGTCCACGAATGTCTGACTCGTGGACGAAGAGATCCTTGCTCTCGTTGCACTGAATGAAGCCGTAACCCTTCTCTATACTATACCACTTAACGGTTCCTGATTGCCGGCTGGCCATCGGTGATTGCCTCCTGCCACTCAACTCCCGACCAAGACTGACTGACGATCAGGTCTGCTGCTGGGGTACTTTGCGCTTGTAACGATAGACGATCCGCCCCCGGTTGAGGTCATAGGGGGAGAGCTCTACCTTCACTCGGTCCCCCAGCAGGATGCGGATATAGTAGCGGCGCATCTTGCCACTGAGATAGCCGATGATCTCGTGTCCGTTATCCAACTCTACGCGGAATTTGGTGCCTTTTAGGGCCTCCGTAACGGTGCCCAGCATCTCAATCTTCTCTTGTTTTGCCATCCAAGTACAGCCTCCTTTGGTGTTCCTTCTGCTGAATAAGTCCTATATCGTGCTCTACTGCGACGCGATCAGTTCGGGTTTTGGCGCTCTGTGGACCTGAAGGGCCGCGTTGATTTGCTCCTCGGCGACTTCCAGATTTACCCCTTGTGCAACCGCCAATTCGCCGGTCAACAGTTTCAGTGCTTTTTTATAGATGCGGCGGCCCGGCACATTTAGCTTTTCGTTCTCGATCTGACGCCACGTAAGATCGCGCACGACCTCAGCAATTTGTCGGGTCTCTGCAGTATCCAGCTTGTCCTGGCAGACCTTGTAGCGCCGCTTGTGTTTCTTGGGCAGTGCCATCGGCTCAGATGAGAGCAGGTCCAGGACGTCTTCAACCTCGTCTCTCGAGACCGCCGGACGCAGTCCGAGGGCCTCAGCTTTTTTCACTGGCACCATTATCACTGTTCTGGTCTTGCCCAGCATTCGGATCCTGTAAAAGCGCTGTCCCTTCTTGAGGGCCGGCAGCTGCTTGAGATTGGCGATCACGCCAGCGCCATTTGAGGGATGATATACAGCATCACCGATATCGAACATATACGTAGCCTCCTATTGTGCATTAGACGCCCGTAGACACGAAAGCGGGCCAACGACGGGGCTTTGGAGTTCGCGGCTTTCTGCGTAACGGCTCACCGGCAGGCGCAGTGTAGACTTTTGCACTTGAGACCTGCGACCCTCAAACGCTCTCCCAAGGTTGAACCTTTAGCCCGAAATACGCGCAGGGCAGGCTATCCTCTAGCCAGCTCTAGACCCTAGGAGGCGATGAATGCCAGGATACTCCGACGGTCGCTGGCTCAAGAAAGCAACTTGCTCAGTTGCTCGTCCAACCATGCCAACTCTGCCTTGGCGATGAAAGTACCGTAGTCATGAACGAGTTGTTGATCGCTCCCGCCCTTTCGACGCCCATCCGTGTCCTTAGGTCGGGTTAGATAGCCTACTACTTGCGAGCGACGCTGCATCAGATGGTCTTTAAGGTCATCTCCTGACAGGCTGCTAGCCACAACCAGCCGTCGTGCAAAGCCCCTGATTGAAAGCCCCGCTGTCGCCGATTCCCTGAACCAACTCTGCAGGGCTGTCTGACCGGCTACCGTGATAGCATAGAGCTTGCGAGTCGGCTTGCCTTGCCCGGGTCCAATGCTGACGCTCACAAGATCCTCTGCTAGCAGGGCATGCAAGGTCGGGTAGAGGCTTCCATAACTGGGTGTGTCAACTAACCAGCTTAGGTCTTTGAACAACGATTTGATGTCATAGCCTGACATCGGTTGCTGAGCCAAGAGCCCCAAAATGATGTAGCGCGTGCTCACCAAACGTCCCCATAGTATCATCGAGGAGGTGACCATATCGGGCACGCCCTCGAACAGTATATCTACCTGATATATGATACCAGATTTTGACCTTTCGTCAAGCCGGATGGGGGCCAGGGCTAGGGCAATCGCATTTAGGCTTCCAGGACCTTGAGCAGGTAGTCTTCGTCCCAGGCCGCCTCGAGACGCTTGGCGTGGACCCCGCAGTTGGCAGTGTCCGCATGTTTGAGCAGATTCAA
>PWVB01000481.1 GCA_003562365.1 Anaerolineae bacterium
CAGGAACTCTTGACGCTTGATCGGAAAGGGCTCGCCACCGAAGTCATCGTCGTCGACAACGCCTCTACCGACGGAAGCGCGTCGATGGTACAGAAGCGCTTCCCATGGGTGAAACTCATCGCAAACAGAGAGAATGCAGGCTATGCAGGCGCAAATAACCAGGCAATACGCCAAAGCGAAAGTCGATATGTTCTTCTGCTTAACAGCGACACAGTGGTCGAAGCTGATGCTGTAGAGATGATGGTCAGATTTCTGGACGATCATCCTGGAGCTGCAGGATGTGGCCCGCGCCTCATCAATGCTGATGGCAGCTTCCAGCCATCGTGCCATCCAATGCTGACACCCCACCGCGAGTTCTGGCGGTTGATGTTTCTAGACCGACTCTGGCGTCGAGCTAGCTATCCTCAGTCAATGTGGACGACACGGCAGCCCAGACCTGTGGAGGTGATCAAGGGCGCCTGTCTGCTGCTCAGGCAGCAAGCGCTGGATGAAGTTGGCCTGTTGGATGAGCGTTATTTTATGTACACAGAAGAAATGGATCTCTGCTACCGGTTATCGCACGCCGGATGGGAACTCTGGTGGATACCACAGTCTGTCGTGTTGCACTATGGGGAAGCGAGTTCCCAACAGATGGCAGAAGAGATGTACATCCAACTATATCAGAGCAAGGTGCAATTCCATCGTAAGTTCGGAGGCGAGCGGCGCGCCGCATACTTTCGTTTTTTGCTTTTCCTTGCCTATGCACCTAGATGGTTGTCCACCGTTCTGAGCCGGCCTATCTTTGCTGGCTTGGCGGATCGGGAGCGAACCTATCGCCGGCTGTTAACGGAGCTTATAGATATGTGATAAGCGCGAGTTTGTTCATCAGGGCGTGTCACATAAGCCCGATCGATAAGGCTGTGTTGAACAGAATGTGGTGGCGTTTGACCTCCATCTCGGTTCAGTTAGTTGGCTGTCTTGGTGTCGTACAATAGAGGTAACCACAGGAGGTGTTCGATGAGAATCAACTGGTATGAGAAGTCAATGACGGGATTCACAAATTTGACCCAGCTGCTATTGGCCCTTCTTCTAAGCGGAATGCTGTTAGCGGCCTGGGCACTTCCGGCCGTAGCAGCTGAGATCATAGTAGATACCGCAGGCGCGGATACGCCCACCTGTGGGTCAGCGGGCTCTCCCTGCCGCACCATCGTCTACGCAGTGACTAACCGGGCTACAATCGGTGACATTGTGATAGTCCAATCAGGCACCTACACTGAGAGCGTCGCTCTTCAAGCCGGCGTGATTATCAGCGGAACAGGAGCTGCCACAACTTTTATTGACGGGGAGGGAATGCGCGGTCCTATGGTTACCGCGGGTTCGGGGGTAACAGCACCCGCAGGGCTTAGAGGCTTCACGATTCGCGGTGGTTTGGCAGCACAGGGTGCAGGGATATCTATAGCAGGAAATGCAGCGCCGACTCTCACCGATCTTGTGATAATGGATAATACTGCCACGCGGGGAGGCGGACTGTACATTGGTGACACTGCTTCGGCCCATATTCAGGGCATCGAAGTCAGCAGCAACCATGCCTTAGGTACAGAGTTTGGGGATGGTGGAGGTGGCATCTACGTAGTCGGAAGCGTAACCTTGACTGACACTCACATCATAAGCAACACCGCCTCACGGGATGGTGGAGGGTTATATCAACACGCAAGCGACGGTACGGTTACACTGATTGACGGGATCCTCGAAAACAATGTGGCAGAAGGCACGAGTGACAGCAATGGAGGCGGTGCCTTTATCGGAGGAAGCCTTTCCCTGACAGGCACCGTAGTGAGAGATAATTTCGCCTCAAGGGCGGGGGGCGGCATTTTCGTCCGTGCTGACGCAGAACTTACCAACCCTACCTTCCAGAGCAATGCCGCGGGCCTGTGGGGCGGCGGCCTATATCAAAGCCTCTTTGATGACTATGTCAGCATTGTTGGTGGGAGCTTTGAACAAAACCAAGCAACGACCGGATTGGCTTTCGGTGGCGGACTTTTTGCTTCCTCAAGTGCAACCATCTCAACAACTCAGTTCATCGACAACTACGCACTTGTCCGCGGTGGTGGGATGTACTTAGCACGACCAAGCACCCTGACCAACGTCAGCGTCATCAGCAATACCGCAAGCAGCGGAGGAGGCGTGTATTACTCCTTTGATAGCAGCGAGGTGACTGTTCTCGGAGGACGCATCGAGAGCAACTATGTCTACACTACAACAGCAGGTGGAGGCTTGGGTGGAGGACTCTACAGTCATGCGGGTGTGGCACTGACCGATACACTGATCCTCAACAACCAGGCCGCAAAATGGGGCGGCGGCATCTACGTGAGGGAAACGGCGACATTGCACCATCCCCAGATCATTGGCAATATCGCATTAGAACACGGGGGAGGTTTGTATCAGGGGCAAGTGAGCTCAACTGGATACCTAGATGTGGTTGGAGGATTGTTTGAATCCAACACAGCTGCTTCTCTCGGGTCCCGTGGAGGCGGGCTCTATATCAACGATACAGCCACGCTAACAGAGACTGAGATATTGAATAACACCGCCGCGCAGTTTGGCGGCGGCATCTTCGTACGCACCAATGCAGACTTATACAACGTCACCGTTACCAACAATGTCGCCGGTGAAAGCGGCGGTGGTATTTACCAGAGCACCACCACTGGTGAGTTAGCCGTTGTTGGTGGGCATTTCGACAGCAACACAGCCACCGCACCGAATACTTGGCAAGGAGGAGGAGGGCTTTTCATAAATGGCACCGTCCAGCTCGACAGAGCACAGCTGATTGGTAACATCGCTGGGGGCCGAGGCGGCGGCGGCCTGTATGCAGAGCGTGGCGTCAACGTCGTCAATGCCTTGTTTGTCGCCAACACAGCAGCTGACGGAGCTGGCATCTATCTTAGAGGTATAGAAGGTAGCCAAGATTTGATTCACCTGACCATCGCCAACGACACTGTGGGCGCCGGTTCTGCCATCTATGTTTACAGCGGAACAGTCGGAATCACTAACACTATAGTAACGAGCCACACTGTGGGCCTCAGCCAGGCTGATGGTATCGTTAGTGAAGACTACAATCTATTCTTCGGAAACGGCACAACATTCGAAGGCCCGGTCCAAAGTGGCGGGCACAGCCTTTTCAACCTGGATCCTCGCTTTCTGGATTCGGCAGCAGGTAATTACCGCATTGCCGGTGAGTCAGCGGCGCTAGATGCAGGAAGCTTTGAACCTGGCATCACCATCGACTTGGAGGGCAGCCCCCGTCCGACAAACACTGCCCAGCCCAACGTACCAGACATCGGTTGCTACGAGAACCGCGATGCCTCAGTTCGACGCCCAATCACGGATACGCTGACCTTCGGAGCTGTATGCGCTCGCATCGACTTCACAGATACAGGGTCTTTGGACGCCGTTACAGCTGCAATCGCTTACGAGTATCCGACGAATCTGAGCGCGGTCAGCCTCCAGCGCACCTATACTTTCACCTATGAGGGATCAGGGGGCCATTCAGCGACACTCACCCTATGCTATACGGACGACGAGATCGCCGCGGCGAACGCAGATGAAAACTTGCTAACCCTCTACCGGCACGATGGATCGGAATGGCAACCGTATCCATCGACAGTGAACACCTCAGGCAATACAGTGACAGCATCTGGTGTGAACCCTTCTGGCACTTGGGCACTGGCCGAAGGGCAGCCAAGTGAATACACCCTCGACGTCGACATCGTCGGCAGCGGTACCGTGACGCTGGACCCCGATCAACCCACCTACCAGTATGGCGATGTGGTCACCCTCACAGCAACTGCCGATCCCGGCTGGTCGTTCGCAGGCTGGTCCGGCGACATCA
>PWVB01000263.1 GCA_003562365.1 Anaerolineae bacterium
ACTGCTGGAACCCGCTTTGGTATTCTTTGGTAGACATACCTTAACAGGTTCCACAGTTCCTTCATTTTGTCGAAAGTCCAAATAGAAAGGATGAAAGACTATGGAAGAGATCCGATCTCTGTTTGAGCGCTTTGAAAGTATGCCAGAGGAGGTCAATGTCAACGCTGTCTTCGGCAAACCTCAGGTTTTTGAGGACCGCACGGTGATTCCCGTTGCTCAATTTGCTTACAGCTTTGGTGCCGGTTTCGGTGGCGGCAGCTGTCCGAAGTGCGGCGCCGAGAGTGAGGCGGGGTCTGAGGATGCGGCATATTGCGATGATATCTCCGAAGATACAGATGTCATCGGTGGTGGCGGTGGTGGTGGGGGGGCGCATGCTCGTCCTGTCGCCTACATCGAGATCACCCCAGAGGGCACCCACGTTCGACCCATAATCGATGAGCAGAAGGTCGCGCTGGCAGGGATCCTGTTGAGCGTCTGGGCTGTCGGCTGGGTTGGTATTGTACTTAAAGCGATTTTCAGTCCGCGCGGGTAGCATGCCGCTTGATCGCCTTGAGCACAACCGGCTGGGGCTTGTAGCTTATCGGTTTGATGTGCCGGATAGCAGGTCCCAGCCCACTTTTCACCACGCATTACTCACTCGCCTGGGCGGGGTGAGTCGACAACCGTTTGCCAGCCTCAACCTCGGCGGCGGCATCGGCGATGATCCCTCTGCTGTTGCCGAGAACCATCATCGTGTCTTCACCGCTCTGGATCTTCTGGCTGATCAGGTGGTCAGCCCTCATCAGGTTCACGAGCGGCGCGTCGCTGCTGTGGGCTTGGATGATGGTGGCAAGATTGTTCCTCAGACTGATGCCTTGATCACTAATCACCCAAAGATCGCGCTTCTGCTTCGTTTTGCCGACTGCGTGCCGGTTCTGCTCTACGATCGAGAGAGAGGTGCAGTGGGCTTGGCCCACGCTGGATGGCGGGGATTAGCTGCTGGCGTGATCCCGGCAACGGTCTCCGCGATGGTATCCCACTACGGCACCCATCCTCGGGATCTATGGGCTGGCATCGGTCCGTCGATTTGTGCGGATCACTACCTTGTCGGCCAGGAGGTAGTCCGGTTCATAGAGGCCACCCTGCCGCCTGGGCAACCTGTGGCATTTCGGCGGGACCAAACCTGGCATCTGGACCTGTCAGCGGCTGCCCTGGGGCAGCTGGTGACTCTTGGTGTGGAGAGCATCGACCTTTCCCGCATTTGCACGGCCTGTCAGAGGCACGAATGGTACTCCCATCGTGCTGAAAGAGGCCGTACCGGTCGGTTTGGTGTCATCGTTATGCTAGCCTAAGGGTACCCACCGGATTCGGATCGTTCTATGGGATCAGTCCCTCGATCTCGAAGGTGAAGCCAAGGACGTCTAACAGTGCCGTGTCGCTGTCTAAGGGAGCGGTGAACTGAAGCTCTAAGTCCTGATAGCTGCCGGGTGACACGTTCCAGGGCAGGGGCGGGGCTGAAGCGACCAGGTTGCTCTGCCCTTGGCTTGAGGTCAAAGCTATCAGCTCTGTTGTCGCCTGCAGATCAGATTCTCCCGTGTTGTAGACTGTACCGGCGATGACCACGACGTTTCGCGCCCGATCCAGGAAGACCTCATAGAGTTCGACGTCTGGCTGCGCGGGAGCCGGCAGAGGGGGGGTGAAATCCAGCACAAATCGGACCGCGGCGGACGCCGTGGGATCCGAACGAAAGATCCACACCATAGGCGGCGTTGCGTCCCGGGGGATCACGTATCCGGCGTTGGCGTTCACTGTTGCACCGGGCTCAATCGGCGCGGTGAGCCGACCACTCCCTCCCCGACGGGTGGCCTCTTCATTGAGAACGTATCGTTGGGTGCGTCCGTCTTCCAGCACCATATCGAAGAAGGTGGGATCAATGGGGCTTTGGGTGGTGTTGGTGATCTCGAACTCGATCACGTAGAACCATGCCTGCGGCGGTGTTTCATCTTCAATGAGATCGGCCTGTGGAACTCTGAGCCTCAGACCCTCCACCTGCTGCTGGTCAGGCGGCAGCTCGGCTTCGGGCAGGTAGCGTGCGGAGACGACAAGTCGGCTGGCCTGATCGCCACCCAATAGGAGTAGTGTCAGTCCCGGCCTGGTCTGGGCGAGCGGTGATCGATCATCAACATCGACGTATTTGACCTGCGGAGACGTGAAGGTTAACCGAGCGCCGTTTCTCAGCGTCAGTACAATCCGCGCCTCGCCGGAAAGCCCCGCAAGCAAGGCTTCCGAGGTGCTGGCGTAAGGGAGTCCCACCACGTAGTTGATGAGTGTGCCGTGGATCCAGAGCGCTAGGTTTTCTTCGTCGGCTGGGATGGGCCATCGCCCCTGCTCGGGAAGCACCGCCGTAATCGGGAAACTCGCACCGGCGAAATCCAGTTGGACGGGAGCAACCGTTCGTATGGGCTGGTCATCCTCCTGGAGCACCGTCAGATCGTCGGGAATTGGCGGCGGCGATGTGAAGGTCGTCAGCTTGGTCACGTCTACTGCCTGTGCGCCGCCCCTTGGCTGATCGCTTCTCAGAGAGAGCAACGCGCCGACACCAACGCTGAGGATGATGCACGCACCCAAGACAATGAGCAGCATCGCCCAGGTGGGAGGATAGAGTTTCTTGGCCGACCTTTGTTGTGAGGTTGGCGTCTTTTTCTCTCCCGATGCGGAGATCTGCGAGGTATTCACGGGCGTTTCTACTGCGTCACGCTGACTCGTTGGTGTCGGCTCTGTCTCTGTCGAGCCGGGTTCCTCTACGCTATGGCTGACGTCTGGCCTATCCGCCGATGTATCACGCGTACCGTCCGCCGTGAAGTAGTCGTAAGCCTGACGCCTCTCGCTATTCGCCAGGACCTCGTAGGCTTCATTCACCTCCTTGAAGCGCTCCTCGGCCCGTGGATCGCTGCTGAGATCTGGATGATAGGCGCGCGCCTGTCTTCGGTAAGCCTGTCGGATCTCCTCCAAAGAGGCCCCCGGCCCTATCCCCAGGATAGCATAGTAGTCCTTGACACTTTTGTTGGTCATCTGACTATTCTCTTTGATGATCGTGCTACGCGCTCACGGAATCGCCGCGGGAAGAGTCGGGGGCGCGATTCTGATCTTCAGCTCATGTCTGGACGCGTCGATTAGCCGGTCGAGGCCCAGTAATGGTACCATAACCCGAACGGTGCCCACCGTCGGCACGGTGAAGGATAGCTGGCCCTGTTCATCCGTATATCCCTGGGCTAGCTCCTGACTCCCATCGGCTGAGAGCACCTGGACAAAGAAACCCGCGACGCCCTCACCAGCGCCCATCTGGCCATCGGAGTCCGCGTCAAAGTAGATAAGGATCCTGAACGTGCGGAAGCCATCGGCCATCGGCGTAGGCGTTACCGGCGCTGGCCTGGTGACTAACCTGAACGACAATTCCAGGGCCGAGGCATTGTTCGGAGGAGGCGTGGGTGTGGCAATCGGTGAATCGGGCGGCGTTGCTGTGGGCGCTGGCATCGGGGTAGCGGTGGCATCGGGCGCCTTTACTGGCGGCGGAGGCTGTCCCGGCACCGGTGTGGCACGTCCGGGCACGGTGAGGTTACAGGTGACGGTATATTCACTGTTGACGGTGTCCCGCTTGTGCATCCGCTTACCTTGTCCGACCACGATGTAGACGAAGCCCTCGAAGTTGGCGTAGTAGGAGACCCGGCTGTTGAAGTTGCCGGGCTCAATGTCGTCATTGGCCATCACGAAGTACTGCTCTCCCGGCCCACTATACAATGCCATACGGGGATCGACGCCTGGATCCAGGTCCGAAGTCTCACAGGTCAGTTGCAGGCCGGGTTTGACCCGTATCCTCAGGAAGT
>PWVB01000106.1 GCA_003562365.1 Anaerolineae bacterium
AAACGCCCGTGGAGCAGATATCAGACTCTTCGGAGCAATCTGCGTCGAAACGTGAAAATATGGCTGCAGAAAGGCAGCCTTCCAAACCGTGTCAAGTTGGCACAGTTTGGTAAACCAGGTATTCTGGTGACTGATGTTGTCAGTTTTGAGCACGTGTCAATGCGGTTTAACATCCAACGTGAGACGCTCTCATTCCGCGATGTTTTTGTGAGCTTCCTGCGTCCAACGGTGCGGAATGCACGTGAGCGAGATTTGTGGGTCCTACGGGATGTATCCTTCAGCGTTGTCTCTGGCGAGACGTTAGGCATCATCGGTGACAATGGTACGGGGAAGAGCACGACCCTCAAACTGGCAGCGCGGGTCGTTGAACCCACCTCGGGATCGGTGGTTGTCCGCGGTCGCGTGGGAGCTCTGCTGGAGGTCGGTGTGGGATTTCATCCGGATCTCACCGGACGCGAGAACATCTTCTTAAGTGGCGCGGTTATTGGACTGGACAGGGACACGGTGCGCCGTAGCTTTGATGAGATCGTCGCTTTCTCCGGAATTGAAGCCTTTATTGATACCCCGGTGCGTCACTACTCCTCGGGGATGCTTGTGCGTCTCGGCTTCTCTGTGGCTACTGTCCTGCAGCCGACGGTCCTATTGGTCGATGAGGTCCTGTCGGTTGGGGATCAGGTGTTTCGCGAAAAATGCCTTCGCCGGATTGCTGAGTTGCAGGCTATGGGTACGGCGATTCTCTTCGTCTCCCATAACCTTGAGGAGGTCCGCAAGATCTGTGACCGCGCCTTGTGGATCGATGAGGGTCGGATTCAGGCCGAAGGCCACCCTGACGACGTCGTGAGTGCTTACCTAAACCACGTCGATCGGCAGCGCGGACTCCATTATGTGTCTCTGGGTGACCTGGAGAGTCGTGGTCAACGAATGACCAGCGGTGAGGTCGAGATCACTGATTTCGCCTTGTTTGACGAAGAGGGGATGGCAAGGGAATCCTTTAGATTCGGTGGGCCGCTGACTGCAAGAATAGACTATAGGGTGATAGAGCGTGTGGAAAACCTGAGATTCGGTGTGAGCATCTATACTGAGGATGGTATTCGTGTGACCACTCTTGACTCACCAGCATATGGAGATGGCCTTGAAGCCGGGATTGAATCCAGCGTGTACTGCCGGCTGGAAGCATTGATCCTACAGCCAGGGAAGTTCGATGTGACCGTAGCTGTGAGTGATCCGACTTCTCCGGTCTATAGACCCTATGACCATCATCACCGTGCGTACAGCTTGCGCATCTCACCGGCACCGGATATACCGGAGGGATTGGTAAGTCTCCCTAACCGTTGGGAGGGAATGGGGATTGAAGCGTAGATGAACGAATTGCCGGAGTGGCAGGTTCACGAGGTCCCATTTACCTCTGAGGTGCCGGTCCTTGGGCCATTGGTGGTTCGCTTCAGAAGTGTATGGAACCAGGTCTCTACCCGATGGTATGTCCTACCTGTCTTGCAGCAGCTCAACGATATTCTGGGCAGGGTCCATCGACGAATCGAACAGATCTGCCGACGAATCGAGCAGATCTATCGGCGTCTCGAAAACCTCTCTGATTGGACGGCGGCTGTAGATCGTGATCAAGCGTCGCTTCATCGATCTCTTGCGGAAGCTCGGCTGCGTATTGCGCAGCTAGAGCGCCGGCTAAGAGAGATGGAGCGGGTGGTTTCCTCGGTCCCAAAGCCGAGCTCGAAGGAGGAGCGTTAGGCTGATGAGGCTTGCCTATGTCAGTCCAATGCCCCCACAGCGGACCGGTATTGCCCACTACAGTGCGGCGCTGCTTCCTTATCTGGCGGCAGAATTTGCGGAGCTTGATCTCTACAGTGATGTTGCCGGCAGCTCACCGCCGTGGGTTCTAGCTGGCTCTCTAGATTCCCTCGTGGATCGCTGGTCTGACTATACGTTCTGCCTCTATCACATTGGTAACTCCAAGGCTTTCCACACGAGCATCTACCGGATGGCGCTAGAGTATCCAGGCGTTGTCGTGTTGCACGATTTCTTCTTGCATCACTTCATCGCTGACTTAACCCTAGGAGAGGGTGATCTGCCGGGTTATCTGCGCGAGATGGCTTACGCCGAGGGTGCCAACGGTATAGAACGGGCGTATCGCGCAGCCGAGGATTGGCATACCTTGCCGCTCTTTGAGATTCCGTTAAATGATCGTCTGCTTGATGTGAGTCTGGGCGTGATGGTCCACAGTCGGTATGCCCTCAATCAGGCTTTGGAGCGCCGCCCGCACTTGCGCACGGCCTATGTCCCAGCCCCCTATGGCCCAGAGACGCCAGATTCGTTAACCCGTGGGGAGTTAGGCTTGCCGGAAGAGGCGTTCATCGTCACTGTGGCGGGTATGCCGAATGTGGCCAAACGCGCCGACCTCGTGATGCGTGCAGTCGCAGCTGTTGCGCAGGAGATGCCGCACCTACGTTGTCTCCTTGTGGGGGACCTGTCGGCTGAGCCGTCATTGCCGGATGATCCTATTTCTCAGGAGACCGTCCTGTCAACCGGCTACGTTCCCTCATTAAGCCGTTTCCTGGCCTTTCTGGACGCCAGCGATTTAATCGTAAACCTGCGCTTTCCGACAGTGGGAGAGGCATCGGCATTGACTTTGAGGGCTCTGGCTTTGGGCAAGCCGGTCATCGTCTCAGATGCTGGGTGGTATGCTGAACTGCCCAATGGCAGCTGCTTGAAGCTGACCCACACGGGCGACAGCGAAGCTGATAGCCGCGCTTTAGCCGGGCATATTCGGAATCTCGTGTGTGATCCGGAGGCGCGAGCCAGTCTGGGTGCAGCTGGGCAAGCTTACGTGAAACGTGCTCACGACTCTAGGACCGTGGCTCGCGCTTATCGCACTACACTGGACGTTTGGGGGGCAGAGATCTATGGATGAAACACCTTGGTTTAGGATCGAGGATGAACGGGTTGACGTCGAGGCAGTCATGGAAGAGGTCCGTCGCCGGCTGGCTTTGCGTCAGGCCCGTGAGCAAGTCAATGGGGGCGAAGATCCTGAAGCGTTGGCCCAGCGCCTATACCGCGAGATGGTGGTCGATCGCGATGGCAGTGGTTTTGATGACCAGGACTGTGAGATTCTACCCAACGACTATGTCATCGATTGGTATATACCGATTCTTGGTCCAATCCATGCGTTGGTGCGCAGAGTCATCAACGCTGAGGTTCGGCGATATCTGGAAGCCGGTCTGATCCGTCAGAGTCGACTAAATCGCAAGGTCCTTTTGGAACTGAGAGCGCTCAAGCGGGAGAACCAAGCGCTTCGAGACCGAATCGCAGTTCTGGAAGCACACACGAAGGGTGCTGGGCCAAAAGATAGTGTCCAGTCGGGTTGACGGCTATGCCGTATGATGAGATTGCCGCGAGTAAAGCTATCTTGATGCTGCTGGTTGGTAGGTGTGTTCTATGAGCGCTGAAAGTGGTGTGTCGATTCACCAGTTCCATCCCGTGGTTACTTACGGTGATGCGATCAGCAACCAGATTATCTCTCTGCAACGTATCCTTCGTAACCGCGGGTTCCGCTCAGAGATCTTCAGCGAATTTCCTCAGCCCTCATTCGAGGCTCAGGCGCACCATTTTCACCAGTATCGCAAGTATGAGTCTTCAGCCAACGTCATCTTCTTGCACTACTCTATGGGCTATTCGCCTGAGGTGTTCAGGTGGGCGCGCCAGCTTCCCGACCACAAAGTCCTGATCTACCATAACATTACGCCAGACGAGTACTTCATCGGCGTCAATGAGTCTTATCGTGAGGCTGCTTGGTTGGGCCGTCAGCAGTTGAGACGGCTGGCGGAGTTTGTGGATCACGGCTGGGGAGAT
>PWVB01000517.1 GCA_003562365.1 Anaerolineae bacterium
CTGCTTCATTGTGCGTTTGAGGGCGTCTGCCTGTTCAGGCTTCGTGTCCAGCTTCACCTGCGCGATCAGTTTCATGTAAAAATGATAGTACGTATGTTCAGTTTGTCACGTATACAAAGGAGGGGCGCATACATCTCCTCGTTGAAACTCTCGAGTCTCCTGCGCCAATGATTATGAACGAAAACTCTGCAACGACTCGCGTTACGTTTGTCCGTCACGGTCACGTCTATAATCCCGACAACGTCATCTACGGACGCCTGCCGGGCTTCGAACTAAGTCATGTTGGCAGACAACAGGCCGCAGCGGCGGCCCACGACCTCAGGGACATTGAGTTGTCCGCCGTCTACTGCAGCCCACAGCAACGGGCACAGCAGACTGCGGAGATCATCCTTCATCACCACCCAAACCTCAGCCCCATCACAGCCCCTCTGATCGACGAGATCCGCTCCTATTTTGAGGGTCGCCCTGCTGAGGAGGTTGAGGCACGGGGCTGGGATCTCTACACCGGCATCGGCGAAGGATATGAGGTTCCCACCGACATCGGCGCGCGCGGGGCTAAGTTTGTCACCGACCTCCGCACGACCCACACCGGTCAGCACATTGTCGCGGTGAGCCACGGCGACGTCATCGCCTTCACCCTCTTGTGGGCAATGGGAGCGCCGCTGCAAGTAGCTCTTAAGCGGCACCTGGATCATTACGGGATTACCGACCGCTATCCAGCTACCGCCTCGCTCACCACGCTGATCTACTCATCCCAGCATCCAGACGCTCCCCCCAAGGTCGACTACTGGCGTCCCTACAGCGACGAGCTGATAGCGGACACCCTCTCCTAAGCGGAATCGTCCGTGGCTAGAACGACCGAATCGCGCGCACTACGTCCAGCAGCGTTGCTCTGGTTGCTGCTGCTTGCGCTGCTACCTGTCTGCGGGCGGAGGCCGGCGCCGACATCGCTGCGCCTGGCCGTGCTGCCAGTCCTGGACGCATTGCCGCTCTACGTAGCCGAGGCGCAGGGCTACTTCGCCGCTGAAGGCGTGGCGGTGACCCTGGTGCCGGTCGGCGCGGCTGCGGAGCGCGACCAACTCCTGCAAGCCGGTCAGGTCGATGGCGTCATCACCGACCTGGTGGCTCTGGCGCTCTACAATCGACAGACCCCGACCTACGACCAGGACGCCAACGAAGATGGTGCCACTGTGATCGCGGTGCGCTGGGCGATGACACCCACGCCAGAGTTCGCGCAGTTCAGGATCCTGGCTGCGGGCCGATCCGGCCTGTCGCACCTCGAAGAGCTGAAGCGCGTGCCAATCGGTGTGTCTGAGGGGACCATTATCGAGTATGTCACTGAGCGGTTGCTGGTGGCAGAGGGACTGCCGCCCGAGGACGTCTTGATCCTGGCGGTGCCGCGGATCGCAGAGCGGATGGCGTTGCTTGATGCCGGGGAACTGCAGGCCGCGACACTTCCGGAACCGCTGGCCTCGCTCGCCGTTCAGCAGGGCGCCGTGGCCTTGATCGACGATCGCGCTCATCCAGACGTTAGCGGCAGCCTCTTCGCCTTCCGTGCTGACATCGTTGAGGCCCGTGCAGACGAAGTACGAGCCTTTCTCCGCGCCATCGACAACGCCACCGCCACTATCAATGCTGACAAGCCCCGCTGGCATGGGCTGCTGATCGATCAGCAGCTCATACCGGCAGGGCTTGCTGACAGCTACAGCCTGCCGGACTATCCCCCTGGGGGGAGGCCCTCTCCCGCCCAACTCAAGGCTGTCGTCACCTGGCTCGCGGCAACTGACCGACTGGAAGGAACGCCACCGTACGCGACCATCGTGCGCGACCTGAATCACGACCGGCAGGAGAGCCAATGATCCGGATGGAGGACATCACCTTCACATACGCACGGCGGCCCATCTTCGAGGGCTTCAGCTGGCAGGTGGCCCGCGGAGAGGTGTGGGCCGTGCTGGGTCCCTCAGGCTGCGGCAAGAGCACGCTCTTGCTGCTGCTTGCCGGCCTAGTCGCACCCCAAACAGGCAAGATCGAGATCCAGGGCGAGATGCTGGACCGGCCTCGACCGCAGACCAGCCTGGTCCTGCAAGAGTATGGCCTGCTGCCCTGGGCCACGCTACGCGAGAACGTCGCGTTGGGGCTGCGCATCCGGCGTTTTTACGGACCCGATGGTCGGCACGCGCCCCAGGATCTACGACTCGACGCCAACGACATCGCGATGCGCACCGAGAATTGGTTACGGCGGCTGGACATCTACGGCCTGGCCGATTACCGCCCGAGCCAGGTATCCGGCGGGCAGCGACAGCGCGCCGCCATCGCCCGGGCACTGGTCCTGCAGCCCGATCTACTGCTGATGGACGAGCCATTCGCGGCTCTTGACGCTCCAACGCGCGAGGATCTGCAAGCCCTGACACTGGCGTTGTGCTCCGAGGCTGGGCTGACTGTGGTGCTCGTGACGCACACGCTTGAGGAGGCGGCCTTTGTGGGACAGCGGATTCTGATCCTCGACGCACCACCGAACCATGTGCCGCACAGCTTGGCCAACCCGCATACCGCTGATGCTGCCTACCGCCGCTCGGCAGCCTATTATGCGCAGGTCACAAAGCTACGCGGGCGACTGGAGGGAGCATAGGATGGGTTCCCCCGAACCGGCCGTCGCCTCGACCTCCAAGCAACAGCACCTAACCCGGCTGATCGCCCTGGTGGTGCTTTTGGTTTTCTGGCAGATGGCGTCGCTGACGGTGCAACGTCCGATATTGCCACCGCCGACCAGTGTCCTCTCTGCCCTTGTCCAAGACCTTCCGCAAACGTTAGGGCGACATTTCGCGGCAAGCCTCTACCGTGTGGTGACCAGCATCGCGCTGGCGATCATCCTGGCTGCGCCGGCGGGATTGTTGCTGGGACAGAGCAGACGCCTAAGCCGGCTGTTCGCGCCGTTCATCTACCTACTCTATCCCATCCCCAAGGTCGTGTTGGTGCCGATGGTGCTGTTGCTGCTGGGGGTTGGCGACCTGCCCAAGATCGTGCTCATCACGATGATCCTGTTCTTTCAGATCCTAGTACTGGTTCGAGACGCAGCCGCCAGTATCCGGCCGGAGCTCCTGATCAGTGTGCGGAGTTTGGGTGCCGGGCGCCGCGCCCTCTTCCGTTTCGTTTATTTCCCAGCCAGCCTGCCGGCGATCCTGACCGCCCTACGCCAGTCCATCGGGACTGCCATCGCCGTCCTCTACATCGCCGAGCTCTTTGCTACCCGATACGGGCTGGGCTATTATATCTACCTGCAAGGCAGCACGCTCTTCGACTACCCCAGAATGTACGCCGGCATCGTGACGATGAGCATTCTGGGCTTTGGTCTCTACACCGTCGTCGACACAACAGCACAACAGCTATGTAGGTGGTGAAGGGTCGACTAATCATCCACTGGCCTGAGGAGGTCCTATGGCCTACGCCAGTCTTCGCGACTTTGTCGAGCTTCTGGACGCCCGCAACCAATTAGTGCGCATTACGACCCCGGTCTCGCCACACCTCGAGATCACCGAGATCGCGGACCGCGTGAGCAAGGGCCCGGCAGCGCACAACAAGGCCCTGCTCTTCGACAACGTTGAGGGGCACACGTTGCCGGTAGTGATCAACGTCTTCGGTAGCGCCAATCGTATCGCCTGGGCCCTCGGCGTGGAAGACATCGATGAGCTGCCTCGCAAGCTCGGCCAGCTCATCGATCTTCGCCCACCGGACAGCCTGGGCGACATGATCGGACGGGGCAGCGCGCTCGTGCGGGCCTTTCGCGATGCGGGAATCAAGCCGCTGCGCGTCCGACGCGCACCAGTCCAGGCCGTGGTCCAAACCGAGGCCTTCTCGCTGGAGGAGCTGCCCATTCTCACCTGCTGGCCCGATGACGGCGGACCCTTTATCACCCTACCACAGGTGGTGACCCGCGACCCGCTGAAGGGCACGCGCAACGTTGGAATGTACCGATTGCAGCAGGTCGACGACCGCACGCTGCTTGTCCATTGGCAGCAGCACAAGGGAGGCGCCGAGCACGAGCGCGTGGCCGCCGAGCGGGGAAAGCCCCGGATCCCAGCGGCGATCGTATTGGGCGGCGATCCAGCCTGCCAGCCAGTACTCGTCAATGCTGATATCGTAATCGAGGGTTACGTCGATCCTAACGAGCATCGTCCCGAGGGCCCCTTCGGCGACCACACCGGCTACTACACGCCGGTGGCGCCCTTTCCGGTCTTCCACGTCACCGCGATCACCCGCCGAGAGGATCCTATCTATCCAGCCACCGTTGTCGGAGTGCCCCCAATGGAGGATGCTTGGATGGGAAAGGCGACCGAGCGGCTCTTCCTGCCGCTGGTGCAACTCTTCCTGCCTGAGGTCGTAGATATGGCGATGCCGCCGGCGGGCCTCTTCCACAACCTGGTCTTGGTGAGCATCAAGAAGCGCTTCCCGGGACACGCACGCAAAGTGATCCACGGTTTGTGGGGGCTGGCGCTCCTCAGCCTGACCAAGGCCATCGTCGTCTTTGAC
The DNA here is from genome assembly GCA_003562365.1 of Anaerolineae bacterium. Lineage (GTDB taxonomy): Bacteria > Chloroflexota > Anaerolineae > B4-G1 > SLSP01 > PWVB01. Next base: position 4,528 of record PWVB01000517.1, read on the forward strand.
GAGTGGGTTGACGTACAAGACGCCACAGTTACCGCCTGGCAGGCACTGGGCAACGTCGACTGGGCACGCGACGTGGTGATCACCCAGGGGCCGGTAGATCAGCTGGACCACGCCGCACCCCACCCCGCTTTTGGCGGCAAAATCGGCATCGATGCGACAGCAAAACTGCCCGAGGAGGGACACCACCGCGGTTGGCCCTCCGTCGTCACGATGGACGCCGAAGTCAAGGCGCGGATCGACGCCCTCTGGGAGACGCTTAAGCTCTAAGGAAGTCAGCGACGACTTGCGTAGTCGACGGATGGCCAGCTGGCTGGCGCGCCAAACCGCTGCGGTTAACAGAACAGACGTTTGCCGTGTAGAGTGCGAGGGCCCTGCTAATGACGAGACCCTCTCAGGATGGGTGGATGTTATAATAGCCTTCAGCCCATCAGATGCAGGGCTTTACGCATTTTCGCCAGCGGGCAGGGCCGAATGCAGCTGCGGCCGAGGCCCCTAAGAGACAACGGAGACCAGGATGGTGACGACGCAGAGGGAAGATGGTTTCACTCAGCCAGCGCTGCTGGCCAAGACGCTGGCGACAAGTCCAGTGAACGCGGAACTGAGCGTAGGCCCGTCCAGAGAGGCCCCGGCAGCAGCTTCGGCAGGATATGAGAGATGACCCACCTCTCGCGCGTCCAGCTCCTGATCACCGTCTTTGTGGGTGGGCTCGTCTCCCTAGCGCTGGAGCTGGCTGCGGCCCGCTTGCTGGCGCCAGCGTTCGGCACCACGGAGCTGGTCTGGTCGGCAATCATCGGCCTGATCCTGCTCTACTTCTCGGCCGGTTATGCCCTTGGCGGGCGCTGGGCCGATCGGGCGCCTCACCCCGTCGCCCTCTACACGATTCTGGTTGCCGCTGGCGCCGGCATCGCATGCATACCCCTGGCGGCGCGCCCGCTGCTGAGTGCGGCCGCTCGCGGCATGCGCCTCCTCAACCTAGGGATGATCATCGGACCCTTCGTGCTGGTCCTGCTGCTGTTTGCAGCGCCCATCACACTGCTCGCCTGCGTCTCCCCCTTCGCGATTCGGCTCACCGTCAAAGAAGTTGCGAAGAGCGGCGGCGCTGCTGGACAGATCGCCGGCATCTCCACACTAGGGAGCTTCATCGGCGCTTTCCTGCCCAACCTCGTCCTGATCCCCAACCTCGGCACCCGGCGCACCTTTCTCCTGCTGGCACTGCTTGCCCTAGCGACGGGGCTGTGGGGCCTCTGGTATGCCCGACGGCGACGCTTCTGGAGGCTGTCTTGGACACTGCTCCTGGTTGGCGGGCTCTTCGCTCTTAGCCCCGACGCGGTGAAACCACAGCCCGGCCTGATCCACGAGGAGGAGTCAACCTACAACCTGATTCAGGTGCTCGCCGACGCCAGCGGGCGGCGCTACCTGCTGCTCAACGAAGGGCAGGGCGTGCACTCTGTCTACACCCCGCCGGAGGCTTATCGGCGAGAGGGGGCCGAGCTGGCGCTGCTGACCGGGGGGCCGTGGGATTACTACCTGATCGCTCCCTATTTCAACCCGCCTCCCCACGGACCATCGCAGATCCGAGACCTACTGGTACTGGGCTTGGCCGCTGGCACCACACCTGCTCAGTTCACAGAAGTCTACGGCCCATTACCGATGGATGGGGTGGAGATCGATCCGGCTATCGTTGAGGTAGGACGTCGCTATTTCGGTATGACGATGCCGAACCTGAGGGTGCACTACGCCGACGGGCGGGCCTATCTAGCGCAGACAGATCGGCGCTACAGCGTCGTCGCGATCGACGCTTACCAGCTGCCCTATATCCCCTGGCACCTGGCGACGGTGGAGTTTTTCACAGCAGTCCACGACAGCCTGCGGGACGACGGCGTTGTGGCGATCAATGTCGGTCACATCCCTGGCCTCGACGGAAGCCCCGCGGACTGGCGCCTGGTCGACACCATCGCTGCCACGATGGGCCAGGCCTTCGCCTCCGTGCACGTTATCGAGATTCCTGGTAGTTTCAACACCCTCGTAGTCGCTACAGTCCAGCCGACGGAACCTGAAAACCTTGCGGCTAACTTACCGGCGTTGGAGGATCCGCGACTACGCCTGCTCGCCCGACGTGCCCAGGAGCAACTGCGGCAGCCGGAGCCCGCCACCCGGATTTTCACCGACGATCGGGCACCAGTTGAGCAGCTGACCCACGCCTTGATCCTACGGTACGTGCTTGGGCTTCCCTAAATCCCCAACGGACAGCCTCAGCAGTTCGCCCGCGCCCAGGCGGCGTGCTCGCGGACGAGCGCACTGGGGTGCTTCACCGCCGCACAATCCAGCGCCGACCGCACCCTCTGCAATTCAAGGGGCGTGTGGCCAACCAGATTACCCAACACCACGGCCGCGTTCCTCGCCAATCCTTCGGGCGTGGCGCGCCAGATCGCTGTCTGGCGAAAGCGCGCTCGGAAAGCAGCATCGTCAAGCGTCAGTAGGTCAAGCAAAGGCAGGGTAGCCAATGCCGGTACCGGCCGGTCGGCGCATACCGCGATGGGGCGCCGGTTCCAAGGACAGACCGATTGACAGGTGTCACAACCAAAAACGCGCGCGCCGAGCTTTCCTCGCAGATCCATAGGGATCGGTCCGCGGTGCTCGATGGTCAGATAAGATAGGCAGCGCCGTGCATCGATGACGCGCGGCGCAACGATGGCCCGCGTGGGGCAGGCCTCGATGCAGCGCCGGCATTGCCCACATCCCGGCAGGTTTGACTGCGGAGTGGTGGGCAAGTCAACGCTGAGCAGCGCTACTCCCAAGAAGAGATAGGAGCCAAGTCTCGGATGAATCAGATTGGTGTTTTTACCCGCCCAACCCAGCCCGGCGGCTTGTGCCCAAGCCCGTTCCAGGACAGGACCGGTGTCCACATAGCTACGGGAGGTCAACGGTTTGGCAACCTCAGCCGCGATACGCTCCACCAGGGCCTGGAGCCGCCGAAGGACCCAATGGTGATAGTCTGTGCTCCTGTCGCCCAGTGGTGGAGGCCCCCAGGCGTACCGGGACACCCGTCCGTGCAAGGCTGGGAGCGTCGGTCGGGGCGGACCGGCGTAGGAGGCACCCACAACAAGGACCGACCTGGCTGTGGGCATGATCCGCCGCGGGTCCTTACGACGTTCGACGGCATCGGGCCGGACAAGATAACTCATGTCTGCGGCATTGCCCGCGGCGACCCAGGCAGCATAAGCATCCCAGAAGGGGCTGGGTCCGACCGGCACGGCGCCGACCAGATCCAGCCCCTCATCGCGCGCAGCGCGTCCGAGCGCTTCGGGCGTCCGCATCGACTTTATCCTCTAGCAGCTACAGCACACAGGACAGCTACTGCTCCAAGCTGATCATCACGCTGCTGCCGTCGTCATTGTCAGCGGTGATCGTCAGCGAGAGTTGTTGCCCATTCTTCTGCCAGACGCTGCTGACAAATTCCTCCATCGTCGTGCCGTCATCACCGCGCTGCCAACCGACGTCGGCCAAGGCGTCCTCGTAGAATGCCGCAACGGTTGCAGCAGCATCGGAGGTACTGAACATCACCAGTCCCCCCATCATCGTTACATCGGTGGCGCCAGGATAGGCTGGGACATCCTCGGGCAACCCCCCAACATCGGCTGGCGGCTCAATGGTGAAGGGAACGTTGATGTCGAACACCTCCTGCGTCATCACCAGTTTGACCGGCTCTCCATCTTCCAGCCCTGTCGCCTCAAGCACAAACTTGACGGTGAACTGGGGCAGATCAGGTTGGTCGGCAATCCAGATGTCAGCCGTGCCCTCAGCAATGTCGTCGACTCCATCTAGGCCACCGAAGAGTCCCACCACACCGGTCTGGTACTCCGTCCTATAGCGGCGGGTCTGCACGCCGTTGACCGTCTCCCGCCCCACGAACTCCCGATCGGAGCTTCCCAAGCCGGAGGCCCAATCGCTGCCCAGCATGTCACCAAAATCGGCGATATCCGCAGCGTCATCGGAAGTCGTCTGGATCCACTCGTCACCGAATCGCATCCAGGTCTGGTTACCGATTTGCACCACGGTCATAGCCTCTCCATCAGCCAGAATCTCGAACTGCTGCGCCCGCGGATCGCGAGTCGATGCCTGCTCCATCTGCCAGGCTTCAACGGTTTCGCCGGTATGCTCGAGCTGCCAACTGACGCGCACGCGGTAGCTGTTAAGTGCGTCCAGGGCGTCGGCATCGATCATCAACGCATCATCATCGTCATCCACCGGGTCGTCAACGGCGGGCGCATCCGGCAGGTCCTCATCGAGCGGTAGCGCCTCCGTGATCGCCTCATCTAGCACCCCCTCGATCAACTCCTCCACCTCCACACCGCCCGTCACGAGTTCGGCGATCTGCGAGATTGGCCCGCAGGCAAGCGAGAAAGCGACCAGTGTACCCACCAAAAGCCATAACCAGCGTTTCATGCTGCTCCTCCTCATCTGGATCATCATCGTCTGGAGCGTCCGGCACGACACAGACAGCAATAGCCCGGACGCATCAGAGGGAGTCTAGCACATAAACGCCACAAGGCACAAATCTGGACAAAGGCCAGGTTAGTGGGATAATCGACCCTGCGATGGCGCCAGCAGCGTGCTATGAATGACGGCGTGATACGGCGCCGACCATTCTCGTAGGAAGAAAACAACTGCTGATGAAAATTGTGCCATAGAATATCAACGCTTGCGGCGCTGTGCTTGATAGAAGCTTCAATGCCGCGATCATTGTCGAGGCCCAAGCATTGACACCTTGGTCGGAGTAGGTTCACGGCCAAGTCAAACGCACGCGAAGCCGGTGTCAGACCCCTCGAGGCGGTCGACGTCGAAACGTGGACATATGGCTGAAGAAAGGCAGCCTTCCAAACTGCGTCAGTTTGGCACGGTTTGGTAAACCAGGAGAACTACGTATGCTAGACCTTCAACGGATCCGCGAGCAACCCGAGACCATCCGCGAGGCGTTGCGCCAGCGCTATGACGATCCGACCCTCGTTGACGAGATCGTGGCGCTTGATGTGCGATGGCGCGATCTACTGCAAGAGGTGGAAGCGCTGCGAGCCGAGCGCAACCGAGTCTCGAAGGAGATTGGGCGTATGAAGGACCAGGCCGCGCGCCAGAGTCGCATCGCGGAGATGCGCGAGGTCAGCCACCGCATTTCGGAGCTGGAGCAGGCACTGCGCGAGGCGGAGACAGCGCTGCAGTCGAAGCTACTATGGATGCCCAACCTACCCGACGCTAGCGTGCCTACCGGTCCTGACGAGCACGCCAACGTCGAAATACGCCGCTGGGGCCAGCTGCGCGACTTTGCCGCGGAGGGATTTGAGCCGCTGGCCCATTGGGACCTCGGCCCTGAGCTGGACATTCTGGACTTCGAGCGGGGCGTAAAGCTCTCCGGAAGCCGCTTCTACATTCTGAGGCAAGCTGGGGCGCGACTGCAACGCGCGCTCATCTTCTGGATGCTCGACACTCACACCGGAGAGAACGGCTTCACCGAGTTCTACGTGCCTTTCATCGTCAAGGAGGAGATCCTCACGGGAGCGGGACAGCTGCCCAAGTTTCGCGACAACCTTTACCATGACAGTGAAGACGACCTCTGGCTGATCCCAACCGCCGAGGTAGCGTTGACGAACGTTCACCGGGAAGAGATCTTGGAGGGCGAGCAATTGCCGCTCAACTACGTCGCTTACACACCCTGCTTCCGGCGCGAGAAGATGAGCGCTGGGCGAGACGTGCGAGGCATTAAGCGCGGGCACCAGTTTGACAAGGTTGAAATGTACAAGTTCACCACACCGGAGACCAGCTACGCTGAACTGGAGGCGATGGTAGCCACCGCCGAGGACCTGCTGCGCCGGCTTGAGCTGCCCTATCGGGTGCTGGAGCTCTGCTCCGGCGACATCTCGTTCGCGGCAGCCAAGGGTTACGACTTGGAGGTCTGGGCGCCGGGGCAGAACGACTGGCTCGAGGTGAGCTCGTGTAGTAACTGCACCGATTTTCAGGCGCGGCGCGCCAACGTCCGCTACCGGTCCGATTCCGAGTCCAAGCCTGACTTCGTGCACACACTCAACGGTTCGGGGCTGGCGCTGCCGCGGATTATGATCGCCATCTTGGAGACCTATCAACAGGCTGATGGGTCGGTGGCAGTGCCGGAGGTGTTGCGACCTTATATGGGCGGGGTCGAGGTAATCCGCCGGCGCAGCAGATAGCGCGCAGGGCTCCCAGCGAGGAGCCCTGCGCCATTTTTGGCTATAGTTCCGGCTGCTCGCCGCTATACTGCCGCATAAGCGCTGCCGTTGTGCGGGTGTTCTCTTCCAGCGCCAGCAAGAGGAAGATACCCTCACCGATGCCGTAGAGCATCAGCGTGTAGACCGCGCCGCCGAGCAGCACAAATCCGCCGATCACCACGCCGCCCAAGGCGCCGCCCAGCAGTCCCCCCATACCCATCTGGCGTTCGAACTGGGTCATCATAGCGCCACCCAGGACGCTTGACAGACAAACACCTAATGCCATCAGCACGGTGACCGCCGCGGCGATAATGCCCAGTATCTTGTAGATCGACCCAATGATGCGCAGAACCTTGAACTTCCTCTCCATCGTGACCTCCTGGTATTAAACTGGATAACATAACGAGACAGGACACCAAACAGAAGGGATTGAGGCCCCTCAACGGTCTTCATCGCAGAGTCTAGCATCGGGCCATCTGCTTGTCAATCCGTCGAAGCACTGATGGTTGCGAGTCTTTAGTCCGCCTTTTCCAGTCACAGACTTTATCTGCTAATAGCCCCTACTTCAAGGAGAATGAAGGCGGACACACTACAGCTACTGTTCACTGATGGTATTGGGAGGATTGTGGTGTCAACACTGCGAACGGTCTGCGCAATGGGCGACACGCGCTTTGTACTGACCAATATGGCCTTATCGGGAGGCTTGAGCACCCCCAGATCATTTCTCATCAACAGTGTCGCTTGATGATTACGCGAGATAATCGAGCGCGCAGCCGATGCCCGGGGTCGGACAACTCTCAAGTTGGCAATTTAACCAGATCATAGCAAAATGGTGGTCGAGCCCGTGCGCTAAGGATTGCCTGATGTGCTCAAACACCCTTCGTTGCGGACCGGTGCTTGTTTGTGCGTAACAGCACAATAAGTCAGCATCCGGCCAGTTCAAGCTACGTTCTGGAGCCGTTGAAGGCTGGCTGACAAGGCGTTATGTTTGAAACTCCAACCAACTTGAGAGCAGCGCCGGTTAGTCGACCGGTTCAGAGGACCAGCAGAATGCGTCTGATGGGCGTGCCTGGCTGAACGCAAGCGTGTCTGTTAAAAAGACCAGTGCAAGCATCACCCGGTAAGTACAGAGACGGCGTCTGACGCAAATGGAACGGGCACCGGAGACAGCCTACCTGAAGGATATCAACGCGCAAGTACGCCAAGAACCGACAAGGACCTGTAGGCGCGTTCGGCAGTTTCTTCGTGGGACGGGCGGAAAGAGTATTGGCTTTTCAAGCGTTATGCAGCCTTCCAGCTACCTATGAGGGATCAAGGTGTAAGGGAGATCGCACCTATCTACTCGGGATCGGCAGAGCGCGTTTCCACAAGGGGTGTGAGATCGCCGGAGACATCAGGTGATCTACCGTAACACAGCAAGCATTCCGGGCTGGAAAACTACAGTCTCCCCTGGCTTATCCAGGAGGGTGTCAACTGCGGCGATCATCCTGCCCGCCCATAGCTCTCCACACCCGCACCGTGGACCTTTGGGCTGCCTGGGTTAGGCCATCCGAGCGCGGCGTTCTGATGCACGGCGTAACCTCTCATGGTATACTGTTGGATGAGGGTCGTTGCAGCCACAATACACCGAACGCCTCGTTTCTGTGCTGTACCGTAAGGGTGGACCCATCACATCCGGGCAACGCGATCCAGGCAAGTCCACACCTTCCTGCTTTTCCACACCCAAGGAGGTGCCGATGAAACCTGACGCTCTAGCCTCAGAATGATTCGCCACGTGAAAACGGGAGGAACCAATGAAACGAAGTGATCTTATCTCCGCGGCTGTGATCCTGAGCATCGTCATTCTCGCTAGCTTTCTGATCGGACTAACCTCTACAGCCCCAGTCGCTTCGGCGACACCGACTGCGCGCATACGGGTGGTGCACGCAGTCTCCGATGCCCCAACCGTTGACATCCAGGTCGATGGCGTAACGGTGCCGGGGTTGGCGGGTATCGCCTTCAAGGATGTAAGCGACTACGCAACCGTGGCTACCGGGGCATTCACCGTGACATTGATCGCCCCGAGTATCAGTCCCGATCCCCTGCTGACCGCAACGCTGACGCTAGCGGAGGGCGATGAGACCACGGTGATCGCCCTGGGAACCGTCGACCAGGACGATGACTACCCGTTGGACTTGCTGACAGCACTTGACAACAATGAGATCCCGCCGTTAGGTATGGCTCGCGCCCGTTTCTTCCATCTGGTCCCCGGCGCCCCCGCCGTCGATATCGCAATTCAGGGCGGTCCAGTTTTGCTCGCGGGAGTCAGTTATGGTCAAGCGACACCTTATGTCGAGATCGCTGCCGTTACGTACGATCTGGAATTGCGTTTAGCGGGGACCACCCTCGTGTTAGCCCAGATACCTGGAATAGCGGCGGCTCCCAACACCATTTACAGCTTCTTCGCCGTCGGAACTATCACAGCACCGGACATCATCCAGAGCTTGGACCAGCAGTACGTCCGCTTGCGGACGTTCCACGGCGTATCCGACGGACCACCGGTAGAAATATGGCTCGATGACAGCAGGGCCTTTGCCTCTGTAGACTATAAAGCCCTGACCGACTACGCGGCGGTGATGTCCGGCACCTATACCCTGGGACTGACGCTCCCGAATGTACCCCAACCGATACTCACCGAGACCCTGGTTCTAACCGGCGGTATGGACTTTACGGTCGCCGCCGCCGGGACGTTGACGGTGACGGATGCCTATCCTGTAATGCTGATTCCTTACCTCGACAACAACCATCCGCCGGTGTACGGAGAGGCACATCTGCGGTTCATCCACCTTGTCCCCGATGCCCCCCCAGTGGATGTGGGCGTCACGGAGATTGTAACCCCGCTCTTTAGCGGCGTGAGCTACAGAGAGGCGACGGGCTACGTAGCGCTCAGTACAGGCGTTTATGACCTGGAAGCTTATGTGATGGGCGCCACCACACCCGTCGCGACGGCAGGCCAACAGAGCCTAGAGGACGGGGTGATCTACACCGCGTTTGGCGTCGGGCTGGCCGCCGGTCCCGCACCGATCGAGATTGTGTTGGGCCCGATCGACTTCATTGTCTATCTCCCGGTCATCCTCCAAGGTCATTGACCGCTGCCGTGCGTGGGCTAGGCGCCTAGAAGCTGGTGAGACACAGAATCGGGTAGGAGGGGGCCTCGCAGCCCCCGTCCTCCCACACCACCGTGCGTACGGGTCCGTACACGGCAGTTTCGCCTACGGTTCTAGTCAGGTCTCTCCGACCAAGGCTCGCTATCATTTCAACGCCGTGTTTGCTTGCCCTTCCTCGATCACCTCAGTTCCGGTTCCGCCTTCACCGTCGGTGCCCGTGGCACACGCTCTTCCGCGTACTTTGCTAGTGCACCGCAACCATCGAGTATCCGTGACTGCTCAGCAATTCCCAATATGAAGTCCGTTCAGAGCGGCCAGCCCTAACCTGAGGCGAAAAGTCGCGCGACTGTGGGGCAAGTACTACACAATCTGGCCCTAATCGAAGA
>PWVB01000082.1 GCA_003562365.1 Anaerolineae bacterium
CTGCCTTTCCGCCTGCTGCCGTTTCTTCCCGATCCCCGAGAGGATGGCGAAAGCGATAATGAACAACAGGAAGAGGATCTGAGAGTCCATGGTTCATCAGCCCTTGGACTCTTGGGTGGGCCTGTCTTCATCCGTACCCGCGATGGCTTCCCGCATCGACGTATCGGATTGGACGTTGCGGAACTTCATGTAATCCATGACCCCCAGATTCCCGCTCCGGAAGGCCTCGGCCATGGCCAGGGGCACCTGGGCCTCGGCCTCCACCACCCGGGCCCTCATCTCCACCACCTGAGCCTTCATCTCCTGCTCGCGGGCCACGGCCATGGCACGCCGCTCCTCGGCCCTGGCCTGGGCTACGCGCTTGTCGGCCTCGGCCTGATCCGTCTGAAGCTCGGCGCCGATGTTCTTGCCCACATCCACGTCGGCGATGTCGATGGAGAGGATCTCGTAAGCCGTGCCCGAATCCAGCCCCTTCTGGAGAACCACCCTGGAGATGTTGTCCGGGCTCTCAAGAACGGCCTTGTGGGACTCAGCGGATCCGATGGTTGAGACGATCCCCTCCCCCACCCGGGCCAGGATGGTCTCTTCCCCCGCACCACCCACGAGCCGGTTGATGTTTGCACGCACCGTGACCCGAGCGATGGCGATGAGCTGTATGCCGTCCTTGGCCATGGCGGCAACCCGTGGGGTGTTGATCACCTTGGGGTTCACCGATACCTGCACAGCCTCCAGGACGTCCCTCCCCGCCAGGTCGATGGCCGCCGCCTGCCGGAAGGAAAGATCGATGTTGGCCTTGTCGGCGCTGATGAGGGCCCGGACCACCCGATCCACCGAGCCACCCGCCAGGTAGTGGGCCTCAAGGTCGTTGATATGGAGATCGAGGCCGGCCTTGTTGGCCCAGATGAGGGGCCGGACCACCGCAGGCGGACTCACTTTCCGGAGCCGCATCCCCACCAGGTAGCCGATCCCCACCCTGACGCCGGCGGAGATGGCCTCGATCCACAGCCGGACCGGAATGGCCCAGGCGATGAACGAGATAAGGATGATGGCGCCGACGATGAAGAGGGTCGTGGTAATCAGAATCTGATCAGCGGGCATGAGGCCAATCCTCCGTCGAGATCGGATCCGCCTCAGGCGGACCTCGATACGTGGTGAAATGATCGCTTTTGGAAGCTAATCCCTTCAGAGCCTTCCTTCCACTGCGAGTGCTACCACAGCTAGTTCGCAGACCCCTGGTCCTCCGGCCTCTCCGCCTCACGGGGAGGTACCGGGCGCACCACCAGGCGATATCCTTCGGAGCTTACCACCCTGACCTTCGTTCCGTCTTCCACCCACCCCGACTCGGCAACCGCATCCACCCTCTCTTCCCCTAGCAGAACGGTACCCGTCGGGCGCAGGTCGGTGAGGGTCACCCCTTCCCTCCCCACCAGGTCCGGCCGCCGGACAGCGGATGTCCAACCTTCCTCCCTTCCCCCCTTCGTGACCAGGAACACGCCGCTGCGAGCCAGTTGGCCGCTCCGGGGCAGATGCCGGAGAAGGGCCCAGGAGGTGATCATGATGATGAGGAGGCTGGTGGAGAGGACGGCCCCGGCCTGGGCGAAGTCGGGCAGCGTCGCCAGATCGCCAACCATGGCCATGTACACTCCGGCCAAGACCCCCACCCCCCCCAATACCCCGAAGATCCCGAAGCCCGGAACAATGAAGACCTCAACTCCAATCAGGACCAACCCGATCCCGAACAGGATGAGATCCTCCATCCCCGCAAGGCCGATGATGAAATGGGAGCCGAAGAACAGGGAAAGGGCGACGAGGCCGGCGAGCCCTGCAAGCCCCAGCCCCGGGGACTTGACCTCGATGATGAGGCCCAGGAAGCCCAGGGAAAGGAGGAACGGGGCCACCAGAGGGTTGGAGAGGAACCGTACGATTCGCTCGGCCCAATTCACCCGCATGCTGACCACCTGGGCACCCGTCAGGTCCAGTTCCGCCAGGAGGGCGCTGAAATCCTCCACCTCCCTGGCGAACCCGAGCTCCACGGCTTCGGAGGTGGTGAGGGTCAGGAGCTTGCCGGCCTCCACCACGCCGTCGATGGCAATGTCCTCGTCCACCATGGCCTCGGCGATGGCCGGGTTCAGCCCCCGGGCCTCGGCCAGGGTCCGCATCTGGCTCCGCATGGCGGACACGATCTTCTCGGGAGCCTTCTCGCCCGCCCCCACCACGGGGGTGGCCGCACCCATGACGGAAGCGGGCCTCATGAAGATCTCATCGGCAGCCAGGGCGATGAGGGCGCCGGCTGAGTAGGCACGGCGGTTGATGAAGGCGAAGACCGGGACCTCAGAATCCCCAATGGCGTCGGCGATGCGCTGGGCGGCATCCACCCGCCCCCCGGGGGTCTCGATGTCCAGGATGACGGCTGCGGCACCGGTGGCGACGGCTTCTCTCAGGCTCCGCTCCACGAACGGCGCAAGCCCCAGCTCGATATCTCCGTGTACCGGCACCTGGATCACCAGGGGGGATTGCTGGCCGAGAATCGCCCCCGGGCTCGAAACCAGGCAGGCGGCCAGGCCAAGCACGGCGATCAGTACGTTGCGACCTGACATCTTTCATCCTCTCCGAAGGGGTACGGAATCATGGCTACCCCGCACCTGCAAGAAATATCCGCTCCCCGGAAGTCTCGGAAGCGGAAAGTGACTTGCTCGGTTTTCGAAAGGATCAAGACGGGTCCGCTCCCAGAAGCTGGCATGCATAGTAGGCCCGACGAATCGCCAGAGGATAGTCTTCTCTGGCCAAAGCTTCCTTCGCACCGTTCAACAGCCGGCGAATCCGGGTCAACTCCTGATCAGAATACGGAACAGGCGCACGGTTTCTTCCCAGAGCTTCATCGGCCCGCTCCACCAGGTCCACGGCCACCTGGTGGGGGGGGACCTCCCACAGGGCGTCCACGGTGCGCAGGGCCAAGCTCAGGGCCTTCTCGCCCTCTCCCTTCCCCAGGGCAACCCAGGCCTCTTCGTGGAGGGATGCCGCTCGCTGGAAAGCCAATCCCATGGCCCGGGAAGCCAGGGCCGGACGAAGGCTCTCCACGACCTCCATGCGCTCGCTCTGCCGGGTCAGGATCTCCATCACGCCCACCTCTCCCATGACCGGGTAGAGGCGCCGGACGGCAGCAGGGTAGACCAGGGAACGAAGCCGGGCACCCTCCTCTCCACCCAGTCTCCACGATTCCCGCCAGGCTTCGGCCTCGGCGAACCCCTCCCCCGCCAGGCCCTTCTCGTCAAGGAGATGGGGAACGCTGGAAAGTTGCTCAAGGAAGAGCACCGCGCCGTGCGTTTCGGGAGCGACAGCCAGGGCCAGGGGGTTGAGCTCGGTGTCCTGGCAGGCGGACAAGTAGAGTGCCCAGAAGACACACATGCCCGCCACGAGGGACCGATGCACTCTGATCCCCTGGAGGCAAGCAACCTTCTGAGTCCGCTGCCGAGGAGGACGCATGAACCGTTTTTCCGTCCGGTGAAGAAACCGCAACCGATCTCGCTCGATGCAGCCAGTAACTCAAAATGGCCAACCTGGGCTTGGGGCGAAAGGGGTGGCCGGCGCCCTGAAAATGGAGAACCCGACTCCCGGAAGGCCCCCGGTAAGCCGTTGATCAGTCGTCCACGGCGATGGTCCGCCAGCGATTGCCCATGGAAGCCACCAATCGGGAGGTTTGTCCAGGAGGAACCCTCAAGGGAAAGAGCCCCCCAGGAGGGGTGATCCCCCGAATGAGATGGGGGTTGAGCTCCCGGATCCTGGCCGGGGGCACGTCCAGTGACCCGGCCACCCTGTTCAGCGAAGTTCCTCCCGGAACCCATACCCGATCGAA
>PWVB01000465.1 GCA_003562365.1 Anaerolineae bacterium
CGGAAGGCCTGAAGGGACCTCCACCCGCCATTCCCGGTATCCTTGCCTGAGGTCGACAAGATCGCTGGCCTGGAAGAGGCGGACCTCACCCAAGATCTCCTCCGCGATGGATTTGTAATTGTCGCCTAACCGATTGGCGAGGGCTCCGGGCCAGGCTGCCAGACCCTCGCCGTAACTAGCGAGGGCCGTGCCGGAGAGGCTCGTGCCCGTTGTGCCGACGCCGCTCTCCGTGACGTGGTAGGATCGTCCGCCGTTGTCGCCGGCGATCTGCGCCAGCAGCGTGTGGTGCCCGGCATTCGCCGGCCCGACGGCGACAGTATGGATGATCGTATCGCTGGGCTCGATGACGCCCCTTACCGCCGCGGTGTCGTAGCGGGGATCGATGTTCTCCATCCCGTCACTCAGTAGCACAATCACGTCGCTGATACTGAAGTCGCCCGGCGGCGCCGTCACCTCTGCCTGGCCGGCCAACAACCCCTGGCCGATGGCGGTCATGCCACCGGGAGTGAGCCCGCTGACGATGTTCTTGGCGGCGTTGAGCTCGGGCGTCGTCGGGTCGCTGCTGACCTCGCTGATGCTGTAGGGCGTGCTAGCATTGCTGGCGAATTGGATAACCGCGATACGGTCGCCGATCAGGGACTGGTCGATAAAGAGGCGAGCCGCGTTCTGGGCTGCCGTCATCTTGTCGTAGTCATACATACTCCCGGAGGTGTCGATGACGATGGCTCGGTCAGTCACCTCGCGCTCGGTGAAGAGCACAGCTCGGGTCTCGCTGTCGATCCCGTAGCCAGCCCATGTCACTGCCAGGTCGTATTTGCTCCCCGCTGTGTAGGTCCCTGGCTGGGGGCGCACATTTAGCCAGAACTGGTCGCCTACCGGGAGGCCGCTAACGACGTCGGCGGCCAAGCCATCGACGGTGACGGCGAAATCCGTGACCTCGGCGTCGGTCAGCGTGCTGGCCTCGCCGGTGAGGGCGTTACGGCCCTCCACCACGACAAGGATCACGTTGGGGTTGGTCGGGTCGCCAGCCTCGGCCACGTTACCCGTCTGGGGCTCTACGATGTTGAGAACGCGAAAGTCGCCGGCGAGGCTGTAGGATTGGGCGTTGTTGTTGGGCAGCGCGAAGGCGTTGACGCGGACCGTCCAGGTGCCGGGCTGGAGCTGTACGGTGTCGGTTACCAGCACCTGCTCGACGTTATTGAGTCGGTCGACGCCTCGGACGGCGGGCGTGATGTGGTTGGCGCGGACGATGGGATCGGCAACGCCGGTGTCCTGGTTGCTGGCGTTGTAAGCGTTAGGGTTGCGAGGTGGGGCTGTCAAAACCCATGGGCGGTAGACGGTGCCGTTGGGCGCGATTACCATTAGATCAAGATCGTTGACCAGCTGGGTGGCGGTCACCGCCAGCGTGGGGTTGCCAGGCTCGTCATCCCAGGCCAGCGTTACCTTGAACTCCGTCCGTCCGGGCGGAATCTCCAGCGTGTAGGTGTCGGTGGGAGCGGTGGGCGAGACGCTGCCCTCCACGAAGTTGCGCCCGCGCACGGCGGCGACGGCCCGCGGTGCGTGCACAACGCCGTATCCGGTGGACCAGTCGGGGCCTCGGTGGAAGATGATCGGCTCACCGCTGTCCGGATCGTTCCAGGTATACTCAGTGAAGCCGGCCTGGCCGGGGTGGTGCACCAGGTCTGTCGCGGTCTGGATCAGGATGGCCTTAAGTGTCGCGGGGCGGGGACGTCCGGCAGTCGGGAAGGTCTCCTGATACTGCTCGACCAGTAGTGCGCTGATTCCGGCGACGGAAGGTGCGGCCATCGATGTGCCGCACATGCGGACATAGCCGTTGGAGTCGACGTCCGTAGACCACTCACAGCCGATGCTCATCACTTCGGGTTTGAGGCGTCCGTCGAAGGTCGGTCCTCGGCTGCTGCTGGGTCGCACGGCGTAGTCGCTGCCCGGATTGAGGGAGCCGACGACAAGCTGATTTTTGCCGGGAGAGAGAACTGAGTAGTAGCCGCGCGGGCCTGAGGTGCTGTCGGCGGCGCCGCCAGGCAGGGTGGCGGTGGTGCAGTATTGGGCGCTGGTGCCCTGATTCGCCGCCGCCCAAACCGCAAGGTGGGCGGGGATCGCGGTGCTGCCATTTTGCAGGTCGCCGCGCACCAGACGATCGACGTCCCGGGCACTGTTATTGTAGGCACCACAGCTCATGGTGTAGGAGTGATTGGTGATGGTGGCGCCAAAGTCGTTGACGGCCTCGTCCATCTCTGCGGCCGTCCAACCGCTGATGTAGGGAGCGAGGCTGACGGCCGGTGCCATCCCGCGCAGCTGGAAATCGGTGCAGGTGCCGGCGGGGCAGTTGGCGACGCTGCGGGAGCCGTCGCCGCCGATGATGCCGGCAACGTGAGTGCCGTGGCCATAGGCGTTGTGGTCGGTCGCCAGGATTTCGGTGGCGGTGCGCAACAGGCGCCCGGTGAAGTCTGGGTGGGTGAACGTGCTGGTGCCCACGCCGGAGTCGAAAACGCCGACGGCGACGCCGTTGCCGTCAAGCCCTGCGTAAAAGGGTGGCGTGACCGTCAGGTTGGCGTTCTGCACCTCGTCAACGAAGAGCTCGGCGCGGGCTGCATCGTTAGGATACTCCGGTGGGCGTGGTCCCTCCTCGATCCAGCGGACTGGGTCTTCACTTGCCAGCGGCAGAACCGCCGACTTCGCCACGACCACCGCCCACAGCTGATCGCTGTAGGCATCGTAGCTGACGACGTGGGTGGCGAGGATGCTCTCGGCGGTGGCGGGCGCGATATCGGGGAAGAACGCCACCATCAGGTTGACGGTACCGTCGTCATTGTCGGCCCAGGGCTCAAAGTCGTCTGCCAGGACCTTGGGATCGACCCTATCATCCACCAAGATGCGTCCCATCCAGCGCACGTGGGCGTCGATAGCCGGCGCAGCCGGGTCGAAGTCATTATCCACAAAGGCTGTGTAGGCCGTCCCGCTCAGGAACTCCAGTAGCGCGACGTTGGCAGCGGCGAGCGCCTCCTGCTCCGCCGGGGTGGGGAGGGCGTTGAGCTGGACGAATGCGTGTAAGCCATCCGACGACGCTGCCAGTGCGTCGAGGAGGGCTGGCTCGATGCCGGGGGCTGGGGTGAAGTGCCGGCTGCGCAGCGGCAGCGTCAGGCCGCCAACTTGGAACCAGAGGGCGTTGAGGAAGAGCTGTTGTCCTGTTGTGGTCATTGTGTCGGGCGAGCCCTCAAAGCCCCATAGGAGGTAATGATCGCCAGATCGCACAATGGGGAAGAGGGTGGGCGCGTCGGGCAGCGAGGCCACGCGCACTCCCAGGGGAAGCGGCGCTTCCAGCGTCACGGCGACAACGCTGCGCTGGCTCGTGTACAGCGTCAGGACCTCGTCGGGCGGCAAAGCAATGGTACTGGGCGTGGTGTAGAAGGGTTGGCTGGCACCTGCGTCGGCGACCTTGACGGCCTGTGCGGTGCGCCGTATCCCGTGAGGATGCCCGATGTCGAGCCCCAGCGCTCCGAAGAGCGCGTGTCCGCCGTCACCTAGTCCCACGACAGGAAGGCCGCTGGCCTCGATGGCGGCGACGAGGCCAGGCTCGGGGCTGAATGCGCCGTCGAACCCGGTGTCGGCGCCGACAATGATCAGATCGAAAGCCGAGAAATCAGGCAGGGCCAGCAGACTGCCCGCCGTGTCTGGCGGCTTCGCAACGTCTGTTGCGATGGTGCCGCTCCCCCGTAACACTAGCGGCAAATAGATCAGCAAGATCCTGTCCGGCGCAGTTACTGGCAGGGCTGTGGCGTCGAAATCGTGGGCGTTCAGGAAGCCCACGAAGGCTTCTGCCGTCACACCATCGTCGCTATACAGGTAGGCGACCCGGACGGCGCCGGCGTCTGAGAGCACCGGCTCTTCCGCAAGCGCTTGCGGAAGAGCGATCGCCCGCTCAGAACTCAGGGTGATGAGCGGGGAGATTAGACTTGCCAAGGTCAACAGGATTGCCAGAAGACCGCTGAGGTGGGGGGTTAAGCCGTTCATCTTTGGACGCTCCTTTTCCTGTCGGGGTTTCGCTAGGTTCTCACTAAGCCTGTCAGGATGGATCTGCACCTTTGAGTATAGGAACCAGTTGAGCTGCCACGCGTTTCTTCCCGTCGCCGGTTCTGTCATCGATCCGACCGTGCACAGTATAGGCTACGGGACGAGGGTCATCTGGGTTAGGCGGCTTGCGCGCTTTGCAGGACGCTCAAGAGGGCGAAACTCGGATGGACTCAACCGCATTTTACTATATAATATTCGTATTTTTCTGATTTGTCAAGCGCCAGTTGATGCGGACTGATCTCTGAGTAGAATAAGATCAGAGCGTCTAGCTTATCATCCAACGAACTGGATCGTTGCTATCTCGTTGTCCGGCTACTTATCTCTCCAGAATGGCTTCAGACCTGGACTGCTGCGATAGCTCGGTGCCTATTCCCGCCGCTGCAGCCAGCCCCTTCGGCCTGGGGCTAGACGGAGCCAACCCTCCGATAGCTCTGGAAGCCCGGCGCCGGATTGGCGCGCTGGTCAAACTCACTAGCTGTAAGGAGGGTCTGCCGATGCAGCGTCAGGTGATCGAGCTATCGTCGAAGTTGGCGCGGAGTCTGTTCCGTCCTCCGTGTTGAGATCTCATCCCTGGCTCTACTGAAAAAAGGTCGCGAAGTATGGAAAATCTCAGCTTTGCCCACTGTATATGCCGTTTTGTGTCTTATAAAACACAATATATAGGTGTGCCGCTGACGCGCCCACCTTTTTACAGGGGAGCCATCCCTGACTGTTGGAAATAAGACAGGGATCTGCTGCGGCGTTTCGCCGAGCTGGAGATCCAGCCGGCGAAACTATAGGAGTTCCAAAAGATGCTGGTTGGCTAGGAGCCGGGGCCGTTGTGCGGCAGAGCGCTCTGCCGACCCTTTCCCGTGGTCAGGAGGCATCGGCGATGGATGCGTTGCTGGTTGGCAATGAGAATCAGGAGAATCTTGGACTGCGATCGGTCCTGGCATTATTCGCACCGCGCCGGCAACAAGGCGGCACTGGCGTCACTTGTGTCGGGCCGTGAAACGCCGCTGCCGGCCGAGCTGGATGCGATTGTGCGCTTCAAGGGGGATCTGACGCTTTCGGCGCTGCTGGCACAGCTCGGCGCGCGGGAGACTTGGCTGGTCATTCAGGAGCTGGCCTTTCGCCGGGGTGGTGGTGTAGTTCTGACTTCGCCGCGACCTCCCGTCGCCGATCTGGATAGCTTACCGCCAGCCCATCGCGACACGCCGTGGCAGGCGGCGGGCGAGGTTGCTGATGGCGTCCGTGCTGGCGAGCCGCGGCTGGCTGTATGGCTGCGCCTTCTGCAGCATCCGACAGCTCTAGGTGAGCACCCCAGGCGCGCTCCAGACGCCGTAGTCGATGAGATGGCGGCGCTGGTGACTGACCGAGGCGTGCGCATCTTCATCTACCATGACAACGGCTTTGCGGCCCGCACGGCGGCGCAGCGTGCCTGGCTAGATACCTTTCTGGCAGCGCTCGAGGCCGCCAACCTCGTCGGCCGATCGCCGCCGCATATCGGTTGGAGGATCTGGTGCAGAGTGGCCGACCTTGACCCAGAGATCTTGGAGGCGGAGTCAGGCAGCGTGTAGGGGATGAAGGTGCTCAACAAGCGCGTCACCGTCGATCAGAACCTCGTAGCCGTGGACTTGCTGACGTGCTATGACGTAGGCATGGCGGTGGGGTTTGTGCTCTTCGATACTGGCTCGACGGTCGCGATCGTGCGCGGATATTGGGACTTTCTGCACCGCGGTGGCGGCGACGGCCATTTCGCGATCAGCTTCTGCAAAATGCTGCCCTACGCAGGTATCCTCATCGAGGCACGGCTTCGGTCGGAGGGGTGCCTCGCGGAGAGTCTAGCGCAGCCGGACTACCGCTTTCTTGATCCACCGGGTCTTCAGCCGGCGCGGCTTTGATGCCGATGGACTGGTCTTTCGCCTGCAGGTAAGCTGACTTCGATCTGCACCTGACGGTGGCCCCGACTGCTGCCCCCGGGGCCCAAGGCTGCGGCAAGCTTACGGGTTTTTACCGCTCACACTAACCGAATGGTTGTCGAAGCGCTGACGACATTACTCGGGGGCCTGGTGGAACATTGGGTGGAGGCTACCCTTCAGGATGGGATTGGATTGCTGGCGCTGGTTGACCGCGAGTGAGGTGCTGAGGCCAGCCCCGAGCTTGAACTGGCCAGAATCCTGCGCTGGCGGCGGTACTGGGGCATCAGGCGACCGCGGCGCGAAAGCGAAATCCGCCCCTCGCGCCGCGGCCCACTCAGAGGCTTGAGTATCTCACGCCTGCTTGACTCACTGCAGGCGTGTCTAATCCCGCTAGCGCAGTCGCTCCTGTCGGGCGAAGTGCCACGTGATCCGCCCTACTTCTTCGCCTTCAAAGACCTGCCGGATGGTGACGCTGCCGCCATCAAACCGGACCCCTCGTTCGCCGCGCACGATGAAACGAGCCGGCAGCCGCGCTCCTCGACTCAGCCGCACGTCGCAGAGCGGCAGTCGCGGAACCGCAGGAAGTCGGACGGTGACGTTGCTGTCGCTGTCGCGCTGCCGCTGCCGCTGCTGCACTGCCCAGAGCGCATCACCGCGTATCCGGCCCAGTAGCGCTCTGGGCAGCTCGAGGTGCAGCGCTATCTGGGCAGGAAGTCGGCGGATGATCTCGAAATCAAAGGCTCGGGCAAGATCCGGCGTGCCAGTGATCAGGAAGGGCAGCGCCAGCGTCGTGCCGGGGTCTGGTGGAGCGACCACGTTGAAGTTGCGCCAGGTGACGTTGTTGTGCGCGCGGATGAAGTCACGGAAGGCGTCCCAGTCGAAGCTCGGCGGTCCCGGAGGTAGCGGCGGCGCTGGGTCTTGCGGGTGATCCAATAGGGCCACCATGCAGTAGTGCCCGGCCCCCGGCACCTCGGGGGCGGGCCAGACGACGGGATCGGTCACCACCAAAGTATCGCCAACGGGTACGGTCACTGGCGCCGAGGTGCCGATCAACGTCCAAAGATCCGGTGTCAGCAGCGTGGCTACAGGGCTCCAGTGAACCGTCGCCGTCACATCATCGGCGGTCGCGGCACCCCTGTTGCGCATGCGCACGTAGATGAAATTGTCGCTGTTTGCTGTCGCCTCGTAGCCCAGTGTTGTTGAGTTCTCCGTCCCGCTCCCCTCACCGAAGGCCGCGTTAGGGTCGGGAACGACCGTAGGCCGGAGGATCACGTCAGGACTAGCGCTTATCGAGCCCGTGGAGGGGACCACCCCGGTGTCGGCTAGGTTGTCCCGCAGGTAGACGTCAGGCACTAGGCCAAGGGTTTCCTCAATGATTGCCCGCAGATCGGGCATCACGCCGATCGCGCCGGCCACCCCGCCGCCCTGCGGCGTGCCCGTCGCCGGGTCGGATAGCAGCGCGCGCATCTGAGTCGGCGAAAGGCGCGATCCGCTCGTTGCCTCATACATACCCTGGAGGACCAGGGCGGCGCCCGTCACGATGGGCGAGGCTGAGCTGGTACCGCCAAAGGTGGCTGTATAGGTGAGATTGTCATCGCCGCCGCCGTCGTCCAGATCGCCATATCCACAGGTGGCGACACTGTTGCCCCAGGCGTAGCAGTCGATGCGCGAACCAAAGTTGGAGAAGCCGGCGCGGTTGTGGGGCAGCGCTGCGTTCGCGGCGCCGACCATGATCGCGCCGGAGTCCCGAAAGCTGGCACTTCCGCGGTTCAGGAACTGGGTTCCCCCACCGTCGGTCAAGGTGTCCAAGTCATTGCTGCCGTTGCCGGCGGCCTCTACCACGATGACACCTAGGGCCACCGCCAGCCGGATGGCGTCGAAATCGGCGGCATCGGTCTCTGTCGGCGTGCCCCCTCCCCGCTGGACTTCGAGGAGCAGAACGTCGCCCACTGGCATGGTGGGGAGCGCCGCAACGATGGCATCGGCGACGTGCAGCGCGGTATTGGTGGCGGCGTCGTAGTGAGAAGTTGCGCGCACCGATCCGAGGTGGGGTGCGATGCCCACGACGCCCACGGTGTTGTCCTCCGCGGCGATTTCTCCCAGGACCGCCGTACCGTGGTTGCCTTTGTAGGTGCCGACGCCGTCGCGGTTATCGCCGTATATCAGTGGCGGGGCGTGGACGACGTAATCCTCATGGCTCAAGAACCAGCCCTGCTCCAGGTCGACCACGCCGGTGCCGGCACCTGTGCCGTTTGGCTGGGTCCAGGCCCAGCGGGCGTCGATCCCAACTGGGGCCGGATCCAGGTAGTCCTGCAATGTCGCGTAGGGATCGTCGCTGTCGTCCACTGCCTGGGGATCCGAGACGGTCCGCTCACGATAGGCGTGGTCGATTCCAGGGAGTCGTCGGAGCCGCTGCACGAGGGCATCGGGGTCTTGTACCAAATGCCGGGCGTCCAAGCGCCAGTAGGTTGTTAAGCTGTGCAGGGGCGCAAAGGGCGAAGGGGCAGCCCGGCGCTCCAGCTCGCGGAGCGTCTTCGGATCGACAGATCGGATGATCGGGCGCGTCTCGCGAATCTCGACCTCCTCCAGCAGGGCCAGCAGGCCTTGGAGCTTTTGCTTCCGGGCTATGTCGTGGAGGCGCTTTTCCTCGCCCGTCGCCAGCTCATCCGCTAGGCGCAGGATGATGAAGCCGCTGTAGATGGAGCCTCCTGATGTGCTCGGCGGCTCCCGACCGGGTTTCTGGGGCCCTGCAGCGCATTGCGGTGCGGGGTGGCAACGATGGTCGTTCATCACTACCCTCCTTTTTGCTAGGGTGAATATTTATTATATTATAGATACAATTAGTATAAATGTCAAGACACTTCATGCGTTGACCTGACCGTTGCCTGCAGTCATCCTTGCGCTTGACCGTTTCCTGAGGCTGCATAGAGTAGAGGCTGTGGTGATGCTACAGGGTTGAACCACCTTTGGCCAAATGTGCTGCGAAGGGAGGCGGGTGATGACGAGCTTGCGACGGTTGCTGGGCGTGTTCGTGATGGTATCTGGGATCATCGGGCTGCTGTTGAGCCTGTCGGGATTGGCCGGCCTGTGGCTGGTGCGGCCCGCGCTGGTAGCGTCGTTTGACACGGCCCTCACCACGCTCGTCACCAGCGTGGAGATCAGCCAGGAGGCCTTGGCCATTACCAACCAAGCCCTGGATGCTGTGGCCATTAGCGTAGACACCCTCTCGGAGATGCTGGGCGCCACGGCAGTGACAGTGGCCGAGACCCAGCCGGTCATTGCCGAACTCAATGACCTGATGGGCGAGACCCTGCCCACTACCCTCGGCGCGACGGTTGATGCCCTCGACGCTGCTGAGGTTGCGGCTCACTCCCTGGAGGGGGCGATTCAGACCTTCGATTCGTTCCGCTTCGCGATGGCGACCACGCCTTTGCTCAGTGCCTTTGTCGACCCACCCGCACAGGCCTACAATCCCGAGAAACCGCTCGCCGAATCGCTGGCCGAGCTGTCGGAGAGCCTGCAGGGCATGCCCGTGACTTTCGAGGAAATGTCGGTTGGGATCGGTCAGGCAGAGGGCAGCCTGGACTTGGTTAAAGGCAATCTAGACGCGATGTCCCAGAGTGTAGCGCTGATCTCGGCGAGCCTAGGCCAGTATCAGTCTACCATCGACGAATCTCAGGCGTCGATGGCAGATCTTACCGCGCTGCTTGACCGCCTCCAGGACAACCTGGGTGTTATCCTAAACGGCGCCACGCTGGTTGTCGGCCTCTTTCTCCTCTGGTTGCTTGCGGCTCAGGTGGTAATCTTCAGCCAAGGCTGGGAATTGTACCACGGAACTCAGATTGCGTGGAAGGAGATTCATCGCCGGACCGCGTTAACGGTGCCGGTGGATGAGGAGGCGCGCCCGTGAACCATCGTGAGCGCCTATTGGCTGTGCTCGAGGGCCGACCGCCGGACCGCCTGCCCTGGATTCCGCGGCTTGATCTATGGTACAATGCTGCCGTACTCAATGAAACGCTGCCACTACACCTCGCTGGCCTCTCGCTCCGCGAGATCCAGCGCCAGATGGGCGCCGGCTGGCCTGCTCTGGATGGGTTGATCTATCGTATCGAATACGACGACGTGGAGATTGTCGAAAGGAAGGACGGCTGGTTGACCACCACTGAATACCATACGCCGGTGGGCATGGTGCGTGAGGTGCGGCAACACTCCGCTGAGCTGGCAGCACACGGTCTGCCTAGCGTGCTAAAAGAGCATGTCCTGCAAGGCCCTGAGGACTACTCTGTCTGGGAGTGGATCGTGCAGCGTCGTCGCTACATTCCCACTTACGCGGCCTTTGCGGCCTATGCCACTGATGTGGGGGCGGAAGGCCTGCCGGTGGTGCGCGTCGAGGGCAACCCGATGTACGATTTCCTGGAGGTCCTTGTCGGCTTCCAAGACGCCTATTATCATCTGGCTGACTATCCAGACCGGGTCGCGCATCTGTTGGCGGTCATCACCGAGGTGCAGCGTGAGCGCCTCTGGCCCCTGATCGCCGAGTCCCCGGCACAGGTGGTGATGAACGGCTTTCACCTCTCGTCGCAGATGACGCCACCGCGTCTCTTCAGGCAGCACATCCTGCCCTATTACCAGGAGGTGAATGCCTATCTGCACGAGCACGGCAAGTGGACCGTAATGCACGCCGATGACGATCTGTCGTGCATCCTCGATCTGGTGGAAGAGGCTGGCTGGGATATGCTGGACTGCTTCGTGACCGCCCCGATGGTGCCCTTGACGCTGGCGGAGGCTCGTGCAGCCTTTGGCGACCGAGTGATCCTATCTGGGGGACTGCCCGCGGTGCTCTTCCTGCCCGAGGTACCCGAGACGCAGTTCCGTGCCTATGTGGAGGATATCTTCCGTGTGATCGCGTCCGGCGAGGCCTTTGTGCTCGCGGTGGCCGACAACGTGATGCCCAACTCGGTCATCGACCGCATCGCCTGGGTTAGCGAGCAGGTCGCGCAGCGCGGGTATCCGCTGGCTGCAGCGGCATATTAGACTGGGAGGCAACAGCGATGCTTAATCAGCGCACACACATCATCAGATGGTTCATCGTCTTCCTGATGTCAGGCCTGCTGTCGGGGTGCGGGCAACAGCCGGGTGGCAGTTTGGAGTCCCTTCCAGACCTGGCGCACAACTATCCCCGCGTGGACGGCTCGACTTCAGCCCATCCTCTTCAGCGAGCGCTGGCCTGCCAGATTATGCAGGTGCCTTGCCGGTGGAGCACCTCCTATCAATATGGGAGAACTATCATCCCCGACCCTGAGTATGCCACTGCACCCGATCTGCTGGAGGCAATCGGCAGCGGTATCCAGCATCACGGCACCCACCGAGCGTACATGAATTTAATCGACGGCAAGGTTGATTTCATCCTCGTGGCACGCGTGCCGTCCGAGGATGAACTGCGTGCTGCGAGGGAACACGGCGTTGCGCTCGACGTGCGGGCTGTCGCTCTGGATGCTTTTGTCTTCCTGGTCAATATCGATAACCCGGTGGATAACCTGGACTTGGAGACGGTGCGCAGCATCTACACCGGCAGCATAAGCAACTGGGCTGACGTAGGCGGTCCCTGTGCAGGGATCATCGCTTTTCAGCGACAGCGTAACTCGGGTAGTCAGGAATTGATGGAAGCCCTGGTTATGCGAGGGACGCCCATGTTGGATCTCACAGCGAAACTGGGCTTAATGGTAATCGATATGGGCGGGATGCTAAACCAGGTCGGTTATGCTCCCTCTGGGATAGGGTACTCTGTTTACTACTATGCGGTTAACATGCTTCCAGACGAGCGTGTCAAGCTCGTAGGCATTGATGGTGTCACACCCAACGCCGAGACCATTTCTGCCCGCAGCTATTCCCTGACCACCGAAGTCTATGCCGTTGTGCGCGAGGCCATGCCCGCGGAGGGGGCGGCTCTGGTGCTAAGAAACTGGCTCTTCACTGATGCCGGAAAAGCAGCCATCGCCGCCAGCGGCTATGTTCCTCTCCCCTGATCGATAGAGGCTGTCTGGGATGGCCTGAGCGCCGAAACGTCGCACAATCGGACAGAGCCTCTGTCTGTGCGGCATTCCGGCGCTCCAGATGAACTACAGGCGAATCAGGCTGTTGGCGGACGTCTACTGCGGATCATAGATCAGTATAGAGTTCCCTGCTCCGTCAAGCATCTGCAGTTGGTTGTCCTCGACCCGGTAGCGTCGCACAGCTGTTAGCGTCTCAAGATAGGCTTGCTCCTGTTCCATAATGCCCTCAGGCTGCTCGCATATCTCTTCCTCGACGACGATCGCGTCGGCATCGATCCTGATCTGATCACCATCCCGGTCGTAGATGGCCTGATAACTGTTACAGCCGGCCGATCCCTCGATAATCCACGGCCCAACGATGAACTCTGCCGTGATGGTCGTTCCCGCGATGAGAGGGTCATCGCGAAGCCTGACCAGGTTCCAGTCACTGCCTGCCAGATCCGGGGCCTGCTGGCAAGCTGATAGCAGCAGTATCACGCCCAGCGCCAAGGCCATCAGTGTCCTGTAGACGTCTCGGGGTTTCATTCATCAACTCCTTGTGCTTCTATGCTTGACCATTACAGCCAATCTGCCACGGTAGTCCCTTTGCCTGTCTCTACTCTACCGGGTAAGCTGCGAAAGGCAAAACGGCAGCCCTTGCGGGGAAATGCTCTATGCTATCTCGTCCGCGCTGGCGGAACCTAGCACCGGAATCAAAAGCACCAGAAATACTACGGCGCAAAGCAGATAGATGGTCCGTAAGCCAATCCACGGTAGCAGCAGATAGGCGATCGATGGCCCAATGGCGCTTCCGAAGTCGCCTGCTGTCTGCAGGAGTCCAATCGCCCGTCCCCGATGCTGACGGTGGATCAGGTCGCCGGCGAGAGCCGTGATCAGTGACCGGATCCCGCCTTGTGAAACCGCCAGAACCGCGAGACCAACCACTACGAAAGCTAGTGTGCTGCCTGCCAAGAGTGCCATACCTGCTGCGCCCGTTGCGATACCCCACGCCGCCACCGTCCACCGATTGCCGAGACGGTCTGATACGATGCCGGCCAGCGGAGCGGCCGCCACACTCAGGGCCGTACGTCCGGCCATCAACATGCCCGTCAGCGTCGCCACACCCAACGCGACGTTGACAGACTGGGCCCAATCCTGCACGACGAGGGCGATGGTAGCCGATATCACCCCGGAGAAGATGAAGCGGCTGATGCCTTGCAGGGAGATCGTGAGTCCGAAACTGCTGCTGATCCTTAGCTGGGGACGGTGCGTCGACAGCGGTGTGGTGGACTGTGGACCTGAGACGCACCCGGAGCAGTCCGTGTTGTTGATCCGGCGATGGCGCCCGCCGGTTTCCGGCAACAGCAATAGCGCTGCCACACCGCCTGCTCCGGTCAAGGCTGAGGCGACCCACATAGTCATCCCGTAACCCAGCCAATCGGTGAGCACGCCGCCTCCCAATGCGCCCAGGGCTCCACCGGTAAGGCTCCAGATCTGGTAGAGTCCTGTCCAGCGTCCCCGCTCGTGTGCCACCGCAACATCCAGGACCATCGTGGCCCCGCCGATCGATATGCCCGACCAGGCCAACCCCCATAGCAGGCGTCCCAACAAGAGGGGCCAGAAGCCACGGGTGGCGGCGTAGATGGCGGTGGAGAGCGCCCCGATGAATAGGGCAGGTATAAAGAGCCATCGCCGGGGGAGGCGATCGTAGGCCAACCCTGTCGGCCCGTTGAGAAGCAATCGCACCGCTCGATTGGCACCCAGCAGGATGCCCACGCCGGCCAGCGCGACGCCTGCCGCTGCGGTATGGGTGGGCAGTACGGTGTAGAGTGTTGCATCACCCATCAAGGAGAGCGCCGTCCCTAATCCCAGTGGAAACAGTAACCTGGCGGGGGAGACGCCGCGCCCTAATGGCAGCCCTTCGGACGCTACGCGGTTCACCGCTGATGCACCACTGATCGCGTGAGGCGCTGTTGTGCTGAGCTGTGGGCCTGAGCGGTCTCCGCAGATGTCACGGTGCGGCCGACCGCCTACTGGACATCTAGGAGGTCGTAGATCAGGATAGCAATCTCCTGCGCGTCAAGCATCTGCAGCTGGCCGGCTTCGATCTGGTAGCGTCGCATCTCCATCAGCGCATCCAGATAAATCTCCTCTTGTTCCATAATGCCCTCTGGCTGCTCGCAGAAATCGTCGCCGACAAGGATCTCCCCCACGATGATCTGAGCGCCGTCCC
>PWVB01000109.1 GCA_003562365.1 Anaerolineae bacterium
CGCTCTTGAGCAGGGGCTACCTGACATGGCCCGGACTTCAGTCCAGACTGGGAAGATGACTTCCCGGCCCGATGCGCTCCCTGTTGATACAGATTCTTTGTGTCAGCAAACTGCAACCTCCGGTTCCTAGAGGAACCTCCCCTTTTCAAGGGGGAGAGGATGTCAGCTCAGACGTCTCCTGTTGCTGAAGGCCCCGCTCACAGGGCGCTTCGGATCCGGCGTTTGGCGATGCTAGTGGTGCAGTCGCTTCAAGATAGCTCGGGCTGCCACGATGCCGGCGGCCGAGGCCTGGATCAGACCGCGGGTGACGCCGGCGCCGTCGCCGCAGGCGAAGAGGTTCTCAACCTCGGTCTCAAGTTCGCGGGTGAGTTTCAAGCGATTGGAGTAGAACTTGACCTCTACGCCGTAGAGCAGTGTATGGCGCGACGCGACACCTGGCGAGATCTCATCCAATGCATAGAGCATCTCCAGAATGTCGGCCACGTAACGATAGGGGAGGACCAGGTTCAGGTCCCCCGGCACGGCGCTGGGGAGCGTTGGGGTGACGATGGAGCGCGCGAGACGTTCATGGGTGGATCGGCGTCCGGATTCCAGGTCGCCCAAGCGCTGGACCATGATACCGCCGCTCAGCAGGTTTGCCAATCGCGCGATGCTTTTGCCATAGGCGATGGGATCATCGAAGGGTTCGGTGAAGTTCTTGCTGACCAGCAGGGCGAAGTTCGTGTTGCCGGTCTTGTGATCGGCGAAGGAGTGCCCGTTGACGGTCATGACGTCACCGGCGAACTCGGTGCTGACCTCTCCATAGGGACACATACAGAAGGTGCGGATCTTATCGTCGAAGGCCTTGGAGTAGTAGATGAACTTAGACTCATAGACGAGGTCGGTGATCGGCTCCATAACCGAGGCCGGGATCTCGACGCGGACGCCCAGGTCGACGGGGTTGCGGGCCAGCGTGAGGCCTAGCTGATGCGCTGTGGCCTCCAGCCAGCTTGCCCCTTCACGTCCTGGGGCGACGATCACGGCCTCGGCGGTGAGCATATCGCCGCCAGCGGTGCGCACGCCGACGACCGTGCCGTTGCTGGTCAGGATCTCCGCAACGGGTGTGGCCACCCGCAGCGTCACGCCACGCTCTAGAAGGAGATCACGCATCCGGCGCATGATCTCGACGCAGCGCTCGGTTCCCATATGGCGGATGGGGACGGAGATGAAGCGCAGGCCGGCAAGAGCGGCGCGCTTCTCCAGCAACTCGATCTCGTCCGTATAGGTGCCGTGGACGGTGTCCGGCGCGCCGAAGGTGCAGTAGAGGGCATCGACCTCTTCGATCAGCTGCACCGCCTGGCCCTCGCCGAGGATATCGGCCAGATGGCCGCCCACGGCCGGTGAGAGGGGGAGCTTGCCGTCTGAGAAAGCGCCGGCGCCGCCCCAGCCATTCAGGATGGCGCAGGGCTTGCAGTGGCGGCACTCCGGACTGCCCTCCCGGATGGGACAGTGGCGGTTGTCGATGTCCCGTCCTTTTTCCAGGATCGCGATGCGCAGGCCCGGCGTCTTGCTAAGCTCCAGCGCAGCAAAGATGCCGGATGGGCCGGCACCGATGATCACGACGTCGTAGACGTTGGATGCCATAGCTACTCCTGTAGATCGACGAGCGCCCGGGCCAATACAGCAATGGCGCGGCGGTAGGTGTCCAAGTCGATGTGCTCCTGTGGCGTATGATCCAGCGCAGAATTGCCCGGCCCGTAGGCCAGGATGGGGCAGTTCCACACAGGACCCACGACGTTCATATCCGAGGTGCCGCTCTTCACCTTGAACTGCAGCCGCTTGCCCTCGGCCTCAATGGCTTTGATGAAGGCGCGCACCAAGAACGTGTCTTTCGCGGCGCGAAAGGCCGGTTCCCGTCCCCGAAAGCCGAGCTGGGCCTCGCCGGCCATACTTGACAGCGCTGTTTGCAGGGCGTCTATGTCGAACTCCGGCGGGAGGCGAAAGCCCAACATCAGTGCGGCGGTCTCGGTAAACCCGTCGTCCTCAGCGTGCATCCCCCGCAGCGACGGGCTGAGTTGGTCAAACATACGGCGACGGCTCGCATTGTAGGCCTCAACGTGATCCTGAACCGAAGCCCAGAAAGTGAAAGCTGCATCGCAGACGCTGCGCTCAGGACCAGCAGTGTGGCCGATGGGGCGGGCCAGTGCGTAGTCCACCAGCAGGCGGCCCTTGTAGCCCACCGTCACCCGATCCCAGCCACTGGGCTCACCAATGACAACGGCGGTGGGCGCCAGCCGGGGGAGCAAAAAGCGCGCGCCCTTTGACGTCGCGGCCTCCTCCTCGACGGCGCCGACCACGACAATGCGCCAGCCCGGTCGCACGCCGGCCCGGGCTGCAGCGATGGTGAAGGCCGCCAGAGGCCCCTTGGCGTCGACGGTGCCCCGACCGTAGAGGCGGGTGCCTTCACGATGGACGTCGATGTAACCGGGTACTGTGTCAATGTGCCCCAGCAGCAGCAGGATGCGATCTCCGTCGCCCAGAACACCCACGGCATTTCCGGCGCCGTCGATCTGAGCCGCATACCCCAGATCGGCCATCTGGTTCACCAGATAGGCGACCGCCGGTCGTTCCTGCGTTGAGGGGCTGTATCGCTGGACCAGGCCGGTCAGCAGCGCCTCGGCCTGGGCGTCGCTTGGTGTCGGTCTGCTCATCCTCCGCCCTGTGCCACGTCCAGTACGTAGTCGACAACCTTAGCTGGGATGTTCACGCCCGTGGTATCGATGCTGTTACGGAACTCCATTGTATAGTTGATCTCGTTAACCAGCAACCCGCGGTCTGGATCCTCAAAGACATCAAGCGCCACGACTCCGCCGCCCACCGCCTTGGCACCGGCCAGGCAGAGCTCATTCAACTCCGGTGTGATCGGGCAGTTGCTGGCGGCACCGCCTCGGGCGGTGTTGGTGATCCAATGCGGCGAGTCGCGGTAAATAGCGCCGATGGTCTCGTCGCCGACGACAAAGGCACGGATGTCACGCCCGGGCTTGTGGACGTATTCCTGGATGTAGTAGATGGAGTGGTGGTAGGAGCCGAGGATCTGCTTGTGCTCGAGCACCGTCTCGGCAGCCTCGCGGTCGTTGACCTTGGAGAGCAGCCGCCCCCAGGAGCCGACACCCGGCTTGAGCACCACCGGGTAGCCCATCTCCTCAATGGCATCGAGCGCGGAATCCGGCGTGAATGCGATCATGGTCCTCGGCGTGGGCACGCCGGCGCGCACCAAGGCGCTGGTGGTCAGCAGCTTGTTGCCGCAGTTGTTGGCGACTTCGTAGCTGTTGACGGTGGGAACGCCCCAGTCGCGGAAGAGCAGCAGGGCATAGAGCGCCCGGGAGTGGCTGATACAGCGCTCTACCACGACGTCATAGGCCTGCCAGCCGTTCCGCTGAATATCAAAGACAATCTGTCGATCATCGATGGTGTCGTACGCGATCCCACGCCGGTCAAGCTCCTGGAGCAGGAGCTTCTCCTCGACGCGAATACGTGAGAGCAGGATGCCGATTCTAGGACTCATCGCACTGGTTCTCCCCTCTGGCAAGGCAGATGCCGGGGTGCCTGGGCGCCCCGGCATCCGCAGGTGCTGGCGGTCATTCGCCCCAATCCTCTTCTTCCTCCGGAGCCTCGGCCACGGCGGGCGGGTCGAGTTCCACGACCTCTAACTCAATGCCGCAATCGGGACAGACGACGATCTCATGAACGATGGTATCCTCGGTCAGTTCGATTCCGGCTCCACATTCAGGGCATTCTGCAGGCATGGTTCTCTCCTTTGGCTCTTAGCTGTTTGACTCTACGATTGTACCACAGGCGCCGATGGAACGGCAGTTCCCGCCGGTCGCTCCCCAGGAAACCGGCGGTAACGTTGGACATAGGCCACGATCCCGCCTTCAGCTCGAATCTCCTCGACGAAGGCCGGTGGACGAGGCAGCGGATAGGCGGTCTGGGCGGTAGTGAGCCGGGGCGGCTCAAGATGGAGTGTCGCACGCTCTCCATCGGCGACGAGTTCGGTCAGATCGGCCTCGAAGAGCGGGATCCCCAGGTTGATGGCGTTGCGGAAGAAGATGCGCGCGAAGCTGGGGGCGATGATCGCTGCGATCCCACACTTCTGAAGGGCCCGCGGCGCATACTCCCGCGACGAACCACAGCCAAAGTTCTTGCCGGCGACGATGATGTCGCCCGGTCGGACATTGGGCGCGAAATCAGGTCGCCGCTCTATGAAGGCGTAGCGGGCCAACTCGTCCTCGGACGTCATATAAGGGGAGTAACGTCCCGGTATGATCTGGTCGGTATCGATGGCGCTGCCAAAAAGCCAGATGCGGTTCATTGCGACTCCTTTAGGCGATGTCTCGAGGATCAGTGATGACGCCCCGCAACGCCGTAGCAGCGGCGGTCTGCGGCGATCCAAGGTAGATTTGCGCGTCAGGCGCGCCCATACGGCCGGCGAAGTTGCGATTGCCGGTGGAAAAACAGACCTCACCCGAGCCCAGCACGCCGAGGTGGCGCCCAATGCAAGGGCCGCATCCCGGTGGGCCAAGGGTTGCACCGGCTGCCAGCAAAGTAGCCAGGGTGCCATCGGCAGTGGCTGCCTGAAGCGTGGCGTGGGAGGCGGGGATGACGATCATACGAACCCCGGCGGCAATGTGCCGTCCCTCGAGTAGTTGGGCAGCTTGGTGCAGGTCTTGGAGGCGCCCGTTCGTGCAGGTGCCCAGGAAGACCTGATCGACGTGCACATCCTGGAGCTCTCGCGGCGGCAAGACCTGGTCCACCCGTGGGGGGCAGGCCACCAGAGGTGCGATCTCGTCGAGGTCGAGGGTGAGGCGGCGCTGATAGTTGACGCTCTCCTCGACGCGGAGCCACGTAGGGACCGGCGCGTAACGGCGCGTGAGGGCGTCGGGCGGGATCAGTCCAGCCTTGGCGCCCATCTCGGTGGTCATACTGCAGAGGGTCATTCTGGAAGCCAGCGAGAGGGCCGTGGCGCCGTGGAACTCGACGGCCTGGTAGGTGAAGCCGTCGGCCTGGACCTCGCCCAGCAGGTGCAGCACAATGTCCTTGGCATCCGAGACAGCGTTCAGCTCTCCTATGAAGTCCACGCGAACTGTCTCGGGGACTCGCAGCCACGTCTTGCCGGTGGCGAAGGCCAAGGCGATGTCGGTGGTGCCTAGGCCGGTGCCGAAGGCGGCGACGGCGCCGTAGGTCGTGCTGTGGGAGTCTGAGCCGACGGCGATAGTCCCCGGTGCGACGAGATGTGCCTCGATCATCACCTGATGGCAGATGCCGGCTCCGGCATCGTAGAAGGCCTCAATGCCCTGTGTCTGGGCGAAGCGGCGGGCGCGAAGCTGCCCCTCAGCGGTGGCCACATTGGCGGCCGGTGCCACGTGGTCGATGAAGATCGCGCAGCGGTCGGGGTGGGGCACCTGGTCTACGTGAAGCTGATCGTGGAGAACATCGATGACCTCTGGCGCGATGGAATCGACGGTCATGGCGCGGTGCACCGTCACGACGGCCAGCTCTCCCGCTTTCACGCGCCGTCCCGCTGCCTGGGACAGGATCTGTTCACTCAGTGTCTGGGTCATAGCTCCGCTCCGAGGCTTTCGCTAGCTGATGCTGTGTCCCTGTGACCGTTTGCCCAGCGCCGCAGCAGACCGTCCACATCATCGAGGGAGATCGGCTTCTCGTCGGCCAGGACTTTGATGTGGCCGGTGATGGTCTTCAGCGTCTCGTCGCTGAGGACGAGTCCGAGCTGCTCAGCACGGTTTTTGATGGCGTTCCAGCCTGTGAGGCGGTGCGCGATACTGACATAGCGGGTCAGGCCGAAGGCCTGTGGGTCCAGGATCTCATAGGTCTCCGGGTTATTGAGGATGGCTTTGGCGTGGATGCCGGCCTTGTGAGTGAAGGCAGTGATGCCTGTGATGTAGTTGTTGAAGGGAATATCCACTCCCACCATCTGAGCTACAGTGACGTCCAGTTGGCGTAACAGAGGAAGATCGTACTTGGCCACCAGAGAGGGCGAGGTGGCGTAGAGCCGGGCGATCAACCCACCCAGCGGCGTGATGCCGTTGCGTTCGCCGATACCGAGGATGGTGGTGTCCACGTGCGTCGCACCGGCCTCCAAAGCCTCAAAGGCGTTGGCGATAGCACAGCCGGCGTCGTTGTGGCCGTGGAATTCGATGTCGCAGTCGACCCGCTCTCGCAATTCGCCGACCAGCTCGTAGACCTGGCGGGGTGTAGCCACACCGACGGTATCGGCAATCCCCACACGGTTGACGCCGATGGCATCGACGGCCGCGTAAATGTCGAATAGGTCCTCGCGGCGGCTGCGGAAGGAATCCTCGGTGCTGAAGCGCACTTCCAGGCCTTGGTCGAGCACGTAGCTGACGACCTGGCACGCCATATCGATGATCTCTTCGATTTCCTTCCCATGGCTGAAGCGGCGCAGCATAGAGGAGGTACCAATTACGACATCGACGCCGTCCACCCCGGTATCGATGGCCCGCTGCGCATCCTCAATGCGGCAACGGGTATGGGTCAGGACCTTGGTGCTCAAGTCCAGAGCCGCGATAGTGCGAGCGTCCTCAAAACTCTGCGGCGACGCCAGCGGCGATGTCAGCTCGATGCACTCCACACCAAAGGCATCCAGTTGCCGGGCGATCTCGGCCTTTTGCGCGGTGGTGAAGCTGGCCCCTACGAACTGCTCCCCCTCACGCAGGGTCGATTCGATAATACTGAAACGCTCCAGTGACATAGCCTTCGTTCCTTTCCTGATGAGGTCTGCCGATCGCGTTACGCAGCGACCCCAGACAACAAAAAAACCGGCCCCGCTCGCTTTTCAGCCAGGGCCGGTGACCTTCGGTTCAAATACGGAGATCCGGACCTAGCGGTCCGGCTTCTTCGCACCTCGCAGGCACTCGATTTGATTGATCATAGATTCTCCAAGCCAGGCCACATTGTACCTGATTGTGAGGCGTTGTCAACGTCAACTTAACGACTTTCCTATGTAGCGCTTATGTCATTCTAATTATCTTAATCTATAAAGAAGACAAGGCTGTTAGACACCAACGTACTTGACAAAGACCGCGTCATCAAACAAGGTGCGAGGAGGCAACAATGTCAATCTTGAGATGGGATCCGATGGAAGATCTGTATTCGTTGCGGCGTGGGATGTCACGGTTGGTGGAGGAGAGCCCTCTGTCCTCGGGGGTTCCGCGAGTGCTGCGCTCTGAGGATCGGGAGTTGCGGTTGCCGCTGGACGCCTATGCCACCAGCGAAGAGATTGTGATTACCGCAGCGGTACCCGGCCTTGGGCCCGATGACGTCGAGGTTACTCTGGAGGCTGATACGCTGACGATTCGCGGGGAGTTCCGAGCCCCCCTGCAGAACGTTGACTATCTCTTCCAGGAACGAGCCTATGGGCGATTCCGCCGCTCCGTTACCATCAACGTACCGATTGAGGCCGACCGCGCGGAAGCGAAGTTCGACAAAGGCATCCTGACCATCATTCTCCCCAAGGCGGCAGAGGCACGACCCAAGCACATAGAGGTCAGGTCGGAGTAGTAACAGGGCCAGTCTGGATTCCACGAACGCTCTCCCCGGAGGCCTGACTGCCGTTGGGGATCGACGTAGTCTATTCCTGCGGATCTTCCTCCGGGGTAAGCTCTAGAGCTCGCTGGATGGCGTCGCGACCAAAGCGATCGCGCACGGCATCCAGGGCTTCCTGAAGCTGGCGTGCTTTCTGCGGGCTGTCGTCCCAGAGCTGCAGTTGTTCGACCGGCGGGCCTAGATTCGCCACGCCAACGCCGATCAGGCGCACCGGCCTGCCCCGGGGCCAGTTGGCGCTCAACAGCTTCTGGGCGACGCGATAGATGTCTGCGTCGCGATCCACCGGTTCAGACAGTGTTGTCTGGCGAGTCAGTGTGGTGAAATCGGACCACCGCAACTTGATCTTTATCGTGGTCCCGGCCAGACCGGCCTGCCGCAGACGGTGTCCGACGTCCTCTGCAAGGCGGCTGAGGGTGCGCCTGAGCTCGGCCACTTCGGTTACGTCCTCTGGAAAGGTCGTCTCGTGGCTGATAGACTTAGTGGCGTGCTCAGACTTCACAGGACGGTCGTCGATGCCTTGCGCGCGTCGTGCTAGGTCGCGACCGTGTCTGCCAAATCTGCGAATCAGATCCTCCTCTGGCCAGCGGGCCAGGTCGCCGATTTTCTCAATACCGAGGCTCCGAAGACTTGCTGCTGTCTTCGGTCCGACGCCCCACAACGCTTTCACCGGCAAGGGAGCCAGAAAGGTACACTCTTCACCGGGTGGGACAACCTTTATCGCCATGGGTGGGGCATCGCCGGTGGCCGACGCCTTGCCGACGTTGTTGGCAATCTTGGCGATCAGCTTGTTGGTCGCCACACCCAGAGAGCAGGGCAGATTGACGTCCTCCCATATGGTCGCCTGAAGATCGCGGGCGACCTGTTCCGCCGGAGCGCGCAGGTCGGTTACGTCAATGAACGCCTCGTCAATGGAGAGCTTCTCAACGAGATCAGTCAAGTTGTCAAGCTGCGCCATCACGCGCTCTGAGTAATCACGATACCAACTTCGATGGCCGGCGACGAGGATCAGCTCCGGACAGAGCTGCAGGGCGCGGGCCGTTGGCATGGCGGAGCGAATGCCGAATCTCCTGGCCGGGTAGGAGCAGGAGGCGACGACGCCGCGCCGGTCCGGGTGTCCGCCTACAGCAAAAGGCTTGCCATGTAGCGTGGGGTCGTGCAGGGCCTCAACGGCACAGAAGAAGGCATCGAGGTCCAGATGGATGATCTTGCGCATCGATCTTAAGCTCCGAGCATCCCTACAGCCGGACTCGGTGACGACCTCGCTGCCGCTGCACAGCCCAACCGCCCTCAGCTTGGCGTGTCAGGCCGCTCTGGGCCGGGCGCCCGTCTAATCCTCAGGTCGACTACAAAGTAGAGAAGCTCCAACCGTATCCTCTGGTCTGCATCCTGATAACCTGGGCTCTCCATCTCATAGGCGCTGAAGATGTAATCCTGATTATATCCGAAGACGCGTGCCGAGGTGACGGCGGCGGTGGAGGCGACCGCAATCCCGACGCCCTCCGGTAGCGTGATTATCACATCACCGACGAATCCCTGGATCTTGAGCGTGGTCTCGCCGGGTGGTATTCTGGCTGTTGTGAGATCGAGCCGGACATCGCCGACTATGCACCAGAAGTCCTGATCCCGCACGACCCAGTTTCCCCGCCGCCGGAGATCGCCCAGCAGGCGGACTGCGCTTCCCCCTCTACGTCCGATGGCAGTAGGTCGGAGAACCAACCAAATGCCGACGCCGATCAGGATCAGCGGTCCCAGATAGGCCCACAGATTGATCTCAACCAGCACGTCGACCAGTAGTAGCAGCCCCAATGACAGCAGGATGGCACCGACGGTGACCTCAACTCGATCGCGCATAACTCCTCCGTTGGGAATGGGCGTCAGCGTGGGACGCCCAATGTATGGTTATCTGTAGGCTCTCCCGAGCTTCCCTGTGTCGACGACGGACGGGCCTACTTTTCACCAAAGAGACGGCGCCAGAGCGCTAGATCCTCTTCGGATAGGTCAGCAGCCTTCTCATCCTCAGCCGGTGCCAGCTTCTGTTTGCGTTTGACAAGTTTGGAGTCTGGATCGCTGGGGGCTGCGGTCGTTTCGGGGGGCGCCGACTTCGGACGCCGGTGTGAGGCTGGATCCTCCGCAGGGGCAAGATGAGATCCCGGGCGCCGATCGGACGGTTCCGCATCCTCCTCAGTCTCGAAGAGCGCCAGCCAACTGTCAACCTCTGCGGGTGAAAGGTCGCCCTCCTTTCTCACGACAGCTGGAGCAGACCGACGAGGCCGCTTCTCTCGTTTCGGAAGCTTGGGTGGGGGGATCCGGCTCTCCGGATCGTATTGGAAGACCTCAAGCCAGGCTGCGACCTCGGCCTCGGAGGGCGCGGCGGGCTTCTCGCTCGGTTCGGGCGGATCGGGCGCCGGAGGGACCTCGGCGCCCATCTGCTCGGCGATGGTCCGAGTATGACGCTTCTGAGGTGTCGAGGGCCTGGCTCGCTGTGACACACTGGGCTTGCGCGGGGAACGCGGCCACGTCGGCGATGGCGACGGTTGCTGGCCGGGCTCCGGGTCAGTGGGTGTCTCTTCGGGCTCCGGGAAGATCTCCAGCCATGCCTCAAGCTCGGCCTGAGACATTGAGGCGGGTTTCTCCGGTTCGGGCGTTTGCGCGCGCTCCAAAGTGTCAACGAATCCCTGAGCAGTCAGCGTCTGGGTGCCCACCGACCTCGCTCGATCCAAAATCTCATGATCGGAGGAGACGACGGTCCAGTTCGACGGATCCGGCAGCGCCTGTATTCGCTCTCGGATGATCCGATCGGCGTTGGTATGGTGCCGCGCGGCAAACACTACCTTGACATCGGTGGTTGAGAGAGTGGGGGAGGGACCGCCAGGGATGCCCCCATCAAAGATAACGATAGCCCGGCGGTTGATGCGCGCGGTCCAGGCCCTGAGCCGCATTACCAGTTTGGCTTCGTCGTGAGGATCCTCGAGGTCGATATCGTCTAAGGCCGCAATCACATTGTGTCCGTCGATCAGGTATGGCATTGTCAGGTTCACCCCCTCGAATCGACTCTATCACAAACTTGGGCGTCGACAACGTCGACGCTCAGTGCGGCTACGCGTTCGGACGTTGGTAGATCGACGGGACAGTGTCCTGGACCGTGGCGCGGAAGTCGCGATCCTCGAGAATCACCAGGTCGAGTGTTTGCTCTTCGGGCAGCAAGGTCTCAAGTTCTGCCAACAGCGTTTCCACTAGCCGTTCCTGGGCTGGAGGCGTCATGCCTCTATAGAGGGCAAGGCCGATGACGTGGCGTGGTCCTTCCGGCGGTATATGAAGCTGGAAGAAATAGGCAGCGTCTATGGAGGGATAGTGCTCTAGCACCTCGGCCAAGGCTGTTTGCCAGCTCTCCGGCGGCATCTCTTCGGGAGGTCCGATGAGGACGGTCGTCCCGTCGGGAGCTGCCGAGGCTCCGTCCTCCCCTGAGATCGGCATCTCATCCCCTGCCAATGTCATGATCTCGCTGCGCCGCAGCCGATGCATCTCATCTGAGCCCGGATTGAGCACCAGCTCGGCGATCTTGTGCTCCGCAGCGATCAGCACAACATCAAGGCCACGCAGGCCGATGTAGCTCAGTCCCTCCGGTTCCCAGGTTAGGGCGGCGTCCTCGTCGGTAAACGCCATCAAGACCGTCTCTCCAGCAGCGTTCTCGAAGGTTAGAAAGCCTAGCGGCTCTTCGTCTTCGAGCATCTCCGTCGTGCCCACTTCATCTATTGCTTCATCCGGTGCAGGCAGGATGAGGATGCCGCTGAGCAGTGCCTGATACAGAGCCCTGCGTCTTTTTGACGTATCCTCGATCGCTATAGCCCTGAGGGCTTCGACAAGCTCAGGATTGGAGAGCTCAAGGTGGTTAGGTGGTGGCATAGTCGACTCCTTCCGTTCCGGTCTTTAGCGGCAGGGATGGTAGTCCTCGCCCAGGATCAGACGTAACCTCGCGTCGTTCTCGCTGGCGCCCATAAAGGTGACATTGGCGTCGCTGACGCGGAAGAGTTCCTGTACCGTGGGGAGTCCGGTGCCTTTGGCGTGCTCGCCGAAGACCTGGATATGCGTCTGAGAGCGGTGCAGGCCGTTGCCATCGTTGACGACCGGTGCAAATCCATGGGTGTAGAGTCGATCAGCTGCCAGGTGTTCCCAGCCCGGCTGCGACGTACCGTTCCAGATCTCGATCTCGATGGCGGCGCGGGCAGCTCTACTGGGAGAGGGGGGTAACAGGGCGCGGTCGATGGCCGCTGCCATCGGCTCCCAATTCGGAACGAAGACCGATCCGCCGCCTTCCGTTACATATGGGGACACTTCCTGCCGACCGAGGCTGTGGAAGGCGATCTGCGAAGGGGTGACCTGGAGCGCCACCCGCGCCAGGGCCAGGATATTGCCCAGTCCAAGGTTTGTCTCTACCAGCTGAATGTACTGCTGGTAGAGACTGGGGATCGCCTCCAACAGGCCGCCGGAGCGTGCCTTGCGCCAGATGGCCTGAAGCACTTGCTGTTGGCGTACCTCACGGTCAAAGACGCTGGTCGTCATCCGGGTGCGCGTATACCAAAGAGCCAGCTTTCCATCCATCGTATGTACACCCGGCTCCAACGCGACCATACGGTATTCGCCATCCTCGTCGGGATAGGGCCAATAGTCCCTTATGGCGCAGTGGACCGGTACCTCAATGCCGCCCAACGCGTCGACAATGCCCCTGAGTCCCGAAAAATCGACTTTGGCATAATAGTCGGCGGTGATGCCGAGATTGTGGAGCAGTGTCTGGTTGAGCAGGCCGAATCCGCCCCCATCATAAGCGCGCCGCTCACCGTGCATATCAGCCGTGTTGATCCGGCCCATCCAGAGGGGCGGCAGATAGACCCAGAGATCGCGAGGGATGGAGAGCATCGCTACTGAAGGGATCCTGGGATAGATCACGACGTACTGTATCGCATCGGTATTCCAATGCTCCCAGTCCGGCCGTCGATCGCTGCCCAGGAGGATCACGGTCAGCGCCTCCTCGGAGATCGGATGGCGCGGTACGGCTGTCGGAATCGGATAAGCCTCCGGGTCCCGTGGTGGAATCGGAACGGCGGTTGGACGATGGGGAGGTAGCTGGGTGGGTGTTGGCGTCGGCGTCACGGTCGGAGTCTGCGTCGCAGTGGGTGTGGCAGTTTGGGTTGGGGTGATTGTCGGTGTCGGGGTGACAGTCGGTGTCGGGGTGGCGGTATGGGTTGGCGTAGCAGTTGGCGTGGCCGTCGGTGCTGGGGTCTCGGTAGGCGGTTGGGCCGTCGGCGTGACGGTATCGGCAGGCGCCTGTGTCAGCTGCGGGGGGACAGCGTAAGCCAGTTCGGCAATGCGGACGATCAGAACCACGAGCGCAGCGAAGACGGTGACGCCAACAAGCACCAGCGCTATGGATTTGAGCGGCTTATCTCCAGGAATTCGCGGCATCTCGGATTTTGCGATCCTTTCTCTATAGCGTTAATTCTACCGGCTCTGTGCGGTTTGTCTAACGACCTTGCCCCAGGGAGGCGATGTACCTACCGCAGCCTTGCCGCGATCGCTCTGATGGAAAACTCGCTCAACCCGGCTTTCAGCTCCTCTGGCACCCAGGTCTTGCATACAGGAGCTGGCCCTCAATACGGAATCGCCAGCAGGGATTCTGCAGTAAGTCGACAGGGCAAAACCAACCCAAGCAAGCACTCGCACTCAACTCACAAAGAACGACATCTCCTGTACAGTGGGCTTATCTTCTGGAACCACTAGCCCAAGAGGTGTCGTTATGTGTAGTATACTCCAGAAGGACCCCGCCGCAGGCGGGGACTTCAAATGCGCCCAGCGAGGCTGCCGAGCCTGTCAGGACGCGCTGATTCGCCAGCACACCGGCTTGATTCACGCCGTGCTGCGCCGGGTGGCCCACGCTGGCGTACCGTACGCTGACCTGGTGCAGGTGGGGCGGTTAGCGCTGTGGCGCGCGGTGCGTCAGGCCCACCGGCCGGAGGGTAATCTCCCAGCGCCGGAGCCGCCGGATCCCTGGACCCATCCGAGGGTGCACGAAGCGGTGCTGAACGCCATCTACGGGTTGGACGGTCAGTCGCCGGGCAGCCGGGCCGCGTTGGGCCGCCGTTGGGGCCTGAGTGGCGAGCGCATCCGGCAGCTGCACGATCAAGCCCTGCTCCCCTTACGCCATCCGGGCCGCCAGGCCCAGCTCTACCGGCTCTGCGCACGGGAGTCCCGCGCGCTCGGGCCCTGGACACCCTCCCGCTACCGCCGTGGCTTGAGCTGCGCACGCTGCCGCCCCTCTTCGGCCGGCAGCATGCGCCCGGCTTCCTGGAGGTCTTGCCCTGGGAAGCCCTCCACCCACATCTGCCTCTCTCGATGGCGCCGCTGGCGGAGGTGCTGCCGTGGCTTGGACGCCAGTGCCGCTCCCACTATCAGTACATCGAGCCGCAAGCCGCGCTCTCTCTGGAAGACTGGAAAGTCCCGGATGAGTTCGATCTGGTCCTGCGGAGCTTTGATTTCACCGCCTGGCGGCCGCTCTTCGCCCAACGCTTCAGCAGTCACCGGGGACCGCCGCCCTTCGATCCGCTGAGCGTGGGCCTGGCCCTGATCCTGGCCCGGGTGC
>PWVB01000326.1 GCA_003562365.1 Anaerolineae bacterium
ATCAGGGTGGCCGCCCAGTCAAAATGATAGTGCAGCGCCTCGTCCACGCGTCCCCCTTCAGTCAGGCCAGGCCAGCGGATCAACAGCGGCACCCTGCAGACTGCGTGGTCGGCAGTCTGATGATCGCCCCAGATATCGAACTCACCCTGAGCCTCAGAGTGGTCAGAGCTGAGGATGATCACCGTCTCCTCAAGAATGCTCGCGTCCGCCAGGGCATCGAGCAGCTTGCCAACCCAGAGATCAGCATACCAGATACCCATATCATAGCCATCTATCCACTGCTTCACGGCCTCCATTGAATCCAACTGCTGTGGCACCCTGGGCCAGCGTACGTCCTCCTCGACATCATAGCCGCCAGGCTCCTGTGCGCTGTGCGGCCCGAAGCTTTCCCATGCCTTCTGCCGCATCTCCTCAGTCATCCACGCCGGTAGCGGGTCGTTCTCAAAGCGATTGCCGTACTCACTGGGAGTGCGATAGGGCGTGTGGGGATCCCAAACGTTGACGTGCAAAAACCAACTCTCGTTCTCAGCGTTACGGGTGATCCAGTCAATGGCCGCCGGCACAACCTCGTCAGCGCGCTCCAGCCCCCCTTTGCCCGGATTGATCATCTCACGGTAGCCAGCATACCACTCCCAAGCAGCATGGCGCTCGCCGAAAGGACTAACCGTAGCGGTGTAAAAACCGGCGCGGCGTAGCGCACTCATCCACGAGGTAGCATCAAAGGAATCTCGAAAGCCCCGCGGCTCGCCGTCGTTAAACGGATCTGCCGAGGAGCCCATATGCCCGACCACCCCGGTGCGGAACCCGTGCCGCCCACTCCAAAGCGCCGTGCGAGACGGCAGACAAGGCGCGTCACTCACGTAGTTGTTGTCAAAGCGCACGGCGTCCCGAGCAAGGCGGTCGATGTTGGGGCTGGTGTTGCGATGGTATCCATAGCAGCCCAGGTGATCCGGTCTGAGGGTGTCAATATCAATAAATAGTATACGCATGCTGACGACCTTGTTCCTCGAACTGTGTCAGACGGTTGAACGCATCCCACATGAAACGCCGGGCTTCCAGACTCGACAGATGGGGTCGAGGAACCTTCTCCTTTCTTCGATTCCCCACCTGTTACCTTTCCGGAGGCAAGACTCTCACCTGCCGAGCCAGTCAGGGCTGTATCCGCTTCGGCTCTCTCGTAGTCCCCGAAGTCTTCCTATTCTCCCTTATGAGCGACCCTCTCCAAAGATCCCTAGAAGACCCAGTGGAGCGGCTTTCCTCAAGGCGACTCAACGCTTCGATCGACTCACGTTTTTCACAAGTTACCCACCAGCACAGCTGCGATCAGCGATGGTTTACTCTGACTGGCTAAACAGCCGAAGCCAACATACCGTTCCGTACCATCGTCCGCAGCGGCCCCCTCAAACCTCCACCCCTATAGGCCCAGCGCTACTCAAGTCTAGCAGACGAACCCCAGAACACAAGCCGTTGTATTCATCGGTGTACCGGCCCTTAGCGCCGAGTTTGAGCGGCGACACAACGGCACACCGGCGTCAGGTCCGCAGGCGCACCAGCAGAGTAGTGCCATCATCGATCCGCAGCGGTTCAGAAAAGGCGAGCTCCTCGCCAACCCGTCTACAGGCCGAGACCGTGCCGCAGAGTGAGACTTCCAGCACGTCACGGTCCTTCAGGAAGGGAAAGCGCAGTCTCGAAAGCAGCAGAGAGCCCTCAATCACTGCCAGTTCGATCCGCTCCGGTGTGACCGCGACCGTCCCCCATCCGGAGTCCAGTGACCAGAAACAGCAGAAGGTCTCCCCCTCCACCATAAGCGGATCAAACCCGATCTCGCCACGCACCAGATCAAAGCTGAAGCCGCTGAAGGCATTGAGTAACGCATAGCTGGCCATCGAGCGCGCATAGTTGCTGCCGCACTCAAACTCGTTCCACGGGTTGCGGCGCTTGCCATCATAGCGGTCGCGCACAGCAGCGACCACAGCCATTCCCTCATCAACCCATCCGCTCTGGATCATCTGAATCGCCGCAGCGTACTCGAAGCCGGTCATGCTCTCCTGAGCATAGGGGATAGGAATCACCGGTCTGCGTCGATCGGAAGGCCATGCGCTGATCATCAATCCCGCTTCATCGTTGAGGGCGAAGACCCGACAGGGATTGAAGGCGTCCCGCAGCGGCGCTTTGAAATTGTGGCGGAAGATCGCTCCCAGCGCCTCCGCCGTCTGCCGGACATCAAAGATCCCCCCCAGTCCGTAGAGATTGGCGTGCCACTGAGCCAGCACCTGATCAATCCCACACCCCTCTCCTATCTGATACTTGATCTCGCAGTGTTCTGCATCCCAGTATGCGTCGAAGGTCTCACCCACCATCGATCCTGAACCACCGGCAAACGGAGCCAGGAGCAACGGATCGTCTAGGTCGATCTGCTGGGCATAATAATCACCGTTGAAGAGCTGAGCATCAACCCAAGCCTTGCCCCGCTCAAAGAGGCTGCTGAACTCGGCTGCAATCTCATCGCCGAGATGCGCGGCCATCTCCGCACCGGCCTTCAGTGCACCCAAGTAGAAGCCGGTCAGCCATGCGTTGGGCCCGAACAACTCCATGTCCAGCGTGTGGTGCTGTCGCCCCCACAGCACTCCCGTCCTCTCCGGATCCCAGCGGTCCTCGTTCTCGGCCGACCAGGCA
This sequence comes from Anaerolineae bacterium, assembly GCA_003562365.1. Classification (GTDB taxonomy): domain Bacteria; phylum Chloroflexota; class Anaerolineae; order B4-G1; family SLSP01; genus PWVB01. The sequence goes on from PWVB01000326.1 coordinate 2,677, forward strand.
AACTCGATCGAACGTTTGATGGCGGGCCAGAGCGTACGCAGCCACTCGGTATCACCACTGATCTTCCAATCCCGGTAAGTCTTCATCACATTCCCGAACTGTCCGTCAACACAGGGTCGGAAGTCGGAGGGTCCAACCCCCAGGGGCAGTTGCAGCCGAAAACCCATCCCGCCATCAGGGCGCTGGTTCTGGGCGTAGTCCACCTGCCGCATCGAGCGCTCCAGCTTCGGGAAGAGGAAAGGCAAGGCTTGGGCGTAGTTCCAGACATGGGTGCAGGACCCTTCACAGCAACCAGCATTCGGATGACACCCTTCAAACCCATAGAAGGTGCCATCCTCCAGACGCGCTACCGTGGGGCTCTTGAGCACCGCTAAGTTTGCCGAAACGGCGTCCAGCGCCGCCTCGGGGAGGTCTGAGCCAAACAGCGCTGCCTGAAAGCGCTGCGTCTTGCCGTAGAGCTGCTCCCATTGGCCCAGCGTGTAACGCGCGCTCGCTTCGGAGTCCCGAAAGAGAAAAGCGTAGTAGTTTCGCCACTGATTAGGCACCTTACGCTGTGCTGCACAGGCCGCCGCGCGCTCGTTCCAGTCGTTGGTACGGTTGGGAAAGTGCCAGCTGATGACGAAGCGTACGCGCCCCGTGACGCCGGGTGGCAAGCCAAACCGCACAGCCAATGTCGCCGGGTTGTCTTGGCCCGCTTGTTCGAGAGCATAGCGCCGGTTGTGCAGCCCCCCGGGGGCAGTAAAATCATGCCAATAGACCTCCAGATCATCAAACCAGCGGCCCCTGTACCAGTATTCCTGGTAGCTGGTCTCCGTGGGCAGCAGCGAAACACGCTCATCGTCCAAGACACCAGCCTCAAACGTGCCGATCGCTGTGGAAGTCGTCGCTAACGTGAGCGTGCCGTAGTCTAAAGCCTCAGGCTCCAAAGCCTCAGAGCTGAGGCGGATCCAGTGCGCGCGATGGGTCCGCACATAGCGGTTTCGGTTTGGCGCTGGTAAGGGGTTATTAAGGGTGGCCGCCAGCGTATAGGTCAGCGCTGTATCCAGCGGATTCTCCACGGCAATTTCGAAGCAGGCTACCGGGATCCCTGAGTCACGGTCGTTCAGGGGAATGAAAGGGTTAAACGCCATCAGCGTGACTTGACCGGGAAAGGTGTCGTCCAGAAAGGCCAGGCGGGCAATAGGAAACTTACCCTCAAAAGCCACATCCCGGAAATGCGGCACGCCACTCAGCGTCTCCCGCCGCGGCCCAAAGCCGAAACTCTGGAAACGCGTTCCTTGGAGGACTCCGCTGTAGGGCGGGTGCAGATCACTGTGGAGCACTCGAGCGTCCAGCACCTCTCCCGCACACTCGGCCTTGACCGCGAAGTGCGAGAATCCGTTGACGCTACCTTTGTTTGGGCGGTTGAAGATCTCCCAATCGACCAACCGACCGTTGCCGGCCAGACCAATGCAGCCGGTCCCAATGCCTCCCAGCGGAAACGAAATCTCGTTCAGGTGGCTTCCGCGATAGATAAACCGTGCTTCATCCATAAGCCCTCCTCTCGGGCAGAAAACGTGTCGGTGCGCGCTGCGCTCGACACTCCGCCGATTATAGCCGCTGCCAAAGAGGAGACAAAGCCGCCCCGCGCGGAGACGATCCGTCGTTCGCGACGATTACCAAGATAGAATACGCAGACGATGTCACCACCCAAATTAAGGCAGATAGACGTTCGCTGCCACAAAGGAAAGATACCCGAACTCGGCACTTCTCAGTCGATCGCCGTCAAGGGCAGAAGCGCCGACCAGCATAGCCCCGATCGGCGCTTTGACCTCCGGTTGCTGGTGGTTGGCGAACTATTCGGCTAGTTCGCCGAACCGCGCCATAATCGCCAGAGCTGGATCAACCGGCACCTCAGCACGCTTGACGTCCGTGGGAATCTCGATGGTCGGTGTAGCTCGGATGGTTTTACCTTCGAACTGCGGCAGCCAGTGCGCCTGCGCAGCCAGCATCTCGGCAGCCATTTCGCGGATCTCCTTGAGGGTAAGCACCGCGCCGGTCAAGGGATCCAATGCACAGGCGTGGACGATGTGCTCGGGATCGCCGGTCAGGGCGGCCTCAACGGCCAAGCGCTGAACGTTGATATTGGTCAGGTTGAGCGCGGCACACTGCGGCGGCAGGTCGCCAACCACCGTCTTGTGCAGCCCTATTCGGTCGACGTACATAGGACCTTCCGCGCAGCAATCGAAGGGCAGGTTAGTGATCATCCCGCCGTTGATGACGTTGCCGTTGAGTTCGAAGGTCCGTCCCGTCTCCAGGGCCTCGATGACATAAGAGCCGTACTCAATGGAACGCTCAGGTAACGTAACCGGCTCGTCCTCCAGAATCTCCGTGCCAGCGTATTTGTCAGCCACGTAGCGGCACCAATTGTAGTAAGCGCCGCTCTCGCCCCCAAAAGCCGGCTCGTCGCAGTAGAGATCGAGCACTGCCTGGTTCTTGCGGAACCAGGGCACGTACTCGGCCAGGTGGCCCGTCGACTCGGTCATAAAATAGCCGAAATGGCGAAAAACCTCGCCGCGGACCTTCTCGTTGACGTAATAGGCGGGTTGTTCGAACCTCTCCCGGAGCAGAGGATATAGGTCACGTCCATTGTGTTCCAACCGCAGGAACCATCCCATATGGTTGATCCCCGCGCACAGGAAATCGATCTCATCCTTGGGTACCTCAACGTAACCAGAGATCAGATCCATCGTCGTCTGCACACCGTGGCACAGGCCGACAAAGGGCACCTTGGTCTTTCCCAACGCCCAGCAGACCATCGCCATAGGGTTGACGTAGTTCAGAAGATAGGCATCGGGACAGAGCTCCTCCATGTCCCTGGCCAAAGCCATCACCACGGGAATGCTGCGCAGGGCACGAAAGACGCCGCCCGGCCCCAGCGTGTCGCCAATGCACTGATCGACGCCGTACTTCAGCGGGATCTCGTAATCGTACTCAAAGCCCTGGATACCCCCGATCTGGAATGTGGCGATGACATAGTCAGCGTCGCGTATGGCCTCGCGCTGATCAGTCGTGATCCAGACGTCCGCTGGCAGATCGTTGGCCTTGATCACCCGCTTAACAAACGCCTCGACCTGTGGCGTCCGACGTGTGCTGGGGGCCATCAACGCGAACTCCGTATCCTCCAACCCTTCCGTCGCCAGAATGTCCAGGATCAGTGTCTTGCAGAAGACGATACTCCCAGCCCCGATGATCGCGACCTTGGCCATCATTGACCTTCCTTTCCCAGGTTCTCATAGAGATAAAGCCCATCTTTGCCTGGAGCGACGATGTCCAGACGACCGCTGCCATTGATGTCAGCCACGGCGAAGAGGATGCCGCACCCCTTGCCGCTACCAGGAGGGCCATAGTCAATAATCTGCTTGACAAACCCCTCGCCGGTCCACTTGAAGTAGTAAAGACCAACATCATCGAAAGCACCTGGGTCACGCCCGCAGTGAGCACGGTAGCGCTTGCCAGTAACCAGCTCACAGGCCCCGTCGCCATCTAGGTCAATCCACTGCAGATCATGGTACTGGGCATTGAAGGGATCGATCGGATGCCTGACCCAATGACGCGCACCCTTTAGACCCACTCGCTGCTCCCACCAATCCAGGCCATAGCCGTGACCATTACCCACAACAAGGTCATTGACCCCACTTCCGTTGACGTCGACAACCAGAATTGGCACGCTGGACATACCGCCCAGATCGAAATCGGGATGAAAGATCCACGCATCACCATAGGGATCAGCGGGGGCCTCCAGCCAGCCAGAGTTGAGGACGAAGTCCCCCCGACCATTGCCGTTGACGTCACCGAAGCCCAGACCGTGACCCTGAAGCTCAGCATAGATCGTGTGAGCCTCGAAAGCGCCGCTACCCTTCCCATCAGCGTCGACCATCAGCTTGTAGAAGACCAGTGGGCCACCTGGCGTGTTGGGCACGATCTCTCGCCGCCCATCGCCATCAACGTCCCAGGCGCGGGTCGTCTCGATGCTGCCAGTATGGGCAATAACGTGTTCTGGCCACATCGTGTCCGCATCACTAGAGTTTTCCCGCCAGCGCAGCGTGTCACCCCACCAGCCGCCGGTGACAAAGTCCAGGCGGCCGTTGCCATTGATGTCCATCGGGAGGGTGGAGAAGTCGTCGTAGTACTCGCCGACCGGCTGCACGTCTCCAATTAGATACTGGGTGCGAAGGTCGGCGTTCTCGTACCAGTAGGCGCCCGAGACGATGTTCGGACATCCGTCGCCGTTTACGTCAAAGGCGGCCGCCGACTCAAAGCGCTCCAAGGCAATCAGGTTTTTCTTCCATTGGATAGGCATTGTTTCTCCTCTTCTCGTCGGTCTCCCGACCAAAGCAGTTCTCCACTGCGCGACGTGCGGTCGCTATGTCCCCGTCCACAGTCGTATATAGTCCCGGGCCACTCGGAGATCCTCCAGCGCCTCCGCTGCTTCACAGGGAGGCTGACGCTCGCCCCTGATAGACGCCACGAAGTTCAGCGCCTGTTGGCGCATCGCGTGGATCCACGGCAACTGCGGAACCCGCGTCTCCGGGCTGACGCCCGAATCCGGATCCCGGAACAGCGTCACACGACCCGGGCGATGGCAAGCCAGCGGGGCGGGAAGCTCAAGCTGCACGTAGCCCCGCTCAAAGCAGACCAGCGCGGACTCCTGCCAATCGATCGTCGTGCGATAGGGTGACATTTCGATGGTGGAGGGAATGCCACTCTCGCTCTGCGCGGCGAGGAGAACGCCCGAAGGATCTGCGTAGGTCACGGCGTAAGCCTCGCCTAACAGGTGGCGCAAAAGGTTGACCTGATGGATATAGTAGTTCACGAAGGTCGTGTACTGCTGGTAGGTCTGCGCGTCCATATCAGAGGCCGGAGGGTCTCGAACGACGGTGGGATAATCACCGGGAACGCTGATCAGATCGCTGAAACCACCAGCGATCCAGTCACCGGCGGGCATCAGGATCCGCACGTAGGTCATTGTACCCAGCTCACCCGTCTCCTTCAGTCGCTCGATCTCGGCTTTGGCCGCGACGGTTGCAGGATCACTACGCTTGTGATACCCAACCATATGCCACGTCCCGCTGGCCTTGACCACTGCCACAGTCTGCTCGCCGACTTCCACCGAAGCCGCCAGCGGTTTTTCGGTGAAGACGGGGATTCCGGCCTCCAGCAACTCCGGCACCAGCACTCCGTGTCGGTCAAACGGCTGCGAGGCCACGATCCCGTCCAGCTCCTCTGTCGCCAACATCTCCCGGTGAGAGGGATAGACGTTGGCAATCCCGTAACGCGTGGCAACCGCACGGCCCAGTGCCTCACGCAACTCGGCCACCGCGACCACCTCGCATTCCGGCAAGGTGACGTAATTCCTAAGGTGAGCACACTGTCCCATCCCCCCAACGCCAACGAAACCAATCCGCACCTTCTCGTCTGCCATACTGTCCCTCGCTTACCTAGATCTGATCACAAATCAGACTGCCTCGCGGCAACCTGATAGGCATATAGCGCAAAGCTATACGGGTTGGGCAGCTGGAAGCTGACTTGGCCCTCAGCCCCCACTCTGACCACGCGGTCTTCACCCTCGCCCAGTACGCAACGCAGCGTCAGATCGCACTCTGCCAACTCGTAGAGCCGCATCATCGTATTGGGACGATGGTTGTGTTCCCGCATAACCAGTAGATAACCTTCGCGGCGCCGGAGCGACTGGAATCCGGTCCATCCGGTGCCCGAGGGCTCCTCACCAATGGGGAAGATCTGGCCCGCATGGATCGCAACCTGATGCTCCCGATAGCGCTGCACCACATCGGCGATCGCAAAGGCCTCTGGCGGCAAACCGGTTGCTTCGAACCAAGCCAGCGGCTGCGCCATCATCGTGACTGCAAAAGCATAGGCGAAAGGAACCTGCTGCGGTGCTAGTGGATCGTTCAGCGCGTAGGCATCGGCGTTGCGCCAGACGTTAAGGAACTCTATCTGCAAATTCTGCGGCGGCACATAGCGGGAGAGCATCCAGAGATTGCGCAGTGTCCAATGCGGATAGTAATTGGACCAATCGGTGTAGCGGTTTTCCAGAAAGATGTTGCCGTATTCGTTGAAATAATGATAGCCATACCGCTGTCCAGCGGTGACGTCGAGGTTGAAGACAACCCCACCGTCGGTGGCAGCTCGGACGGCATCGAACATATCTCGAAGATGGGTCTCGGCTTCCTTGTCGAGTACCTGGACCCCGTCGATTTTGAAGGTTCGAATGCCGTGCTGGCGATAGAGCTCGATCAACGTCGCAGCATCCTCGGACCAGTGCTCATAGCTATTATCCTTGCTGGGATTGAACCAGAGACAGACTTCAATACCCAGCTCTTGCCCGCGGGCCACAACGGGCCCCAGGCCATTGGGGAATCGCTCCGGATGAGGCTTCCAGTAATCTGGGTTCTCCCAAATTCCTTCCAGAGATCCGCCGCTGAAGGCGGAGTTGCTGGAACGCCCCCACTGCCAGCCATCATCCAGTTGCAGATGGCTGATGCCGAGCTTTGCGCCGGCCTGAAGCTCAGCCAGCGCGAAGCCCTCGTTCAGGCGGGTGTCCTGGCCCCGATCGCCCCAGGTGTTCATCAACACCATCTCATCGCGATCCGGCTGATGCACGCGAAGCTGCGCCTGATAGGTGCGTAGCGCCTGCAACCGACCTGCCTCACCATCACCGGTCACACCGGTGACAACGCCATAGGCGCGCGTCCACGTCTCCGGATGGAGATCGGGCGCCGCCACGCCAAGTCCCACCGCACGTATCTCGCCCTGCTTGACAACGAAGTCGGCGCCAGGATAGTGGAGTTGAGCGTAGGATGAAGGCGCCTCCTTCAGGACAAACAGTCCGCGGTCGCGGAGGATCTCGTCGAGATAGAGTAGATTCCCCTCTAGCGGCAGCTCTGAGCGAAAGGGGAGCACAGCGCGTTCATAGACCAGCGTATTGTGACGATCAGTGACATCAAAAAACTGCACCGCCTTGGCCCGCCAGTGCACGCCGGGCAAAGCTAGGCGTTCCAGGTTTGCCCGCGGGGGAGTTTCCCCGATAGCACCTCGCAAGTATAGATCGCACGCAATGGCTGGGCAATCGGGATAGAGGCGGAAGATGCGCTTGATGATCAGATCGCCCAACGCAGTGATGACCTCGGCGCGCACATAAGCCGGTGACGCCGCTGTGGCAGGTTGCTCGGTGACAGCTAGACGGCCACTTGCCGGAGTGGACGCCGGCACAGCAGGGAGAAGATCGGGCAGGCGGCCCTCCAGGTTCCACCCGTGCCCCCGTGCCACATCGTCGATACGCAAGCCAATGAGCCTGCCGCTGTTCCAGCGGTATTGGCGGCGGATGAGGGTATTCTCCAGGGTCAGAATGCCGTTCTGAAGCAAGACCTGACATTCGATCATACTGCCGTCCGCTCCTCCACCACTGTAGCAGCCCCGCTCAAGCCCAAGCGCTTGAACTGCTCTGGAGGCGCATCGTTAGCACGCATCAGGTCCGCCAACAGCGCTACCATCCGTGCCTCAACCTCAGCATCGCCCAGCGGCGCCTCCTGCCCTGGATCAGCATCCAGATCGAAAAGCAGCGTGCCGAAGCGGTGTATGTCGCGCCAGCCACTGCCGCGCGCTGGGATCTTCAATGTCTTGCATCCCTTAGTGAAGTCAAAGGGATCGGCCAACTCTATCTCCTGAAGCTCCTCAACTGCGAAAGTATGGCGCATATGGGTGGGCATCAGGGTATACTCGTAGAGGGGCCAGTTCTCCATGGATGCTGGGGCACGCATGTAGACATAGCGTCCGTCGGTGACATTGACATGGCCGCCGTGGAGGCCGAAAAGCATCCCTTGGCGCAGGGGCGCATCCGCAGCCAACGTGTCAGCGAGCGGAATGCCTTGCATATCCGCCGTCAGCGGCACCCCGAAGAACTCCAGAAGCGTGGGTCCCCAGTCGATATTCTGTACCAACGCCGCACTGCGCGCTCCTTTCAAGCCCGTGCGAGGATCCCAGAGGAAGAGTGGGGTATGCGCCACTTCGCCGTAGAAGGGCTGGACGCATTTCGCCCACCAGTCGTGCTCACCCAACAAGAAACCGTGGTCGGTGCAGACGATCAGCAGTGTGTCCTCCCACATCTCAAGCTCATCCATCAAATCCAGCACCTTGCCGAGGTAAGTATCGCACATGCTGATCAACGCTGCGTTCTCATACCGGGCATGGGCCACCTGTTCCGGCGTCTCCTGAACCTCCCGATAGGGCGGCCAATCGAAGTGCGGACCCTCATAGTCGTGCAGATAGAGGTCCTTGTAGTGCTCTTGGGTGAAGTAAGGCTCGTGGGGATCGAAAGTCTCGATATGGAGGAACCAGTCATCCTCATCGGCATTGGTGCGCATAAACGCCAGGCCCATCTCAAAGGTCTTCGCCTGAGGCTGCAGCGCTTCTCGGTGCATGTAACCCCGGTTCACCCAGTCCTGGCGCCACATCTGATCATCGCGCCCGCCGACGTGCTCGGGAATCTCGGGATCGGCGACCTGGCCCTTCCAGGGGTCGCCCTCCTGCCCGCGGCTGATCTCCCAGCTTGAGTAACGGGTGTGGTAGGTGGCGCCGCCCTCCTCCCAATAATGGTAGTGGTCGCTAACTAAGTGGCTGTAGATGCCGCGCTCCTTCAGTATCTCGACCACCGAGTCGTCAAAGGGCTCCAACGGCCCCCAGCTGCGGTGCAGGAAATTGTACCGTCCGGTGTGGAACTCACGACGGCACGGCATACAAGGCATACTGCCCACGTAGCTGTTCTCAAACGTCACCGTCCGGTCCGCCAGCCGCTCGAAGTTGGGCGCGTGCACCCAGTCGCAACCATAGGGCGGCAGCATATGCCGGTTGAGCGAATCGAACATCACCATAATAGCTCGCATAAACACCTCCAAAGTAGATGAAAGTGACACGATAACTGTCCCACTAGCCTGCAAATGCCTCCGCCCGCAAGATCAGCTCCGTCTGTTCCACCGGCGCCAGATCCACGAAACGGGTGTTGAAGCCCGCGATGCGAACAAGCAGGTCACCGTGACCTTCCGGGTGGATCTGAGCATCGCGGAGCACTTCGGCATCAAGAACTCCGACCTGCAACTCCTGGCCCCCGCTTCCGAAGAAAGCCTCCACCAGCGAGAGCAGCACAGTCTGCATCTCGACCGCCTGCCATTGAGCCGCAGGCAGCGTCAGATTGAGGTTAGTGCCACCGCGATAGTAGCGGGCAGCGTCGAGTTTCAGAACACTTTGCAGGATAGCGGTCGGCCCGCCGACCGCTGTGCCCACTTCAGCGCCAACGCTGTCAGCGACGGCGGTCCATGCTAAACGGCCGTCAGGAGAGGCGGGAATCTGCCTGCCGTCCAAGTAGTGAAGGCTGCGAACCACGTGGCACACGGTGTGCGACGCGCTACCAAATCGCCTATCCGCCAGGTCAAGCGCACGCTCCCGCATCGCCAGAAGCAACCCGGCAAAGTCATCGACCCGGGGATCATCGTTGCCCCATTTGGGAGCCCCACGCAACTGACGTCGCAGGCCCTCATAGCCCGCAAAGTCAACCCGAAGAGCCGCCACAAGCTCCGCCAGCGAGACAGCCTGGGCCTCAAAGACCACGTGAGCGATGGCTGCCAGAGCGTTAACCGCGTTGGTCAATCCCCGCTCGTAGACGTTGGGAAAATGGTAGTTCATGCCCACCATAAAGTCCTGCCCCTGCTGGATACAGCCTCGCATCAGCGCCGAGGTCAGCGGCATCGGCATCGCGTTTGCGACCCGGATTCGGTGTGCCGCACCCTTCTGGCGCATCTCGAGCACCCGCCGCGTGATGCGATGCTCGAGCAGATCCAAGAGCTCTGAGACGGAGGCGATGCTATCTGGATTCGGGTGCGTCAACAACGCATCCGTAAGGTGTGCCAGATACTGAATCGTGCCGCCGGTTGCTGTGGCCGATTCAGCAGATCGGCCCGGAATGCCCAGTTCGTTGCAGCCGATCACACAGTAGTCCCAGGCATCCCCCTCAGCAACCCCAATATCGATGAGACCTCGCACCGTTGGCACATCGTGGATCAACAGCGGCATACTCACCCCAGAGGCCAGCATCGCTATGGCGCGGGACTTCACGTCAGGGCTGATGTCGACGTGCCAGCGAAGAAAGAGATGCGGATCTCCTACACGGAGGAGATCAAACGCCTCCAGATAACTACGGGTCAACAGGTTGCAGTGATCCTTACCGTTACGATCGACACCGCCGATCGTAATCGCCTGCGTCTTCGACCCTCGACCGAAGAGTGCGTTGGCATGGATCTTCAGCAGAAACGCTGCGATCATTTCGGTCAGAGCATCGGGATCGGGGGACTGCGGAATCAGGTGCGCCAGAACCCGATCTGGAAGTCCGATGGATACCGACAATCCCTGTCCCTCAAGGTGTAGGGCAAGATGAACGAGGACAATGGCCTGCAGACCCTCAAAGAGCGTACGGGCAGGCTGAGCAGGCACCCAACGGCAGGCAGCGGCGACGCGGCGATGCAGCGCACGAAGTATAGAATCTTCCGCACGCTCGGCAGCAGCCTCCGCCATATCAGCGTAGCGCTCAGCCCATTCGATCACAGCTTGCAGCGCGATGACGATGGCTCGTCGATAGGTTCGCGCCTCAGAATCACCGGCGTCAAGCAGACTCACCGCCTCCGTCACCAGCGACTGCAGCCCTTCGGTAACTACACGCTCGAGATCGACGGCAAGATGCCCGATCCCTGCGTTTCCACCGAAGCTGCGCGTCGACCAGAAATCCAACATGTCCTGAGGCACCTGCTCACTGAGGAGACCCGTCAGCTGGGGATTCTCATGGATAATCTGGGGCGGCTCAAGGAAGCCATACTCTGGCACCAGCATCCATGCCCGTGGGTTTGTCGACATATTCCCAGCGAAGAAAGGATTGCTGTGCAAATCCAGTGTCATATGGCGCAGCACGTGGGCGAGGATTCGCGCCTGCCTCACCGGTGGCGGCTCGTGCTGCAGCTCATCCCACACTTCCGTGACCAACTTGGCCCGCTCCAAACAGATACTGTCCTTTGTCTCCAGGATCATATCGCGGATACTCAGTATCCGCTCGCGCAGCCTGTCCTCCCCTCCCTCCACAGATTGCTGTCTGCACACGAATGGCGCTTCAACACATTCCATGCGTTTCCTCTCACTGTTGACCACAACGTCATCATAGCATCGAACCTGGTTTACCAAACTGTGCCAACTTGACACGGTTTGGAAGGCTGCCTTTCTTCAGCCGTATTTTCACGTTTCGACGCAGATTGCTCCGAAGAGTCTGATATCTGCTCCACGTGCGTTTTAGGTCTCCGTGAACCCACCCCGGCGACCATCCTTAATGCCTGCCTCTCAATGTTCAAGGCGGCGTTCCGATCTCTGTCTAGCACCGCGCCACAATTACAAGTCCAGTCTCGGTCTGACAACTTCAACTCAGAGTTGATGCAACCACAGAACCG
>PWVB01000456.1 GCA_003562365.1 Anaerolineae bacterium
CCGCCGGCTGCGCGGGGGCGGTTGTCGGCAAGCCTGTGAATCGCCCTAGAGGACAGCTAGACCTTGGCGCCCAGCAGGCTGATCTTGCGCACATCATCGGCATGGCGGTCGAGCTTCAGACCATTGAAGGTCAGAATAGTCACCTCCGCTAAGTAGAGCACCTCAGAGCCAGGCTCCAGGTGGCCCGCCACCGACCATTCATCTCTGTAGCCCACCGTCATATGCAGGTGGGCTTTGCCATCGGCGATGATACCGCTGATGCTGGAGACTTCTAAGGGCTTCTCAATCGTGAAAAACCGATCCTCAGGTGGAAGGCGGTCATGCTGGATGTGGTGCATTCTGGCGACCTTAAGCGTACCGATACCTGAGACCACGGCACCGTTCTCAATTCCGTGTTCCTCAATCGCCGCCTCGATTGTCTCCAGCAGCATCTCCCCCGGGGCGATACCCACAACAACGACCTCCAGCTCTCCGGCGTAAGATTCCGTAAACACTGTCCAGACTCCTCTACCACTATGCAGCGTAGGGTGCTCAGAGTACGGTCTCGTCCAGCTCCAGCCCCAACTCCTCATATTTCTTGCGCCGGGAGACCTTGTCCGCGCTCATCTCCTGGTGCGCATATTTGGCTACATCCATAGCGATGTCCTGTGGCACGACGATCACCCCATCGCCGTCGGCCACCACTACGTCACCGGGATGGACCAAGACACCGCCGACCTCCACCGGAATGTCGTACGCATCGAACTGCAGGCGCCCCTGAACCATCCCTTGAGAGCAAAAGCGCGACCAGAAAGGCACCTGCTGCAGGATCAACTCGTCGGTGTCCCGGACACCGCCATTGGTAACATACCCGGTTGCCCCCTTGATCAGCCCGTCCATACCATTGTTTGAACCCATCAGCCCGGCATCTACCTCGCTCTGATCAATGACACAAAAGTCCCCCTGCTCGATCGCCGCGATCCAAGGGTAGGTGCACACGTTCTGATAGTACCAGCCGGACCACTCAGTGTATTCTTCCGGCGTCATCTTCGGGACCTCACCCGTGTAGGGCAGATAGCGTGCGGTGCGGGCGATACCCACCGCCCGGGTGCGCCACAGCGGTCGAATCTCATAGCACATCGATCCGTAGTTGTGGCGCATCATCCAGTCCATCCCGTCGCGGACATCGGCTACCCGAAGGTTAGCATAGCGCTCCAACAGCACCTTACGTTGAGCTTCTGACAAAGCCATTGAATTGGTCTCCTTGTGTTTAGTAGTGCGCCATCAACAGACAACTGACTACAAGCCAGTCATAAACTGGAAGATCCGATCGTGGTGTCCCGGCAATCCCTCGTGCCCATAGTCCGGGTAGATTACCATGGACTTCTTAGACGTGATACGATTGTACGCGGCGAATTGGGTTGACGGCGGGCAGATGGTGTCCATCAGGCCCGTGAACCACAGCACCTCGGCCTGCGTGCGTGGCGCCAGATGATGCACGTCGATATAGCCCAGCGCAGTGAATATTTCCTCTTCTCGGGCGTGTGTGGGATCAAACTTGCGGAAAAACTCGCGCAGCTCGGCGTAGGCATCCTTATCGTGATCCATCTCCCACACCCGCTTGTAGTCGCTCAGGAAGGGGAAAACCGGTGCAGCCCGTTTGATACGCGGCTCCAGAGCCATACAGGCCACCGTCAAAGCGCCCCCCTGGCTGCCGCCGGTAGCGCCGACCCGCATCCCGTCGACCTCCTCCATGGACATCACGATGTTGGTCAGTGCCACTGTATCCAGGAAGATGTCGCGAAAGAGCAGCTTCTCCGGCCTACCGGCCAATGCATCCGCCAAGCCCCGGACGATGTGCCCCCGCAAGGTCCAGCCGAGCACCCCACCAACGTCCTGCGACAATCCTCCCTGCCCGCGGCAGTCCAGTGCAGCGACGACGAAACCCTCGGCCACGTAACCGAGTTTCTCGTTCCAATCGCCGGAGTCACCCGAGTAGCCGTGAAACATCACCACAGCCGGACACGGCCTGTCGATCTTCCGCGGACGCAGGAATTTCGCGTGGACCCTGGCCCCGCCAACACCGGTGAAGTGGAGATGGAAACACTCCGCAAACGACGTCTGAAACTCTGACAGCTGCAGCACTACATCAGGGTCGGTAGCCCGCATCTCGGTCAGGCCGCTGTCCCAGAAAGCATCGAAATCCTCAGGTCGAGGGCTGATTCCCTCATATGTCCGCAACCGCTCCAGCGGAAAATCAAACGTCAGTGGCATCGCAGATCTCTCCTTTGCACAGATGTCGTAGCGTTCTTCGGCCCGTGATCGGGTAGCCGCCAGAGACCGATTCGAGACCGATAGCCAGGAGCGTCGGTGAGATCGACCCCACCGTCCAAAGCCAAGTATAAGGTTAGGGTTAAGCTTGGCAAATCCACCCGAGAGGCGCTCGTAACAGATGGGTGACGCGATTTCGGCTATCCGTTGACAGAGCCCGCTTACTGCCCATCGATCTCCGCAACCATGCGCGCCATCGCAATGAGCGGATTATGGCCCAGGTAGTCACGACAGGGGCTGTTGTAGGCCGTCTGCGGCTTGCGCTTCAGATGCTGGGGATCCCCGCCGCCAGGTTGGTAGAATTCCCAGATGGTGCCGGTGCGCTCAAACTGCGCCGCCGACCGATCCAAGGCTCGCGTCAGCAGCCTGCGGGCAGCACCAGCGTGCCCATAGCGTAAGCAGCCCCGCGCCGCCCAGAAGGTCATGCTGTTCCAGGTCGGACCACGCCACATACGCAGCTCGAAGGTTGGATCGCCGACGCCGACGGTCGAGACAGGATGTGCCGTGAAGAAGTGTTCGGGATTGAGCAGGTTCTCGTCGATCACGCGCCGGGCCTGCGTCTCGGTCGCTGCGCCCACCACCAGCGGCCACATGCCCTCCAGAGCCATACGGCGCTGGCTGCTCCGGCCTACCGACCAGCTATCGTGAAAGAATCCGGTTTCGGTTGAGAAAAGATGCTCCCGGATAAAATCGCGGAGCTGCTCGGCGCGCAATCCATAGGTGTCGTGCCCGACACCTAGATGAGCACTCCAGGCTTCCGCCGCCACGTACAGCCCATAGACGTGGGCTGTCGCATCCACGCAAGCGCGTGGGCCAGGCTGGACATCCTGGAAACGTACGCCCTCGTCCACGCCGCTCTCCCAGTCGAAGGTCAGTATGTCGGCGTAGTAGAATCCCTCCGGATCCGCGCGCCGCTGGGTCTCAAACCAGCGGATCTGCCGCACCAGCGCCTCGTAGGCGACGGCGATCAGCCCATCATCGCCGTACCGGTCCGCGTAAGTCTGAACCGCCGCAGGCCACACAGGTGGATGGGACATCGTTTTGCTCCAGCGTGCCGTCTGCCGCGATGGATCCCCCGACCGCGGCATCGAGATGACGCCAGGCAGCATGCCTGCCTCGTCCTGCACCGCCAGATAGTTGAGCAGCTGGTGCTTTGCATGCTCCGGCTCGTAGGCAACCACATCAAGGACAGCGTGGATCAGATCCCAATGCCCAAAGGCGGGCCCGTAGCAATAGCCCGGACCTATCTCCTCCCAGGGAAATGGAAAGGGGGACTGCGGTGGATGTGTCGATCGCGCGTGGAGTTTCGCGACGTAAGTCAGCATCGGGCGCCAGGTCGGCTCGCCCAACGTCCTGACACCTTCAAGAAGACCCGGTAGCACGGTCATATGCTGTAACCTCCCTGTCAGTATAGTCCCTTGGCCTGTGAATCGTTCCGCCTCAGACCCGGCGTCCAGCGAATGCCTGTCCCAACGTCAGGCCCACCACCATCGCCTCACCCAACCCATACCCCAGCG
>PWVB01000498.1 GCA_003562365.1 Anaerolineae bacterium
CGCCGCTGCGCGCGCGGCGCGGGCCGGCGCCCAGGGCGCGCGCCCACGTCGCCACCGCCGCGGCGCAGAGGCAGAGGGTGGTGGCGGCCAGCACGGCGCTGAGCAGATTGGCGCGGAACGGCACGCTGCCCAGAGGTACAAGCCGCACCCAAAGGGCGCTCGCCACCGTGTAGAGCGGATAGCCGGGGGGGTGGGCGATGCCCCAGCCCGCCGCGACCAGTTGAAACTCACCGCTGTCGGCCGGCTGAACGCCCCGGGCCGTGGTCGCGCCATAGAGAAGCAGGGCGGCGATCCAGATCCCCGCAAGCCAGATCCCGCCAGGCAGCGGGCGGCGCTTGGCGGGATCTGAGTACACCGACGGCGGGGGACGCAGCAAGGTCACTCCGCCATCAGCTGCTGGGCCCGCTCGGCGATGCGCTCCGCGGTGAAGCCAAAGGCCTCCTGGATGCGCTGATAGGGCGCCGACGCGCCGAAGCGCTGGATGCCCACCACGTCCCCATAGCTGCCGACGTAGCGCTCCCACCCGATGGGCGACCCCGCCTCAATGGCCAGCCGGCGGATCACATCGTCAGGCAGGACAGAAAGCTTGTAGAAGACCGGCTGCTGGTCGAAGAGCGACCAGGACGGCATGCTGACCACGCGGGCGCCGACACGGTGGTCCTGGAGCAGCTTCTGGGCCGCCAGTGTCACGGCGACCTCGGAGCCGGTAGCGATCAGGATGATGTCGACGCGGTCCAGGGGCGAGTCGCTGAGGATATAGGCGCCGCGGGCCACGCCCTCCATCGCTGCCTTCGCCGTCTCGGGCAAAATCGGCAGCTTCTGGCGCGTGAGGACCAGCGCCGTCGGCCCATCCCGGCGCTCCAGGGCCACCTTCCACGCCGCTGCCGTCTCGTTGGCATCGGCGGGGCGGATCACCGTGAGGTTGGGCACCCCCCGGAGCGACATCAGGTGCTCGATGGGCTGGTGGGTCGGCCCGTCCTCGCCCAGGAAGACCGAGTCGTGCGTCCAGACGTAGATCGGCGGCACTCCCATCAGCGCTGCCAGGCGGACCGCCGGGCGCATGTAGTCGGAGAAGACCAGGAAGGTGGCGCCGTAGGGCCGGATCCCGCCGTAGAGGGCCATACCGTTGAGGATGGCGCCCATACCGTGCTCGCGGACGCCGAAACGGAAGTTGCGTCCCTCGCGGCGGTTGGCCTGGAAGTCGCCGTAGCCGCTGAGGATGGTGTTGGTCGAGGGCGCCAGGTCGGCCGACCCGCCGATCAGCTCGGGGATCACCGGCGCCAGCGACGTCAGGACCTTGCCGGAAGCGGCGCGGGTGGCAAGCGGCCCGTTGTCAGGTCGGAAGCTGGGAATGGCGGTCTGCCAGTTCTCCGGCAGCGCCCCTGCCAGCACGCGCGCCAGCTCCTGGGCCTCCTCAGGGTGCGCGTGCTCGTAGTTGGTCCGCATATCGCGCCAGATGGCCTCGGCCCGCTCGCCGCGGGGCGCGGCCAGGCGGTAGTTGGCTATGACGTCATCGGGCACCCAGAAGGGTTCCATCGAGGGCCAGCCGAGGGCCTCCTTGGTGGCCCGGACCTCCTCCTCCCCCAGCGGCGCCCCATGGGCGCCGGCGTCGCCCTGCATATTGGGGCTGCCGTAGGCGATGTGGGTATGGCAGATGATGAGGTGTGGTTTGCCGGTGGCGGCTTTGGCCGCGCCGATGGCCGCGTCGACGGCGTCGCAATCGTGACCGTCGATCTCCTGCACGTCCCACCCGTAGGCGCTGAAGCGGGCCCCCACGTCCTCGGTGAAGGTGAGGTCGGTGGAACCCTCGATGGAGATGCGGTTGGAGTCGTAGAAGTAGATGAGGTTGTCAAGCGCCAGATGGCCCGCCAGCGAGGCCGCCTCCTGAGAGACGCCCTCCATGAGATCGCCGTCGGAGACGATAGCGTAGACCCAGTGGTCGAAGAGGGGATAGCTTTGGCGGTTGAAGCGGGCCGCCATATGCTTGGCGGCGATGGCCATTCCCACGCCGTTGCCGAACCCCTGGCCCAGCGGGCCGGTGGTGGTTTCGATGCCGAGCTCGATGTCGTACTCGGGATGGCCGGGCGTTCTGCTGCCCCACTGGCGGAACTCCTGCAGATCCTTCATCTTGAGCGGGTAGCCGGTGAGGTAGAGCAGACTGTAGAGGAGCATAGAGCCGTGGCCGGCGGAGAGGACGAAGCGGTCGCGGTTGGGCCACTCCGGGTTATGGGGATTGTGCTTCA
The DNA here is from genome assembly GCA_003562365.1 of Anaerolineae bacterium. Classification (GTDB taxonomy): domain Bacteria; phylum Chloroflexota; class Anaerolineae; order B4-G1; family SLSP01; genus PWVB01. The sequence continues at coordinate 2,244 of PWVB01000498.1, forward strand.
GGTGGCGCGTCCAGAGAGTATAGGCGACGTCGGCCATCCCCATCGGCATCCCGGGATGGCCTGAGTTGGCTTTCTGAACTGCATCCATCGCCAGGACGCGCAGCGCATTGATGCAGCGTTGATCAAGATCGGTTTCCGGCATTGTCTACCTCCCATCCAGATGCTTGGTTGTGGTCAGATTGTGTCTCAGTCTATCACGGTTCGCTGCGAACGAAAGGCCAGACGCGAGCGCCAGTGCTGTTGAGGCGGCGTGTCGGGCCAGCCGTCAAACGCACGGCAGCTCAAGCCTCCGTCTGCTCGACCAGCGCGCGCAGCGCGATGGTGACCCGGCGGGGGTGCTCGGTGAGCAGGCCCAGTCCTTCCCAGGTGCGGGCCAGGGCCGACAGCGCCCCGTAGGAGATGCGGTCGCCGAAGGCGTCGTGGAGGGTTGTGAGGGTGAAGCGCCCGTTGAGTGCCTCCAGGGCGTGGGCCACCAGCTCTCGCTCAAGGGCCGTCAGCGCCGGGAAGGCGGCAGGTGGCCGCACCTGGGGATCGAGTACTGCCGCCAGGAGCGTCTTCATCCACCGGCTGGCATCGTCGATCAGGTGGCCCATCTGGAAATAGAGACGATTGGACCACTCGGCCTCGCCGTCAAGGTCGTGGATGAAGGGCGGGGACTCCCGCAGGGTACCGTAGGCGCCGAAAGGGAAGTCAGCGGCGCTGAAGAGCCCCACCTGCGGCGTGACGGCCTCGGCATGCAGCACGTCCCAGCGCTGCTGGGTGATGCGGAAACCGAGTTTGAAGGTCACCAGGATGCCGCCGTTGAGATGCCAGTACCAGTGGACGCCGAGGCGGCCCTGGTAGCCCGGCACCTGCTCCCCGATGGCCGCCAGGATCTGGTCGGCCAGCTTCAGCGCCTGGTAAGAAGGGTAGAAAAGGGACACGTTGCCTCCTGGGTGGGGGTCAGTCTTGCGTCTCGGGATCGAAGCGGGCCTCGACCAGGGCGATTTCGTCGGCGCGGGTCCTGACCTCGCCGTTCAGGCGTGCCTGCTGCAGGGCGCTGAGGATCTCACGGAAGATGGGCCCGGGCTTGAAGCCCAGCGCCTTGAGGTCGTCGCCGTCGAGGCGCGGTTGGACGTGGCGCCAGGTGGCTGCGTAACGAGCGAGCCGCTCGCGGACCTCTGCTGTGTCGGTCACCAACCAGCCGAGCGCCAGCGCGTCGAGGCTCAAGGGGGCCAGCTGCTTGACCACCGCGCTGGCCCGGCTCGCGGTGTCGAGCTCGGAGAGCGCTTGCTGCAGATCCTCGCGAGCGGCATGTAGCTCCCCCAGACGGCGGCTGAGTTTGAGGCGCACGCTCAGCTGCTCGAAGCTCTTGCGGCTGAGGCGGTAGGTGAAGAGCGCCCAGTAGAGCAGAGAGCGCTCATCGGCGCGCATATCCCACAGCTGCGGGTCGAACGCGTTGCGCAGCCGCTCAAAGCGCCGGACCAGCCAGAGATCGCACCGCAGGTCGGCGTGGATCTGTTGCAGCGCTCCGCAGGCGTCGAGGCGGCAGAGCGCGGCCTCCGGTTCAGCCTCCTGGAAGATCAGGTCGAGCTCGTGGCGGA
>PWVB01000432.1 GCA_003562365.1 Anaerolineae bacterium
GGCGGATGCGCTCGCCGGTCACTCGGTCGAGCAACGGCAGCCCCTCGGCGATGAGTGCTTCGCTGCGTTGGTCGATTTGGAAGCCCAGGCGGGCCTCAAAGCGCGCGGCGCGCAGGATGCGGGTGGGATCATCCACGAAGCTCAAGCTGTGGAGTACGCGGATGACGCCTGCCTCCAAGTCGGCGCGCCCGCCGTAGAAGTCCAGCAGCTCCCCCCAGTGTTGGGGATCGAGGCGGATGGCCAGGGTGTTGATGGTGAAGTCGCGGCGGTGCAGGTCCTGCTTGATCGAGCTCTGGGACACCATCGGCAAGGCGGTGGGGTGCTCGTAGAACTCCGTGCGGGCGGTGACGAAGTCGATGAAGACGGGCAGGTTGTAGGGCGCCGCCGGGACGGCCGTCAGCGCCTCCGGATCGTCGTCCGTATCCAGCCGCTCCCAAAGATCGTCGGGCAGCAGCCACTTGGCGGTCCTGAAGCGGCTGTGGCTGCGCACCTCGCCGCCGTGGCGGTCGGCCAGCGTGTGGGCCAGGTCGATGGCGTCGCCCTCCACCACCAGGTCCACGTCGGAGATATCCTGGTCCAGGAGCAGGTCGCGCACGATGCCACCGACGAAGTAAATTACGTAGCCCGCCTCGGCGGCGCGGGCGCCGATCTCGCGGATCAGGGCCAGCAGCGGACCGGGGAAGGCCTGCGCCATCAGGTGGACGATTCTCTGGCGTTCCGACGTCTGCGTTGGGGGCTGCAGGCGGATCAAGTCGGTGCGCGTGACCACGCCGATGACGTGCCCATTCTGGGTCACGGGGATCTGGCCCCAGCCGCTCTGGATCATCAGGGCGCGGACCCGCTCTACGGAGTCGCCGGGCGAGACGGTCACGGTGCCCGGCTGCATCACGCGCTCGACGGGCTCGTCCCCGAGCTGATGCTGCAGCGCCCGATCGATGGCGTTGCGGGTCACGAGGCCGACGACCTGGTCCTCGGCGTCGACGACGGGAAAGCCCTCATGGCCGGTCTGCAGCATCTCTTGGGCGACTGCGTCGACGGTGTCGTCCGGCGCCACCGTCCGTACGCCGAGGGACATCAGCTCGCGGACCTTGAAGCGGGGTTGGACGTAGCCGGGCAAAATCTCCCGCAGCTCCTCCATCACGGCGGCGGCGGAGCGCTGGCGGATGAGGGCGGCAGCAGCGCGGTTGTGCCCGCCGCCGCCGAAGTGCTCAGCCACGGCGGCGGCGCTGATGTCGTCGGTGGCGCTGCGGGCGACCAACTGCGTGTTTTCGCCGATCTCGACCAGGATGAAGAGCCCGCTGGGCTCCAGCAGGTTGCGCAGCTTGTGGGCCAGGGTCGAGATCTCCTCCTCCGTCTCTGGCGGTGAGACGGCCCAGCTGAGGATCACCGGATGCCCGTCGATCTCCAATGTCTCCATATGCTCGCGCAAGCCGTCGTAGATGGTCTGCTGCGCGGCGCTGAGGGGATGGTCCAGGAACTCCGTTGTGATCTCCAGATCCGCCCCCTGGTCGATCAGCCACGCGGCGGCACGCAGGTCCCGAGGCGTCGTCGAGGCGTAGGTGAGGCTGCCGGTGTCCTCGTAGATGCCGGTGAGCATCAGCGTGGCCTCTACGGGGGAGATGGGGATCAGACGCGTCGAGATGGCCTCCACCAGCAGTGTGGTCGCAGCACCCAGGGGTTCGCATTGGAAGCGCCAGGTGTCGGGGATCGTCTCCGGCGGCGTGTGATGGTCGATGACCAGCACCTGGTCGATGTCGCGACCCATGCCGCGCACGAAGGTCAGCTTCTGAGTGTCGACGAGGATGACGCGCTGAACGTGTTGGCCGCGCGGCAGCCGGTCCGGTTCGACGAAGGCGAACCCGGTGCCGTAGAGCGAGAGGAACGCGCGGACGTTGCGGTTGACGCGGTGCGGCAGTACCGGGGTCGCGCCAGGGTAGAGCTTGTGCGCCGCCATCAGGCTCGCAACAGCGTCGAAGTCAGCGTTCTCGTGCGTCAGGATCACTTGCATCGCAGGATGACCTTTCGGTCTGTGCCATCGGTTCCTCTCGGGAAGAGCGCCCGGCATAACGGTCTCGGCGCGTATCAACGGGCTCGGCAGAGACGGCAGTATCGACCCTAAACACCTGCGATTATAGCATAGGACGGGGCCGCGGCATACGGCGCGTGAGGCGGGTGTGTGTTAGCTGGCAGCCGGACGCCCATCGATCCCCCGCGGTCCGGTCTCTGGGTCGAGTTGAAAGCCCGCCAGGACTGCTCACTTTTCGGTCCGCAGTTTCTGCAGTAAGATGGGTTCTGTGGTGCGTCAACGAACCGCTCATTTTCTTGGGAGGTGCTGGATGTGGGATCAGCTCAGTCTCTTCGCCCAGCCGGAACGGCCGCTGACGGTGAGCGAGGTCACCAGCCGCCTGCGGACGCTGATCGAACAGGAGCCGTCGTTCCAGGACCTGTGGCTGGAGGGGGAGGTCTCTAATGTCTCGCGAGCTTCCTCGGGCCACATCTATCTCACGCTGAAGGACGCCGGAGCGCAGATCGGTGGGGTGATCTGGCGCAGCCAGGCTCAGGGCCTGGCCTACCTGCCCAAGTCGGGTGATCAGGTGCTGGTCCACGGGCGCATCGGGCTTTACGAGCAGGGGGGGCGTTACCAGATCTACATCGACTACGTCCAGCCCGCCGGGATGGGCTCGCTCTACGAGGCCTTCGAGCGGCTGAAGGCTCAGCTGGAGGCTGAGGGGCTCTTCGACCCGGCGCGCAAGCGTCCGCTGCCGGCTTTTCCCGGGTGCATTGGGGTGGTTACCTCGCCGACGGCAGCGGCACTGCGAGATGTGCTCAACGTACTCAACCGCCGCTACCCGCTGGCGCGGGTGTTGTTGTCCCCGACCCAGGTTCAGGGAGAGGCGGCGCCGGCGCAGATTGTGGCGGCTTTGGCGCGGCTGAACGCGCGAGAGGACGTGGACGTGATCCTGGTCGTTCGGGGCGGTGGGTCGCTGGAGGATCTCTGGGCTTTCAACGACGAGCAGGTCGTGCGGGCGGTTGCGGCCTCGCGCTTGCCGGTGGTCTCAGGCGTCGGCCACGAGACCGATTTCACGCTCACCGACTTCGCAGCGGATCACCGAGCGCCGACGCCGTCGGCGGCAGCCGAGGAGTCTACCCCCGACCTGGTGGAGCTGCGCGCCGCGGTGGAACAGAGGGCTACCCGGCTCTCGCAGGCGTTAGCCCGCCAGCTGGTGGCGCGGCGCGACCGTGTCAACGCTGCGCAGCGGGCGCTTCGGCATCTCTCTCCCGTGGCTCGGATCGCCGGCGCCCGGCAGCGCACCGACGATCTGACCACGCGCCTGGAGGCCGCAGCCGACCACCGCCTGGCAATAGCTCGCCAGCAGGTCGAAGGACTCGTTGCGCGTCTAACGTCGTTGAACCCGGAGGCGGTGCTGATGCGCGGCTATGTGATCGTGCGGGCGCGGGACACCGGCAGCGTTCTGACCTCGGCCGTACAGACTTCCCTTGGGCAGCCGTTGGGACTGCAGTTCCAGGATGGCACTATCGCCGCTCGCGTGGAGGCCGACGACACCTAAACCGTTGCACTGCGGCGGCGCCCCCCGTTGGCCCTCCGGCCTGTCTGCGGGCCTGGTGTCTCTGTGTGCGCCGCACCCGTGTGCACAGTACCCCCTTTAGCCCCAGCGCCACAGCCTGCACCGGATAGTGGAGATAACAACTGCTAACTAAAACCGTGCTAAATAGTGGCAGACTTCGTCAACGCATTTGACAAAACTCTAATTCTGTGTTATCCTTGGAGGTGAAAGATCGAGGTTTTGGAAGTGACCAAAGAC
>PWVB01000415.1 GCA_003562365.1 Anaerolineae bacterium
ACCGCTGTTATCTCCTCATTTTCATCGGCAGCTTCCAGCCCTTGAAACCTTTCAATGGCACTCAGGCGGTAACGTCGATGCCCACCGGGAGTACGGACAGCTACAAGTTGGTCTGTCTCATCCCAATGACGCAATGTAGGGATACCAACACCTAAAAGATCTGCGGTTTCACCTATCGTTAGCAAGCGGTCAGGCATCTACTTCCTCTATGAACTGTTGATTGAACACAGCGAACCAATGGTCGTAGATGCTCTGGAATTCCTCAACCGTAGGAACATCATCCAAAACAACAAGATGAGGATATATGCGACCATCCTCAAGTACAAACTCGGACTCAGTTACTCTGACAACCCTTGCTTTTCTCGCCTCGCACCTCCAACTATAGCACAGGTTGTAGTGTTTCAAGTAGGTTTGGTAAGGGTAATCGCTAACTCTTGCAACCCTCGTCGTCGCGGAGGTTGCAACCAGGCCGCGCGCCGTCAGCTCAATCATCCCTCTACCCTTCTTGGCCTATCAGGCCCCGGCGATCTCAATCCAGATACCGCCGTCTTCCACCTTGGTGGGGAAGGTAGGCAGCGGGCGCTTCTCCTTCACCGCGCCCATCACCTTGCCCAGCATCGGTGGCCACGGGGTCCACTCCTGCACCTCGCCAGTCTGCAGATCGAAACGGCTTTTGTGCAGCGGGCAGACGATCTCGCGGCCCTCGGTGACCTTGCCGCGCTTCATCGGAACCCCCATATGCGGGCATGCGTTGAGAACGGCGAAGATCTCGCCCCCGTGACGGAGCAGCAGGATCTTGTGTTCCTGGACCTCCACCACATGTCGCTCCCCGGTATGCAGTTCACCCTCATCCAGCACCCTGATCCAGCCCATTGCTGACCTCCTGACGTTCTAGAGCATCGACACCCCGCGCCAATACCTCTTCCATTCTAGCTTACTCGCGCCGCCCCGCCAGCGCTCCTTCGCTGGTCGTGACCCCGCTGTCATCCTACGCAGGCTTGCGGGCCGGGTGCTTGGACCTCGGCCGGGCCCGGGTCTCTCGCTGTGGAAACTTAACCAGCCGGTCGGCGGGTTGATCTGTTGATGGTGATTAGCAGCGGTTGACGGTTCGCCGCCGTATCCGGGATCTGCGCTCGGATCCCCGAAGGGCGCGTCTACGCCTCTGCCCACATATTTTCGTAGAGCTGTGCCACGTCTTCCGGATGGAACAGCTCGGTCCCCGGCGTCTTGACGGCGGCGGATCCGGTGGCCACCCCGTAGTAGGCGGCCTCGCGAAGTGACCGGCCCTCGGCCAGCGCCAGTGAGATGCCGCCGACCATAGAGTCGCCGGCGCCGATCCGGCTCTTGATGTTGACGGTGGGCGCCCGGACGTTCTCAGTCCGTTCTTTGGTGACCAGGAGCGCGCCGCCCGCCCCCAAGGAGACGATCACCACGTCGGCTTTGCCGTCCTCGACCAGGCCCTGTGCGACCTCTCGCTCGTGCGCCTCGCTCTCGATCTCCTCACCGGCCAGGTGACCCAGCTCCCGCATATTTGGCTTAATCAGAAATACGCCGGCGTCCACCACCTGCCGGAGTGCCTCACCGGAGCTGTCGATGATCAACCGCAACCGGCAGTCTCGGGCCCGGCGGGCGACCCGGGCGTAGAAGTCCTCGGGCATGCCGGGCGAGAGACTGCCGCTGGCGACGAGATAGGCCGGCGGCGCCTCCCAGTCGAAGACGGCGTCGAGACAGCGCTGCCACTCCGCCTGGTCAACTTGAGCACCAGGCGTGCTGAAGCGGTACTGGTGGTCGGTAGCGTCCTCCAGGACCGTGATGCTCTCCCGAGTGTGTCCGTCGACGGGGATCCGCCGCTGCTCTACGGCCTCCTGATCCAGCGCCGCCTCGATCAGGTCGCCCGTCGGCCCACCGCCGAGGTAGACCACCCGCGAGGGCCCGCCGAGGCGCGTGATGGCCCGGGCAACGTTGACTCCCCCGCCGCCCGGATCGATGCGCGGCGGGCCGCAGCGCAGTTTTTGGTCCGGCACTACGTGATCAATGTGCATACTTCTGTCGAGCGCCGGATTGGCGCATAGACAGCGGATCTGGTTCGTCATGCTCTCCCTCCTGAATGGTTGCTGTCAAGACAGCCGACAACGTCCGATCTGTCTAGATCGGATGGGTGGATGGCCGGGAGGGTAGCGTCTCTAGGGGCCGAGGCTCCGCTCAAACGCTCCCACCAGCTCCGTCTCATCAAGCACGTGGTCGTGCATCAGCTCGAAGAGCTGTCCGCGGTTGGCGCCCGGCGCCAGGTTAAGGTTGGTGTCCAGGGCGTAGAGCCGGAAATGATAGCGATGGGCATCGTCCCTCGTCGGTGGACACGGCCCGCCATATCCTACCTTGCCGAAGTCGTTGCGCCCCTCGCGAAGGTCCTCCTGGGCGCCCTCCGCCTGGTCCTCCCGCGGCGAGAAGCCCTCCGGCAGCGCGTTTGTGAGCGGCGGGATATTGTAGACCACCCAGTGTGTAAAGGTGCCGTTGGGAGCGTCGGGATCGTCCACAATCAGCACCAGGCTCTCGGTCCCTTCGGGAACGTTCTGCCACGTCAGGGGCGGCGAGATGTCGTCGCCCTCACACGTGTAGCGCTCCGGGATCTCATCGCGATTCTCAAAGGCTGAACTGCGCAGCATCACCATAGGTCTCCCTTCTCTGTTGGTGGGTTTCTACCTTCAGTCTGGTGCAGATCGCCAGCGTCCAACGCTGGGCTGCGTTGGCAGAGGCGTTGGCCTGCGTTGCAGCGGGTTGGAGATGCGTTGGGTCACTCAATCACTCCTTGAGGTTGACACGGCGACTTGGCTCGTGGCGAGCCAGATGCTTGGCCGGTGGCCCGCGATCCGGAGGTATGGCGTGGATCCTCACGAGCCAAAGCTCCGGGTGTCTGCCCTCTGGCTGCAACCGACGCGTTGGTTGGTGCCGTCTTGCGCCGCCGGGGGTCTGCGGTTATGATAAGGTTGATGAACGGGACACGGATGCGCTGGTGGTTGGTCGGGCTGCTGCTGGCTTCCCTCGCCCTGCTGGGGTGTGCGCTCCTGGAGGGCCTGTGGGGGTGGCTGCCGGCCCGGCCTACCGACCCGGTTGCTACCGCAACCCCCACCGCCACGCTCCGCCCGCCTCGTACGCCTACTGCCACTCCCACCATGACTCCCATCCCCACCGCGACACCGACGCCCACACCCACACCTACCCTCGACCCTGGACCCTGCCGGCTTGCTGCCGAGGAGGACGTTACTGTCTACCAGCGTCCCAGCTTCGATGCCGCCGTCTTCGGGACGTTGCGGGAGGGGATGGCGCTGTCGCCGGAGGCGCGGGCCCCCGACGGCTGGCTCGGCTTCGATCCGGGGATCGCCCAGGCGGCCAACATCGGCGTTTTCCGCCTGCGCTGGATCCATGAGAGCGCCGCCGTCGGTATCACGGGGGCGTGCCATACCCTGCCTCTGATCTGGGCCCCGGCACCGGGTGTCTGCTACACGATGCCGATGGCGGAGGTCGATGTCTATGCCGCGCCGGACGCCGAGGCCGCGGTCGTCGCGACGCTGGGCGTCGGCGACTACGCTGCTGTCACCGCTCTGGATGACGATTTTGCCAGAGTAGATCTGGACCAAGGCAACACCGACCTGGACCTGGAGGGCTGGGTACCTGTCGACACGCTCAACCTGAACGGTCCCTGCGACGATCTGCCGACGCCCTGAGCCACCGCGGCAGTGCAGCATCCCTAGAGACAAGGAGGTAATCACGCCACGATGACGGTCTATTTCAATGGTGAGTTCCTGGACAAGGGGCGCGTTTGCGTCTCGCCCGACGACCGGGGCTTTCTCCTGGCCGACGGGGTCTACGAGGTGATCGCCAGCTACGGCGGGCGGTTCTATATGGCCGAGGCGCACTTTGCGCGGCTCTCCCGCAGCTTGGCGGCGCTGCGCATCGCGGAGCCCGACCTGGACCGGCTGCGAGACGTGGCCCTCACGCTGCTGGCGCGCAACGACCTGCAGCAGGGTCACGCCAAGCTCTATCTCCAGATCACCCGCGGCGTTGCCTCGCGCAGCCACGCCTTTCCCGAGGCGCCGGGCCCGCCCACCGTCTACGCTACCGTCGAGGCCTACACGCCTCCCGAGCAGCTGTGGGCCCGCGGCGTGCACACCATCCTCGTGCCCGACATCCGCTGGGCCCGCTGTGACATCAAGTCGTTGGCCCTGCTGCCTAACGTGCTGGCCAGCCAGCGGGCGAAGGAGGCCGGTGCCTACGACGCTATCTTCGTCCGCGACGGCGTGATCACCGAGGGCTCCCACACCAGCATCTGCGCCGTCTACGCCGGGGAGCTCATCACCCATCCTCTCACCCACCATATTCTCGGGGGCGTCACCCGCGACGTGGTCCTGGACCTCTGCCGCCGTGGAGACATCCCCTACCGCGAGCGCCCCATCCCGGAGGAGACGTTGTGCGAGGCCGACGAGGTGATGCTGCTGGGGACGACGACGGGTGTGATGCCGGTGACCTCCGTCGGCCGGCAGCGTATCGGGGACGGGCGCCCAGGCGTGCTCACCCTACGGCTGCAGCGCGCGCTTCACGCCCGGATGGTGGGCATCGAGGCGTGAGGGTAGGGGGCTCTAGCGCTCCGGAGGGCTAAAACGCCTGCAGCAGCTCGAGCAGCGTCCGGTCGAGCTGGTGGCCGTGCCAGTCTTCATAGTCGACGTCCTCCCGGCCAGAGTCGAGAATCCCGAAGGGCCCGCGGAAGTTCCACAGCGCGTAGCCGATGCCCTGCGGCGTCAGGATCTCCAGGACGTCGCGGAGCCACGCCAGCACCACCGCGTGCGGCGTCTGGTTGAAGGCGCCGCCCTCACCGCAGTGGACGCCAATGCCCTGCTCGGCCAGCGCGATCCACGGCGCGTAGAGCTGCTCCAGCTCCTCCCGGCCCCAATGCTCGCCGTAGTGCCAGCCCCCGGGCCAGACGGGCTCAGGCCAGTCCAACCCGTCGACCCAAGCGGCCTTATAGTGGCTGACGCCCATCGGCTCGTAGGCCCGGCAGCTCTGAGCGATGCCCAGATCCGCCAGCTCCGGCATCGTGAGCCGCCCATAGGTCAGGCCGTCGGCGATGATCAGCCGGTCGGGATCGACTTCGCCGATGGCTGCGACCGTCGCGCGCACCACCTGTTCGTGATCGGCCCGCGTCATCCCCTCGGCGCTGGGCGCTGGCGGCTCGTTGACCAGGTCGAAGCTCAACGCCGACGAGGGAATTCCCCGATAGCGCTTGGCGAAGGTGGTCCAGTGGAAGATGAAGGCCTCCAGCGCCTCGGAATCATGCCACAGGTCGAAGGGTTCTGCCCGCTCGCGGTTCACGGAGTAGCCCGGCGCGCGGTGGAAGTTCAGTGAGACGTGGATGTCGTGGTCGCGCCCCAGCTGGACGACCCGGTCGACTTTCTCGAGCATCGGTTCGTGAAGCTGGAAGACGTCGTCGCCCTCTATCCACAGCGTGTAGCATGCGGGGATGCGGGCGAAGTTGAAGCCCCAGTCGGCCATCCAGCGGAAGTCCTCATCTTGGAAGTCGCCGTTGCTCTGGGTCGTAAACATCTCCAGCAGGTTGAATCCTCGCCAACGGGGTAGCACGGTCTGCGCACTCTGAGCCATCGGATCCTCCTGGTCTATGTCCCCTGATTTGGACTGTTCCCTACGACAGGACGGCCACCTGCGCGACGGGCGACTTCTTAGGATCGACCACCAGCCGGTCCCCTTGGACGTCTCGCGATGTCAGCGGGATCTCGTCCAACGGGATGCGCTGGCGGCGTCCGTCAGCGAGGTAGATGTCGACATCGTCACCGGCCCGGGCTGCCTCGCAGCCGGCGAGCTTGCCGGTGGATTTTGAGCTTCTCAGGCAGCGTACCCCGATGGAGCCGCGGCCCTTGACGGAGAGCTCGGCCAGCGGGAAGCGGTGCACGTAGCCAGTCTCCGAGGCCACGACCACCTGCCACTGCGCCTCGTCCTGCGCCCCGTTGGGGATGCAGGTGGCGCCCAGAAGCTGGTCGCCGTCGCGGACGTTGATGCCCACGACGCCGGAGGCCGTCCCGGTCTGTTGGGGGTTGACGGTGTCGGCGTCGATCCGCAGGATCTGAGCCTCGGCCGTGTAGAAGAGCACGTGGGCGCCATCATCAGCGACGGCGCCGAGGATCAGCCGGTCGGTGTCGTCGGCGAGCCCCATCACCGGCTCCCAGGTGTGTTCGGAGAGCGAGAGATCCTCGATGCGGGTGCGCTTGACCTTGCCGCTGGCGGTGGCCAGGACCAGATAGGCGTCGGGGCGCAGCACCGCTGCGCCGATGACTGTTTCCCCGCGCGGAAGGCCCAGCGCCTGGGGGTCAGCCTCCTCCGGCACGAAGCCGACGGCTCCCTTCCACCCGCGCCCGCCGCTGGAGAAGAGGACTACCTGCTCCTGCGGCTCGACCTCGATGTGGGCCAGGTGCCCGCCGCCCGCCGGCGCGCGGCTGGTCAGCCCCTCGTCCACACGGTAGTAGTAGCCGGCGCTGTCGCGCCGTTGCAGGCCGCTGGGCGTGAGGATCAGCAGCTGCCGGTCGCTGGGCATCACCAGGTCGGCCTGCGTGGTGAAGGTGCCGCGGCCCGCCGCGTTCTCTTCGGCGTCGATGATCACCGTGCGGCGGCGGGTGGCGTAGGTCTCCTTGATCTCCTTCGTCTCCTCGACGATCACCGCCAGTCGCTTCTCCTCGGAGTCCAGCAGGCCCTCAAGGTAGGCGATGCGCTCCCGCAGGTCCTTGGCCTCTTCCACGAGGCGCCGGCGTTCCAGCGCTGCCAGGCGCCGCAGCTGCATATTGAGGATCGCCGTTGCCTGCGTGTCGGTAAAGTCATACTTGCGCATCAGGTTGTTGTGCGCCGTTTCGGGGGTGCGCGAGCGGCGGATCGTGTCGATGACCTCGTCCAGGATGTCCAGCGCCTTCAGCAGCCCCTCGACGATGTGCAGCCGCGCCCGCTTGAGCTCCAGCTCGTAGCGGCTGCGGCGCTCGATGACCGTCAGGCGGTGTCGGACGAAGTGAGTCAGCATCTCCGCCAGCGACAGGTAGCTGGGGCGGGTGGTCCCGTCGGCGGTGGGCACCAGCGCCAGGTTGATCACGCCGAAAGTCTCCCGCAGCTGCGAGTACTTCAGCGCCTCGGAGATGACGTCGGCCGGGTCGGCGTTGCGTGACAGCTCGATGACCACCCGCATGCCGGTATAGTCCGACTCGTCCCGCAGGTCGGTGACGCCGCTGAGGCGTCCGTCGCGGATCTCCCGGGCCAGCTTCTCGATCACCGTTGTCTTGAGCACGGCGTAGGGCAGCTCGGTCACCACGACGTTGGTCTTGCCGCCGCCGATGTCCTCCAGCTGCAGCCGCGCCTGCATCACGACCCGCCCGCGTCCGGTCAGGTAGGCCTGGCGGATGGTGTCGGTCAGTTCGCCGTCGCGGTCTCGAAAGCGATAGATGAGGCCGCCGGTGGGGAAGTCGGGCCCGGGCACGATCTTCATCAGCTCATCGACGTCGATCTCGGCCCGCCGCGTCCAGTTCTCTGCCACGTGGATCACGGCGTTGCAGATCTCGCCCAGGTTGTGCGGCGGGATCTTCGTCGCCATCCCCACGGCGATGCCGTCGACCCCGTTGACCAGCAGGTTGGGGAGCACCGCCGGCAGCACCGTGGGCTCCTTCAGCGTGCCGTCGAAGTTGTCGCTCCAGCTGACGGTGTCCATATGTAGGTCGTGGAGCATCGTCTCGGCCAGCGCCGTCAGGCGCGCCTCGGTGTAGCGCATCGCCGCCGGCGAGTCACCGTCGATGGAGCCGAAGTTGCCCTGGCCGTCCACCAGCGGTGCCTCCATCACGAAGTCCTGGGCCATGCGGACCATCGCCAGGTAGACCGACATATCGCCGTGCGGATGGTACTTGCCCAGCACCTCACCGACGATGCGGGCCGACTTCTTGTGCGGCCGGTTGTGGGTCAGGCCTAGGTCATGCATCGCGTAGAGGATGCGTCGCTGCACGGGCTTCAGCCCGTCGCGTACGTCGGGCAGCGCGCGGTCGGTGATCGTCTCGCGGGCGTAGCCGACGTAGGCCTCGGTCATGTCGCGGTAGAGCTCGACGGTGTCTGAGAAGGTCTCCGCCACTGGGGTTGCCGTAGGTGCCATTCTGCTTGCCTCCAGGTAATTCGATGAGAACGCTGCTGTCAGTCGTCGCCGGTGCCGTTGTCCGCGGGCGCCTGGCCGTCCCAGTGCTGCATCAGGCGCTCCCGCCGCTGCGAGGGGCTGCCTCCCATCCACAGCGAAACGGTGGTGTTGGCGGCGTGGACGTCGTTGACGGTCACGCGGATCAGGTGCTCGTTGAACCAGGGGTCCGGGTCGCCGGGCTTGAAGACCGTCTCGCGCAGCTGGCCGGGATTCATCTCGCCCAACCCCTTGTAGCGCTGCAGCGTGACTTTGCTATTTGCGCCCCACTGCTTCATCAGGCGCTCCCGCTCGGCCTCGGTATAGGCGTACTGGCTCCGCCTGCTGTTGCGCAGCAGGTAGAGCGGCGCGCGGGCGACGTAGAGCTTGCCCTCCTCCACCATTGTCCGCATCAGGCGCCAGAAGAGGGTGTAGAGCAGCGTTTTGATGTGGTCGCCGTCGACATCGGCGTCGACGAGGATCGCCACGCGCCCGTAGCGCATTTTGTCAACCTCGAAGTCCGAGCCAATGCCCGCGCCGATGGCGGCGACGATGGACTTTACCTCGCTGTTGGCCAGCGCCCTGTTCAGTCGTGCTCGCTCGGTGTTGAGGATCTTGCCGCGCAGCGGCAGAATCGCGTGGTAGTTGCGGTTGCGAGCCTGCTTGCAGGAGCCGCCGGCGGAGTCGCCCTCTACGATGTAGAGCGTCGTCTGCTCTGTGGGGCTTCCCTTGGCCACGTCGGCCAATTTACCGGGAAGCTCGTCGACCTCCAGGACCGAGCGCCGCATCACCAGCGCCCGCGCCTTGGCGGCGGCGTGGCGCGCCCGCGAAGCGGCCAGACAGCGCGACACAATGGTGCGCCCCAGCGAGATCCGCTTCCGAAAGTGGCTGAGCAATGCCTCATAGACGATGGAGTAGACCTGGCCCTGAACCTGGTCGCTGCCCAGCTGGGTTTTCGTCTGGCTGGTGAACTGCGGATCGCGCATGCTGACGTTGATCACCGCCGTGATGCCGGCGATGGTGTCCCGTCCCGTAATCTCGTCTCCCGACTTGAGCAGCTTCTTCTCGCCGCCGAAGACGTTGACGGCCTTGGTGAGTGCCGAACGGAAGCCGGCGACGTGTCGTCCGCCGTCGGGGGTGGGAATCGTGTTGACAAAGGAGATGAGCTCCTCGTCGTCCTGATCGTGATACTGCAGCACCACCTCCACCCGGGTGTCGTCTTCCGTCTGCCCGGTGATCTGGATGGGCTCGTGGATCGTACTGCGGTCGCGGTTGAGGTAGGCGACGTATTCGGTGATACCGCCCTTGTACTGATAGGTGCGCTCGCGGTCCCCATCCCGCTGGTCGAGGATGTAGACCGTCAGCCCGGGGACGAGGAAGGCCACGATCTGCAGGCGGCGCGCCAGTGTGGCGAAGTTGAACGTGGTGACGTCAAGGTAAGTAGGATTGGGCATAAAGGAGACGGTGCTGCCGGTGCCGATCTTGCGGTCGGCGTGCTGGCGGATGGCGGTCTTCTCCCCGCGCTCGCCCACGGCGCCGATGACTTCCCGCGTCTGGGGGGCCAGGATCTCCACCGGCGTGACTGGAAGACCGAGTTCGTGGCGCTGGCGGTAGATAACGCCGTCGCGCTTCACCTCAACCTCCAGCCAAGTGGAGAGCGCGTTGGTGGCCTTGATCCCCACGCCGTGCAGGCCGCCCGATGTGGAATAGGAGCCGTCCTCGAACTTGCCGCCCGAATGCAGCTCCGTGAAGGCAATCTCCAGCGCCGACTTGTCCTTTTCCGGGTGGACGCCTACTGGGAAGCCGCGGCCGGCGTCGGTAATGGTGATGCTGCCGTCCTGGCGGAGGGTGACGTCGATTCGGTCACAGGCACCGGCGAGCGCCTCATCGACGGAGTTGTCGATGACCTCGATGGCCAGATGATGCAGCGCCGACTCGCCCTTGCCGCCCACGTACATACCGGGGCGGCGCTGGATGTTCTCCGGGTAGTCCAGCACCTGGATAGACGCCGCGTCATAGATCGTTTGTCTTTTCGTCATACATACCTCTTGTTGACTCTGTCACACCCAGATCCTGCACACTGCGACACTCGGGGTCGGGCGCACTGGATCGGCATAGGGGTCCCGCCGCTTACGTAGGGTAGAAGTTGCCCGAGCGGACTCAGGTTGGCCCGAGCGGACTCAGACAGCCTAGAATTCGATGCCGAGAGTATAGCACGCTTGTGCCTTCCGTCAAAGCGCACGGCTTGCGCTACTCAACGCCCCTGTGCCCGGCACTTTCATTATATAGTACATAGGTTCTACTGTCAATTCTGTGTAGGATTTGGCACTCACACCCAGTCAACGATCATGCACTAAAGCGGGATTGCT
The DNA here is from genome assembly GCA_003562365.1 of Anaerolineae bacterium. GTDB lineage: Bacteria > Chloroflexota > Anaerolineae > B4-G1 > SLSP01 > PWVB01. Next base: position 10,567 of record PWVB01000415.1, read on the forward strand.
TGTCCCGGAGTTCGAACGGTGACGCCGTTGACCGGAGCGTCCTTTGTCAACTGAGTCGAGACCATAGATCCCTTGACGGCGGCCCTTGCAGCGATAGTCATCGCCGCTCTGACGTCTGCCGGGGCAGCGAACCCGCAGCCTGAACAGACAGAGCCGTCGCGTGTAGGACGGTTAGCCAGGTCAGTATGACCACAACCGGAGCAACCCTGAGAGGGATAGCGAGGCTCAACCCGCTGGACGCAAACGCCAGCCCGTTGTGCTTAGTAGGCCACAGACGGTCGCATTGGGTAGCAAGGCCCAGTGTACTGTTTTCTGCGCTGGCCGTGTCTAACCCTGGTCCGTTGGCGAATACCGCTCAAGTTCTCCAGAGCGATACCGCACCCGGTGCGTTGGGCGGTTTCCACAAGGGCCTTGCTGATGCGGTGGTTGGTGTCATTTGGAGAGCAGTACGGTCGGCCTGACAGGTGTTTGCGTCTGCGCTTGGCGCGGCGCTCAGTGCTGGTGCTCCCGGGTTCGCCGCTGCATACGTCCCCGTCGCTGGGGGTAGCGATTGTGACACTACCCAGATGGACGTCCAGCCAGACCTCCGGATCGTGGGGATCGGGGGTCTTCATCTGGCTGAACTGGTGCCGATAGAACGCACCTGCCCGGTAGATCAGGTCTGCCTGGACGGCAACGACTGGAGCCAAGCCAGCCGGCGCTGACCCGCCAGCAACGGGCTGCGCTTGTCATCGGCCATCGACCCCAGGGGCTTGAAGGTGGGCCGGCGCTTACGGTCCAGCCTTTAAGCGCTGCTCACCTTGGCGATGATGCGCATCGTGACTTGAGCCGCCAGGTTAAAGCGTTCTCGCACCTCGTAGTGGCCGGGGCGGTGCAGGTCATACTACTGTCGGAAGGTCTTGGTGTTCCAGGCGAGGCCGCTGATGTCGTGAGCCGCAGCATTGACGGTCTCAAGCGTGCGCTTGAGCGCATTCGCTTGTTCGGGCGCGGTCTCGAGCTTGAGCTGCGCGATGACCTTCACGAGGGAGCAATCCTTGAAGACATGACGGCACAGATGTTCGACGTGTCAAAGGCCCTGGCTTGCCTTGCTGTCGCGCCGGAGGGTTGCGGCGCTGACGTGGCGGGCTGTGCTAAAGTAGTAGCTTTCAGCCCCAAGCGGGGCTTGATGGCCCCCATAGCGGCGCTTCCGTTGGAGAGACTGCAAAGACTGCAGGCGACCCCTTGGGCGGGTAGGACGCGAACAGGTGGACGTGATCCGGCACCCTTTCCAGCGCCAGGATTTCAACGTCGAGTTCGACAGCCATCGTGGGGCAGAGCTACTTCAGGCCCCAGGCGACAGTACCGACCAGACCTTCGTGACGATAGGGCTGACCCACACAAAAGGGTCGTTGATCCGGTAGACACAGTGAGGATTGTGTTTGACTTGAGACAGGGTGAGATGTTGCCCCAGAAAGGAGACGGCGCTTACCGCCAGCCGCTTCGGTGTGTGATTTCCAGCGCCGAATCTCGATGAAGAGATCGTTGAATACAACTACTCGAGCAGATTCCTTGCTGAACTTTTCTCGCATCTTGAGGCCTGGATCGATGTACGTGATCCTGAGAGGGCTTGAAGCTCGTATCGCACTGAAAAGGCGGTGCTCGGCACGCATCACTAGGTCAAACGCGAGCTGATGGATGACCTGCCCATGGGTCGGGTGCGGGTCTAGGCTCGGGGTCAGGTGCTTCAATGCCGGCCCACCGCACTGAAGCCGGTTACTGAAAGCAAAAGTATTGCAATAATTTGCCATCTATGGCATAATAGGCGTATGGAATTCAGAGAGCTGCTGCGGATTGTGGACGATATCCCGCTTTTTGAGACAGGTTTGTTGCTCGCCGGCGACGTCGATCCGGCCAACGTGCGCCGCCAGCTCTCCCGCTGGACGGCGGCGAGGAAGCTGCTACAGTTGCGTCGAGGCCTCTACGCGCTGGCGCCCCCTTATCAGAAAGTGACGCCACATCCTTTCCTGGTGGCCAACTACCTCGTGAAACCGTCCTACGTCAGCCTGCAGGCGGCGCTGGCGCACTACGGCCTGATCCCGGAATACGCCGCGGAGATCACTAGCGTGACCACGAACCGGCCGGAGCAGCTGGAGACGCCGCTGGGACGATATACCTTCCGCCACGTCAAAGCGAGGCGTTTCTACGGCTACCGGCGGCTGGACGTCGGGGACGATCAACAGGCCTTCGTCGCCCGTCCCGAAAAAGCGCTTCTGGACCAGGTCTATCTGCAGCCGGGCGGGGAGAAGCTCCCGTATCTGCGAGGATTGCGTCTGCAGAATCTTGAGCGCCTGGATCTGGATGTGCTTCACCGGCTGGCGGCGCAGGCGGAAAGCCCCAAACTGGGACGGGCGGCGGTCAACGTCGCCACGCTGTGGGAAGAGGAAAGGGACGACGGCTATGAAGTCTTACCTGAAGCACCTGGTTGACGGCGCCCCCTCGTCGCTCCAAGGGCAAAATCTGACGCGCGAGTATCTGCAGGCCCGGATTCTAGGCGGGCTACAGCAGATGGGTGCCATGGTCCCAATGGCCTTTCACGGTGGCACGGCATTACGTTTTCTCTATGCCATCCCCCGGTACTCAGAGGACCTGGATTTTGCCTTGGAGCGTTGCAGGGCAGATTACGACTTCCGCGGTTATCTGCGCACCATCCAGCGAGACTTTAAATCGGAAAACTACGAGGTGACCGTCAAACTCAACGACCGCCGGGTGGTGCACAGCGCCTTTGTCCGCTTTGCGGGCTTGCTTTACGAGCTGGGACTTTCCCCACACAGTAGCGAGGTACTTGCTGTCAAGGTGGAAGTGGACACCCGTCCCCCGGCCGGCGCCGGTCTGGCGACCACCGTCACTCGCCGCCACGTACTTCTCCACTTGCAGCACCACGACCGTGCCGCGCTGTTGGCGGGCAAATTACACGCCCTCTTGCAGCGCGACTACGTCAAGGGCCGCGATCTCTACGACCTTGTCTGGTATCTCAGCGATCCCGACTGGCCGTCGCCCAACCTCATCTTCCTGAACAACGCGCTGCAGCAGACGGGTTGGACGGGCGAGCACCTCACCGCGGCGAACTGGCGTGTCGTTGTGCGTGAGTACGTCGTCGGGCTGGACTGGGCCCAGGTCGTCGCGGACGTGCGTCCGTTTCTGGAACGCAAGACCGATATCGAGCTGCTGACCCAGGAGACCGTGCTAAAGCTTCTGGAAAGAGAGCGTCCATAGGTATTTACGGCAGGGTACTCTCCGTTAATGGAACAGCCTCCTCGACTGCTGCGAGGGCAGGGCCGTACAGGTTCTCTCTGGATTGGAGCCCCACGTGGCGCAGCAACTCCGCAGAGGCTTGGGAGAAGCGGTCGAGAAACCTGTCTACGTCCCGCCAGAGCGCTTGCCACCGATCCGCATAGCGATGGAGATGAAGCACAGCTTGCTTTAGCCAGCGCCACAGCTTCTCAATCGGATTCGTCCAAGGCGCATACGTGGGCAATTGCACTAACTCGATGGGCAAAGCCAGGTGCCGTGCTCGCGGACTCGGCTCAGTAGACCCGTTGGAAGGCCGGTGAAGGGGCCAGCTCAAC
>PWVB01000430.1 GCA_003562365.1 Anaerolineae bacterium
AGGTGAGACATAGCCGGGTCTGGTGTCCATAGTCATCGTCCATTCTCCCGCACTCGGGCGTGCAGGGCCCGGCGAGCCTGCGCTGGTGACCACGCCATATTAATCACCTCCGCCGCCGCGCTGTCATCCAGTATCCGGTAGCCCAACGCCTCTCCGGCATCCTTGAGCGCGCTCACAGCCCTCTGTCTCTGCTCAGATGTCAGGCGCCTCTGCGGATCCAGCCGTGCTGCAGCCAGCCACAGGTAGGCTTCCTGAGCTGCGGGCAGCCCGTTGGTGCAACCAGATGCCTCCGCAGACGCCCACAACCAGGTGTGGCGCTGCCGCAGCGAGGCGCACGCCGCCTCCGCTATATCCTCAGGGATCTCCGACCTTTCCGGCGGCAGCGCGGGAATCTGACCGCTATCCAGGGTCGCCGCCACCACGTCGGCTATGTGCTGTCCCACGTACTCAGCCCAGGGACTCGACGTTGCGTGAAAGAGCATCGTCAGGAACGCTCGTGCGGCACCGCGTTCTGCCGGGGGCACGACAGGATCGATCATCTCGCAAGGCGTCTGGGGCTGCTTGGCGTAGGCATACTGGTTAGGGCCGACCCTCTTCAGATGCCGCAGCGCCAGAAGCGGCCAATCGCCCCTGAGGACAGCCTGCACCTCGTAGGCCCGTATGTCCCCGCCATCGGGCCACGCAGCGGCAGGCAGCACGTCAGCCGATGCGGTCTCAAGAGCCCTCAGAGCGTGCAGATCCCGTGCCGGATGCTGGGGGTCGAGCCACCCGGCGCAGAAACCTGTGTGACATACCTGCTCCAGGACCTCCATATAGTAGAGGCGCTCCTCCAGAGGAGCAGTGGGATCGGGTGCCTGCAGAGCCACCTCCGAGGCACGCTGATGCCAGGCCGCGTGGGCATCGGGCATTCCCCCTGCGTCGCTCAACGCCCGCTCCAGATGCGACAAGCTCAGCGCTCCGGGCGGCCAGCTCCACGGTCCTTCCGGGGCCACCACTTGGGCGCGAGCCCGGCCCCAGCGGCAACGGGGGTTGTTGCACACGCCGGTGTCACGCCTGACAAAGGCCTTGCAGTGCGGGCAGCGGAGCAGATACATCCAGACCTCGGCCTTCTTCGTCTGCAGTGCCGCCTCGACGTGAGCCCGAGGAAGGCCCACCGACTTCAGGTAAGCCCACGCGGACCAACTCAGCGCTTGCCCCAGCACCGATGGCCGTGCAGTCCAGTCCGCCCCGTGGGGTGAGGGCTGCTGCAGTGAGCCCGCTGCGGCCAGAGCCGCTGCGCGCTCGCCGCAGTTGGGGTTCACACAGGTCCCAAAGCGTGTGGCAAACCAACCGCACAGGGCACACTTATTAGGCGCCGCCTGAGGCACTGTACCGTGACCCGGCGCGCCCGTCATCGCCTGTCCTACCTGTATCGTCTTTAGTCCAGCCGTCCAGCAGCTCATCTTTTCATCTCCTTGCGGTCTCTAGTGGATCGAATCATTACTGCGCCCACGGCGCGCGCTGCGGCGGATGATGTCGGACAGGAGGCCCTCGACGGCGCGCGGATAGCTTTCCAGATCCTGAATGCGCAGCCAGTTCCCCGAACCGAAGACACCGTCAGCCTCATCATCTTCCAGCGCCTCACCAGCCAGCTCCGGGTCATACACGACGCCCAGAGTCTCGACGCCCCGGGCTCGAGCATCCCTGAGGGCTGCCGACGTGGCATCGGCATCATCAGGGGCGCCGTCTGTCAGCACGATCATCGTCCGGTGTATCTCATCGCGGCTGCACAGAGCCAGCGTTGAGGACACAACGGCGGAATGGGTCGGCGTAGTACCATGAATGCCCCACGCGACGTGGTCATGCACCCGCTGCACCAATGCCCCTCCCCGCGGTCCCTCCTCAAAGGCAACCACCTGGCGGATGTTCTGCCGCCCGCCAAACGTCAGGCATTCATAGGGGATGTCCGCCGTCTCCATTGCTACAGCGTTGACCAGCGCCGCCTGGAAGAGCCTCTGGCGATGATCCTCCATACTGCCCGAGACATCGACCAGAATCGAGGCAGCGATGGAAGTACCCGAGCGGATGCCCGGACGGATGCGTATCCGTTCCGAGCCCTTCATACCCGCTACCAGACGGCTGCGGTCCAGACGTCCCGATTTTTGCAGCCGCTTGGCGGCCTGCGCCTGGGTCTTGAGACCCGCCAGGCGGCGTCCTAGCGCGTGGCCGACCCGCAGCGCGTGACTGACATCCGACGCCTCGGGCTGGGCTGGCGGGCCCGATGCGTGGCCTGCCCAAAACGCAGCATTCTGCCGATAATGGGCTTCGGCCTCGCTTATCTCATCACAGGGATCGACCTCCGCGGTGATCCAGACGCGCTCCCCCGCGATCTCGACTGCAGCGCCGACTTGAGTGCGAGCCTTCAGCCGCCGCTGCAGCGCCCGACCGAAACGCTTTTCGCGCTCCGTTGTCTTAATCCGCTGGGCGGCCTCAAAGAGGCTGCCTGCGAAGCGCTGGGCCTCAGCCAGCGCACGGACTGCAGCCGCCCGGTCCGGCTCGTCGTCCAGAAACTGAGGCACGACGTCCGGATCTCCATCGCTGCGCCTAGACGCCGCATCCCCCTGTGTACCGCCGCGAGCGCCAGCCACGGGGTCTTGGGCTTGGGCGCTGCCGCCACGGGCGGTCTCTTCGCTCGCATCGGCACCATCGCTGCATTGAGAGCAAGCGCCGTCGGCAGTGACGAATCCGCCGCAGTCGGGGCAATGGCGCCCTTTGCTGCTGGAGCCGTCCGCCTGCAGAGTTGGGGCCGCGGCGCCCGATCGGTCCGGTCTGCCGCCCGCCGCCGCCTCACCATCAGCGTCCCAGGCACCAGGAGCGGACGGGTTCCATCCCAGCTCCGGGAGAGAAGCGGGCACCACGCCGTGGCGATCAAGCACCTCCCAGATGGCTCTGACACCTTCGACCAAATCGCGTGCCGAGCCTGTTACGGCCCGCTGCGAGAGCGGCAGGATCTCCCGGAGTGCCTGCTGGGCGCTCCGGCTCAAGGCCGACCACATCTGCGGGGAAACAGCATATCCGGGCTGGGCATCGCAGAGCATCGTGACGATGACCTGATGGGCCGGATCGAGCTCCTGCAGGATGTCCGGGGCGGCATTGCCCCCATCCTTGGGGAGTTGCTCGTGCATCGCCCAAATCCGCTGCCAGATCGGCGCCTCCCGAGCTTGCGCGATGCGCTCGATCCGAGCGTCCTCCAGGATGTTAGCGAGGGTGTGGTACATCCTGCCTTTGGGGCCCAGGGAGGCGCCCTCTCCTCCGGACGGCCCATCCAGCTCTCTTCCGGCCGCGACGATCTCCTCCAGCGCCCACAGCGGCGTATATTTCTCGTGGAGGATCTCATGCTCCAGCATACCCAGCGTGGTCGCCATCTGGGCCTTGATCGGCCGGTCGGCCGGAAGTGGTGCGGGATTAACCACGATCTTGCCCCGGAGGTCGGTGCTGGCCGTGGGCTCCTGAGTCGACAGCGTGACCTGGCGGGGCTTGCCAGAAATATTGGTGGCATAGCGGCTGTAGACCCCGGCGATCTTCGCATCGAACAGCGGGTCCTCACCGTAGGTGTCTCTGTACTGCTCGGGAGACAGGTCCCCGTCCTCAACCTGTCGGTAGGCTAACCCACCCGCCGTCTCCGGGGGTGCAGCGCAGCGCCTGCAGCCAAAGTCCGGCGAGACAAACGCCCCGCACATTGGACAGTGAGCGTTTTTACGGCCCGCCATCTGGAGCGCCTCGGTGTCAAGCTGCCCCATCCCGGCGCCACAGAAGCGCATTTGCCGTCCGTCCCGGCTGCAGACCATCGCTTGCCCGACCGGCGCCTCAAGAGCGCAGCACGGCGCCGCCCCGGCGCCCGAGCTTGACCCAGATGTTTTCGCCACCCGCCACGCGCCAGGGCGGCGCCAAGTACGGCAAGGGCGGCGCCGTAAAGACGTTAGTGATGTGCGGTGCCGCTGAAACCGGACTTCGTTCGGCACTGACGCACCCGTGGACCACGTCCAGTACCCGACCCAGGAAGAGCGTGTCCAGAGGATGCACCGCCTCCGGCCAGCCGTCGAGATGGTAGCGCCACATCAGGCCGCCCGCGGTATGGGCGATCTCTCCGCGCCAGAGAAGTTCACGCGCCTCGCCCTCAACACTCACAATCCCGCTTGCGCGACGCTCATCACGCCGCCCGACCCCCACCCGCACCCGACCCTCCCAAGGCCGCCCAATGTACCACTGCCGGTGCGGGAAGCGCTCAAAGAGGACGTGCCGGGTGAGGGCCAAGGTCGCCAGCGCCCGCGGTGTTCCGGTCTCCTCGGGTCTCCACACGGCCCACATACAGGGTTCGTCGGTGAGCGGATCGAAGACTGCCACCGAGAGCAGTCTATTACCGGAGAGGCTTGGCGTCTCCCAGACCTTCACCCCACCCAGCCCCGGCTCATATGGATGACAGGGATAATGCTTGCTCATACGATCTCCTCTACCATTGATGGCGGCCCAGGTACATCGTCGCAATCTCGTCGGTCACGGCAGCCAGGTCCAACGGATCCTGATCGGCCGAGATCAAGACCTGTTCCATTGCATAGCGCGGGTCGCCGGTAGCGCGCCGCAGGGCCGTGAAGCTCACCAGCGTCCGGAATCCCGGCTCGCGCGCCAGGCGCCCTTGCTGTGCCAGTCCTCGCATCTCCCGGAAAAAGGCGACGTCCTCCCGGACATCCTCAGGCGTCAACGCCAGACCGAAGTCGGCATTGAGGCGGTTGACCAGCATTTGGCGCTCCTCCTCCTCGCCGGGCAAGCCCACCGGCAGCGTCATCAGACGCTCGGTCAGCGCCTCGGTGGGGCGGTCGGCGGTGCCCCCGGCCGGATTCCACGTTAGAAAGAGGAGTGAATTAGGATGGATGCGGTAGGCCATCTCCGCCCCTTCAGGGCCGGGAATGGTCAAGATGCCGTCCTGAGCAGCCTGATGCAGCGCCGTCTGGATCTCCGGGTCGGCGCTGACCACCTCGTTGATCACGGCCACGCCGCCGCTCACCAGTGCCTGGCCGATTTTGCCCAGCTGCGCCCGGGTCGATCCGTTCTCCAGGACGACTTCGCCGATCAGTCGTGCAAAGTCGCTGCTGGCACTGACGTCCTCCTCCACATACGGAAGCTCGAGGACGGCCGCCAGTTCCTTGATGGCTGCGTTCTTGCCGGTGCCCGGCGGACCGTACAGGCCCCATGCCCGCCCGCTCATCTTGGACGGCCACGTCCCGCTGGCCGCATGCCCTCGCTGCATCACCGACCACCGCATTGCCAGCACCCCCTTGAGGCCCTTGAGGATCTTCTCGGCTACCGAGGTCATCACGAAGCCTGGGTCAGGATCGGGGATCTCTCGCGCCAGCCATTGGGGCAGGGCATCACGCTCCGGCTCCAGGGGCGTCGTCAGTCCTGCCAGGAAGGCCGCCACGTCGTTCACCGGCTCAGGCTCCGTCAGCTCTTGCGACGCCTCCGGTATCGCACCGTCACCAGAGACAAGCGTGAGGGATGCGTCCGGCTGGCCTCCCGCCGTATCAAGTCCGTGAGCAGGGGCACTCGGAAAGCCGCAACGGGTGCACCCGCCGTCTTTGCGCAGGAAGCTGCCGCACACCGGACAGTTCCTGCTCGGGCGCCTCAGGCCCTTGAGCTCCCCGGCCAACGCCGTCGACCCAAAGATCACCGTCGGCCCGGTCCCCGCGAGATAGGCGTAGGCAGCGTCACTCGTCCTCACAATGGAGCTCGTGGCAGCCGCCCCGGCGGCCTTCTCGGCCAGAAGCCCGTCCACCTCGCCCCAGAGCTGGGCCCGCTCGGCGTCGGCACCGTCTCCTTGACGGAGCGTCTCCCCTACCAGCAGCGCCGCAATCTGATGCTCGCACGGCGACGTCCCGCAGGTGCAGACAGCCCGCCGGGTGATGTGGTCGTAATGCGCCGTCTCCCCATCCGTGGTGGTCACCCGGGTGAGCGGGGGCGGACCCGGAGTGGTTTCGTGGCGCTCGATACAGTCCACGCTCGGCAGCAGGCTGGCGCCCACCGTCGCCTGCAGCCGCTTCTTGCCGGTCGTGGCACAGTGATCGGGGTGGTCGCGGCCCGCGAAACGCTGGCCGACGCGCACGACGCTGCCGTTGCTGAGCGTCAAGGTACAGCCGCTGGCATCCCCAAATTCACGCTTCCAGTAGTCCCCGTCAAAGACCACCTGCCGGTCAGCGCTCCCTGCAGGGGCGTGAGCTTTGGAAAGGGCGCCCAACGCAGCGAACGCAAATCCAGGGCCGCCGACTGGCGTAGCCAGTGCGCCCACTGGATCCAGAGCCAGATCGGTGCAGGGCGTCGGGGTACCGGCACAGCGGGTGCACGGGCCTGCCGGATTCAGGAAAGCGCCGCACTCAGGACAGTGGAGGCGCCCGCGTGCTGCCATCTGCACGGCTTCGGTATCCGGCTGGCCCAGTTGAGCGCCCAGCGCCCGTGCTGCGTACCCATCCCGGTTGCAGACCATACGTCAGACCCCCTTGCTGGCATAGACCGCCCAGGCTGCCAGTGCCGCCTTCCACGGAAGATCCCGAAGATCCACGCCGCTGGTGTCCACCATCGCCAGGGCTTTGGGCATAAGACCTCGCCGCCCGAGCGCGTGCAGCGCAATGCGGCCTCTACCGCCCCCCACCAGGAACGCGCGCCGGTCTTCGGTCATCACCTTGCCCACGACACTCCGCCCCCCGATCGTCGCGCCTCCCTCAAAGATTCCCACGGACACGCCCCTTTCGTCAGCAGCGGCCGTGTAGGTCCGCACCCGGTCTCCATCCATCTGCACCGGTCCGGGATCCACGTCCCCCGCCTCGGCGAAGGCGAGTTCCTTCCCCGCCCACAGGGCCAGGTAGGCACCGACAACCTCTGCAGCCTGCGGCGGCGGCAGCGTCTGGCCATACTGGCGGCAGGCAAGCTGCAGCACCGCTGCCGCCGTGCGCCGATCGGCCCGGAAAAGAAGCGTGCCGCGCCGCGCAGTATGCAGGCTGAACAGACGGCCGTGGCTGATCCCCTCCAGCACCGCCGCCCCCTGCCCCAACCGATCGTTGGCGGCCAGAGCATGCTCATAGGCGCCGTGGTAGAGATGTGGCGGTGACAGCACCTCCTTGCGCGCCGCAGCTTTGAGCCGCGCACCTGCCGTCTCGGTCTCCTCGCCGTACCATCGGGAGAATACGCTCCAGGCCGCCTCCAGCGCCGCACCGGCATCTCGAACCTTGAGAAACATAGGCGAGTCCTGGCGGGCGTCGCCGTCCCAACCAATCTGCCAATCCTCAACCCGACAGGTCAGGACCGGAGTGAAGGTGGTGACATCGCTCAGGATCTCACCGCCAACGGACGGCCAGAGGCTCATCGGTCGCCCTTTGAGGATGACCTGGTGGTGCAGGTTCCAGGCGCGCCACAGGAAGCGCAGGGCCCGTTTGGCTGCCTCGGGCACATCCTTCGCTCCGGCAAGAAGCCCAAAGACCTCCATCTTCACGGCCTCGGCATCAGCGTCGGCCTGGACTCCAGGCTGGTAGAGCAGCGCAAGCAAAGATGCGGGCCAGACTGCCGAGAGCGCCTCTCGGGCATCGCTCCAGACCTCCTTGGCGTAGGTACCCAGCAGCGCCGCCTTGAGCCGGTTCCCTTCGCTCAGACCGAGGCCCAGAACCGCCTTGCCTCGCAGCGCGATCTCCGAGCGCTTCGGAGCCTGTACAGTGTAGCCGATCTGCGCTCCACACCGGATCAGGTCCTGCAGTCCGGCCTCCGCTGACGCATCCCGCGCCAGGAGGAGCGGCTGGATTGGATAGACCGGCAGATGATCAAACTGCCTCTGTGCCATAGCGATCTACCTTGGGTTCCTCAAGTTCCGCGGTGCGAACCTCGCCCACAAGCCTCTGCTTGTGTCTAGGATCGGGCGTGCCGACAGACGGTCTTGAGGAACGCGCTCCTTTCTCGGCGTTGTCCCGTCTGTCCCCATCTTCTCTATGCGCCGCCTCGCAGGGACGCACGCGATCCGTCCACCCGCGTTCAAGTATCGGCAGTCGGTACATCTGGAGCAGCCTCATCCTTGCCCCTGCGGCCCACCGACCTCCAGCAGCTGGTCCCGGTCGACCCACCCTCCAAGAGCCCGATAGAACGGATCATCCGGATGGTAACGGGGGACAGGTGCGCCCAGCAGGCTGGCCGCAGCCAGGGAGCCTGAGTGCGGCACGAAAGCGGGCCGAGGAAGGCGGCACCTGGTCGCAGTTTCCACCACCGTCTTCCGGGCTCCGTCGGTCCTGGCGTAGACGCCCAGATGCACCGTGCCGCGCAGCCGCCGATGTCCCTCCCGGTTCAGCTGCCGCACAGTCGCCAAAATGTCGGCAGCGACGCTGAAGGCAGCGCGTCCTTCATCGGCCATCAGGACCAGACGCGTTGCATGGCGGCCGGTACCCCGGGTGACGTGCTCCACACCGGCCTCGCTGTCCACCAATACCAGGGGCGTGTGCGCCAGAACCCTGACCAGCACCGCCCGCGTCACAGCGTTGGTACGGCAGAAGCAGCCCTCCTCACGGGCGTGTCCCATCGTCAGCAGCCGTCCACCGTCCGGAAGCGGTCCCAGAAGCGACGCAACGTCGTCAAGCGCAAACCCCTCCTCATCCAGGTTGCCCGTCCCCAGCACCTCTGCCAGCGACTGAGGCTCGGGCAAGCCTAGTAAGGCCCCGAGCTGGCCCACCGGATCGGCATCCACAACCGCGAACTCAGCCCCGCGGGCCTGAAGGATTCGTGCCAGCCCGGCCACCACCGTCGACTTTCCCACACCGCCCTTGCCAGCTACCACCACAACTGCCATCGTTCACCTCCAGCTAGAGTAACAATCGATATGCCGTCTCATCCAATACCAGATCAACAAAGTCCACGCCGGTTTCATCGGCGACACCGTCCTCGACGTCCCAATGCACCGTCGGAACGCCGTAGGTCAGGGGGCGGGCCAGATCCGCCACCGCCACCACCCAGCCGTCGGGACCGGACACATACGCCACATCGTAGAGCTCGAACACCTCGGGCAGGCTCGCGAAACGCAGTGCTCCCCGCAGATCCGCTCCCGTCACAACCAGCTCGTCCACACCCACCCCCGCGTTGTGATGACAGCACCATCCCCGCAGCGGAAGCGTCGCACCGGTAAGCCCGCAGCGCTTAGACTGCCGATGGGCACACGCGGCGCACTGGCCCGCGCGCCCCCGTTCGAGGTTGTGCGGGCAACTGCCGCACACCTCGTCGGTGTCGGAGTCCAGAAGCACGCCCCGTAGATGACAATAGACCAGGCACATCACAGCCGCCCCTGGGCCAGGCGCAGTGCCCGCCAGGTCGCCCATGCCAGCACTGCGCCGGGATCGGCGCCCCACTGGACAGGAATCGACGAGGTTAGAAGCTGGCTGCGCCGCGCCCCCAGCAGCTGCACCTGCCGTTCGGCGATCTCCACGAGCGCCAGCGATCGATCGCCCACCCTGATGCGCCACTGACCGGGTCCCAGCTCGTTCAGACGTCCCTCGGCCCAGCGGTAGCCCCCGGGCTTCTGGGCCCACCCGTCCAGCCCGGCAAAGACCGGATAGGACGCCGGGCACAACAGCAGCGGCGTGCGATCCTCGACAGCGGCCAGAGCCGCCAGCTTCCCGGCAACGCCGGGCACCACGCGCTCCAGGCAGTAGCACCAGCAGCGGGCGCTGACCAGGTAGAAGCCGTGAGGACCGTTGAGCATCGCCATCAGGTCGCCGTCGCAGCTGGAGAGCAGGCCGTCAAACTGCAGTTGCAGGACTGCCAGATCGACATAGATCACCGGCAGCTGCGCCGCCAGCCGTTCGGCGCGCGCCCGCTGCTCGGCAATCTCCTCTGACCGCCGTTCGTTGAACCAGACAGCAGCCTTGTCCAATGCCTCGGCATGGTCGGCGGCTTTACAGAGCTGACGTTCTGCACCCAGCTCATAACGCTGAGCGTCCTCAAAGTGCACGATGGGCACGAAACTGGCAAAGCGCTCCACCGAGTTGGGCGGCAGAATCGAGAGCGGCTGTCCGGCCTCGAAGGCCCGCCGGAGTTCAGCGGCAGGCCCCCCGCTTTCGTCAGCGGCCATCAACGCCCCCTTGAGCGCCAGCCACTGGGACCAGCCAGGCGCGTGAGCGGCCACGAGGTTGCCGGAGTGCGTACCCGACTTCGTGACGGCCTGCCCGGTCAGTTGCGCTGCCCACAGATGCCAGCCCTCCACCGGCCCCTTGTACAACACCGGCGCTGCCACGAGATCCGGTACGTGCCGCGCCAAATACACGTTGCTTCCAATCAGTCCTCTCATGCTGTTACCTTGCGGCGGGTGCTTACGCCCGCAGGCCGGGACCCCGCCTCTCCTTTCTCCTCACCTGTGTGCATCGAGAGCGTCCTGAACCGCGGCTCCTGGGCCCAGGAGAATGCTGCGAACACGGCGTCAACCGGGGCATCAAGCACCGTCGGCTCCAGCACGATCCCGGAAGAGATCGGCATCGCGCAGCTCGCCGCGGCCTACCAGAGCCTTCCAGCAGCCGGAGCCGATCTCGTCTAGGGTCGTGAAGAACCACTGCAGCTGGGCGCCCTCACGTCCCTCCTGCAGCCGCGCGATGATCTGGGCCACCCGACGCTGCGTAGCAGCCTCCCGGGCTTGCTCACTGCGGGTCCTGGCGCAGCAGATGACCAGAATGCCGGGAAACTGATTGTAGTGCGTCTGCCACGCCCTGCTGCGCAGGTACAACCGATACTGCAGCTGCTTGACCCGGAAGCTACCCAGATCACGGGTACCGGTGTCCAGCTCGACAAAGAACGGAAACTCAACATCCCCCTCGCGGGCCCGCACTACGAAGAGGGCATCGGGCCTGAGCCTTACGCTCTGATTTTCCCAATCGAAACCGATCAACCGCTCCCCGTAGATCAGGAGATCCCGGCTATCGGCGGCGCGCAGGGATAGGGTGAGGCGGACAGCGGCCTCGGAAAGCAGTGTGTTGTGGTTCAGGAGAAAGCCGGTCACGCTCCGCCGCGGACGCTTGTCGAACTCCTCAGCCATCATCGTCTCTCCAGCCCGCCCCAGCATGTAGACAGTCTGGCGCTTCAGGCCGTAAAGGGCCAGACCATCACCGGGGGTCCTGTCTAACACATGCAGCTCCCAAAGCCGCCTCAGGACGTTGCGCGCCCGAATCGTGGGCTTGCGAGTGTGACCGAACCAGAGCCGCGCCACCTGGTCGATGGTGACATAGGCCATCTCGCCGATGAACCGCGTGATCTGAAGATCGCGATCTGATAGGGCCAAGCTGCGCACATAGGCCGGTGTGATGGACACCTTGGGACGCTCTGTCGGGATACTCAAGGTTGGCCTCGCCGCGCTTGGCGTCGGGCCGAGCATCATCCCACCACGCAGTTCCTCAAGAACACGCCGTCTTTTTGCCACGTGACCTCCCATCGTCTCCCTGTTACCGCCTACCTTCAGTCGCCTCTGGCCCGGGAGAACTATAGTAGAAGCTCGTCATAGACGCTGGCGACCTCATCCATCTGGCGCCGCAACCGCCGGTCCTCGGCCATCACGATGTCACGCGGCGTCTCCACCTGCAGCGACGAGAGGGCTCGAATGCGTCGCACGCGTCGGGCAGCCTCCGGCCCCAAGCTCTCCTCCTCTTCCGGGGTGAGCGCTACCTGCGGGGTCAGGGTCGGATCGTTGCGCAGGCGTTCATACGCCTCCAAGTCTTGTCCCCGCTGCAGGTGCCGGTAAGCGGCGAAAGCCGCCTCATCCATATCGGCCAGGTGCTCGGCGCGGTCAGCGAGGCTCATCCCCTCCATCTCCGTCTGGTAGGCGCGCCACGCCGCGCGATCACCGGCATCGGGCCGGGTGACCCCGGAGAAGAAATCATGCGGAATCGCCCCGTGGTCCGACGGACGCGCCAGCCCTCCCTGGTTGCGGGCCTGATAGGCCCGGCGAAGCTTGTGCCCTGATAGCGGAGGGAAGGTCTTGAGCGTGAAGGGCATCGTCGTCTGCTTGTTAGCCGAGACTTGCGCCAGATAGGTATAGGAGCCCAGGGTCAGGATCTGCTCCGGCGTGATGCCGGGAAAGATGCGGGCCACGAGCCGGGCCTCCTTGGGACCGTTAACCCGGCCCACCAACTTGGTCCAGGTGTTGTTCATGATGGCCTCCTGCATCCATCCGGGCAGCTGCGACCAGTATTGGGTCGCCACGTAGACGCCCAAACCGAATCCCCGCGCCTCGGCCATCATCGACTCAATGTCACGGGTCACGAAGAGGTGGAACTCATCGATCCACAGCGACGTGGGAAAGGGATAGAAGCCCTTCACCCGGCTGGCCGCCGCGCCCCAGACCGTGCTGAGCAGCAGGGTGCCCAGTGCTGCAGCATTATCGTCGCCCACCTCAGGGTTCTTGGCACTCACATCGATGAGCGTAACGAGCCCTGCATCCATCATCGCCTTGAACGGCAGCGTTGTCCGCGCCTGCCCCACCACCTGCCGCGTCATAGTTTTCAGCAGGAGTGGGCTCAAGCGCGTGAAGACGGGCCCCAGCATCTCCTGTTGTCGGCTGGGACCGACGTCGGCAAACTCCTCGCGCCAGAAATCGGAGACCTCGGGATTCCGGACCTGCTCGATGACGGTATCGCGATAGGTCTCACGGCGGAGAAAGGCCATCAGATGGAGCATCGTGGGTTCATCCACGCCCTCCAGAATGGCCTGAACCACGTTGTTGAGAATCCGCCGCATGCGCACGGCACCATCCCAGTCACCGCCGATGATCTTCTCTAAAGCGGAGACAAAGCTGTCACCGACGGCGGGCCGCAGCCGCATATCACCGGCGTAGTCCAGAGGGTTCAGACCGAAGGTGCGCCGCCTGCCCGTCGGGTTCACCCAGATGGTCGATGCTTCCCGCTCCGGCGGGATGCGCTTCAGTATGTCCAATGTCAGGCTGCGGTGCGGCTCAAGCACTATGTCGCCGCACCGTCCGGACAACGTGTCCTGTGCGACGAGGTTGGCAATCAGCGTCGTCTTGCCCGATCCGGTCGCGCCGACGCAGGCAAAGTGGACGTTGGCGTCGAAGTCGTCCTCTCCCCGCGGCCAGATCACAAAGACCTTGCTGCCGTCGCGCATCACGCCGCAGCCCAAGACGCGGTAGTCAGCGGCGAAGGGCGGCCTCTCCAGGACCACCACCTCCGGCGGCGGGGGGATGTCCACGCCGCGGGCAGTGCGGAGGTCGCCCACCTCCCCCCGGGGCTCGTGCCAGAGCGGCGCCAGCTCCTGGGGTGACAGTATCGTCCGCCGTCCGGCCTGGTGGTCGAAGTGGCGGCCCAGAACGCTCTGCGGTCCGCTGCCGGTGGAGAAGAGCGCGAGGTGGTTGTAGGCACTCTGACTCAGACTCCGCAAGGCCATCACCAGCCGCTCCATGCGCGCCTGGGATGCCGGTTCAGCAAAGACGCGTACGGTGGCCGCCATCGCCCCGAGAGCGCCTGCCTTTTCCTCCAATGCACCCAGCCGCAGCCGATCGGCCGCGGCGCGAGCCGAGGCGGGCTGCCGGGCAAGGGCCTGGCGAGCGCGGTCGAGCTCCCGGAGCAGGGCGGTGTTCCAGCGCGGACGGACGGCCTGCGCGTCCTTCAAGACGATCTGCACACCGATCCGTCCCATTCCCGGCGAGCGCGCCAACGCCGCCAGCTCAAATGCCAGACTGTCGGTGGCAAAGGCGTCAACCCCTTTGAGCGGGTAGACAGGGCCGCGGTCCATCGCCAGCTGGGCCCAGAGTGTCTGAGGCACCAGGTCCACCAGGCCGTCCGACGGCTGCAGCACATCAGCCGGATCCCGCAGCTGGGCCTCCGGGAAGGCCGACATCAAGCCCTGGATCACCGTTGGATAGACCGCCTCCGGCGCCCACACCTGCAGATAGGAACCATCGGCGTCCCCAACGATCTCCAGGGAGATATGCAGCGATGGGAACTGGGCCAGCGTTGCTGCAAGAAAGGCGGCGAAGTCGATGCCCTGCTGCCGGACCGTCTTCCAGGGCACGGCCTTCTCACCGCGGGGCGGCAGCACCAGGCAGAGGCGGCCCTGCGCTGCAATCTCAGCGTTGCGCCTCGCCTGCCCATCGGCCCTGCGCCGCCGGAGATA
>PWVB01000434.1 GCA_003562365.1 Anaerolineae bacterium
CCGGGCGTAGTCAGACGGCAAACCGAAGCAGGCGCGCATCGGAGGGTAGCAACGCTGGTGGAGCTTACCACGGCTGCTGGTGCGCAGCTCATGAGCGCCGTCAAGGCCATACTGAACCGCGGCGGAGAACGCTTGCGCCATCGCCTCAAGCCAGAAGTGCTTATGGCGCATGAGTTGCGCGAGCTTTACCACTACGGATTCTGTGCATCGCACAATCAAAGTACAGAACGCATGTTCACGGTTGCCAACTTTAGAAAGGAGTCAGGCGCATTCCTCTCCCCGCCAAAGCGGTCAGGCGGAGCAGTTAGCGCTGTGGCGGGTGGTGCGCCAGGCCCACCGGCCGGACAGTTATCTCCCAGCGCTGGAGCCGCCAGACCCTTGGACACATCCGTTGTTGCACGAAGCTCTGCTAACAGCGGTGCAGCAGCTCCCAGACCGGTTACAGGCGGTGTTGAACGCCATCGACGGGTTGGACTCGCCGTGCAGCCGGGCCGCGTTAGGCCGCCGTTGGGGTCCCCAGTGTACCTTTGAGCAGCAGTTCCGTGGCAACCAGGTTTGCCTCGATGAGATTGGGCTGCGTCAGCCGCTCCAGGCGTCCGACCGCCTCGCTGATGCGGGCCTGGTCTAGCCAGGGTTGGTCGGTCTCATCAAGGTTGATCTCGCGCAACGCCGCCCGCAGCCGTCCGGTGAGGAGTACCTGCCGGAAAGAGACGCGCTCGGTGAAGCCAGGAACCTGAATATCACCTTTGAGGTATTGTCAGCCGAGGGAATGGAGCTGCTCGATGAAGGGGAGTTCGACCTGGTCGCATTCAGGATGGGCCAGGCAGACACTCCTTGACCGCGCTCAAGCGTGTGACTACGAACCGATGCCGCGCAGTTTTTCCAGAAATTCCGCTGCTGCGAGAATGGGAATGCGCCCCACTTGTTTCAGTGTCAACAGATCCTTGTCGCCACTAACGATGACGTCGGCGCGGCCCACAACGGCGCAGGCGATGACCCGGTCGTCGTCGGGATCGCGGCAGATGGCAGGGATGTCGGCGGGCAACTCCACCACCTCGCCCAGCGCGGCGACGAGGGCCACAAAGCGGTCGCGCTGCGGCGCATCGTAGTAGTGCTGTAGGCGGGTATAGTGCAACACGCGCGCCAATTCCGCCAACAGCGCCGGTGCAGTGACGAGGGTGAAGTGCTCGGCCACGAAATGGACGTCCAGCAGGGTCGCGATGGGCGGGCGGTGGACGAGCAGGTAGCTCACCAGCAGGTTGGTATCGAAGACGGCGCGCAGGGAACGCGGGTTCACGCGCGCCGGGCCTCTTCGATGAGCGCGGCGGCCTCGTCCTCGGTGAGGGCGGCGCGGGTGCTGACCTCTTCGGCGATGGCCCGCAGCTCCGCCAGCCACGCCTGGCGCTCCACCCGTTCCGCGCGCCACGCGCGGTAGCTCTCGAAATCCTCGTAGGGGATGAGGACGGCCTGGGGCGTATCATAGCTCTGCACAATCACCGGCTCCCCCTTCAGCCGCACGCGGTCGAGCACCTCGCGCACCCGGCGGCGCAGATCAGTGGATTGAATAGTCTCAGCCATAACGAGCCTCCTTTTAGCACAACTCACACAACTATGTTGTGCTTATTATATCATGGTTTTGCGGATTACACCTCGACACCGGGCCGCGAACTGCCCCCACTCGACCGGATCGATGTCCATACACTCCACCCATCGCCTCATGCGTGTTTCCATCCGGCACGCCTGGAAATCGTACCAGGCCTCTTGCACGCACGGGTGTCGCGTCAGGATGTCCTTGAAGCGGCGAAAGGCGCCTCCCCCCCCGATGGCGTTTTCCAGCTGATTCGCCAGCCCGTCGTTCTCCAGGCACCAGATAAAGCACTCCATGTCATTGTAATAGCTATACTGTTCGGGGTCGATGGATAGATACCGGCTGCTATATTGGGCTTCCGTCCACACGCGCGTCATCGCGCAATTCTTCCTGCTGCCACTCGGCCATATCGGCGCGCTGTGAGATAAGCGCGTCCAACGCCGCGGGGGGATCGGAGATATCAGGAATCTTTTCCCAGAGCTTTTCGAGCTCTCGGTGGGTCTCGTCCGTGATCCACACCACGTCGCCGGTTTTCAGCCCGAAGTAGGCATCCTGGTCCGGAAAGTTGATCCCAAAGGCGGCGCTGAGTTCAACCA
Source organism: Anaerolineae bacterium (assembly GCA_003562365.1). Lineage (GTDB taxonomy): Bacteria > Chloroflexota > Anaerolineae > B4-G1 > SLSP01 > PWVB01. Next base: position 2,185 of record PWVB01000434.1, read on the forward strand.
GATTGACATTGATCCGGCGTTTATCTGCCATTGCGTCTTCCTCCTATTCCGTGCTCAAGTCCCGACAACCGGGATTCCCCGCTTGGTTTGTAGTCCCTGGGCCATGGTAGCGTAGTCTTTACGATGCTAAAGCGCCTGACTACGAAGGGTTACCGCAGTAAAGAGGCGAGGTTCTGCGAGGGGAACAACGGAAACCGAGATAGAAAGCTGGGTTGAAGGCGTTTTAGGGCGGCAGGGCGCGTGAAGAACCGCAGTAAGTGCGTGATGGCGGCGGTGAGAACCGCAGTAAGTCCCCCCTCCACGGGAAAACGCACCCTCTGGTTCCCCGGTTTCGATAGAGATAGAGGCACTTTCGGGTGATGTGGGCGGGCCAGAGCGCGGCAAACCGAGTTCGCGGCACGGGTAGACAGCGCAGCCGCGCACTGGCTGCGCAGCGGTGTCGCGCCGCCCTGGTTTGCGATTAGCGGTGACGAAGGGACCGCTCAGCGGCCACCAGGTGAAGAGCCGGTCATCCACCACGTTGAACGCCTTGCTCTTGTAGCCGAAGTGGTGCTTGCTTTTGGATCCCGGGCCATTGTCCGGCGCAGCCTCCTCTGCCTGAGGCTGATTGGATACCCACACGCTCGCGGCATCGAAGCCCCCCACTGCTATCGCCGTTAGCGTGTACCGTCAACAGTCTGGAGAACGCCTGCCGGCACAGGTCGGCGGTGCGCGCTAGCTGCACGGCACAGCTAAGATTTGGAAGGCCAATCGTTGAAGACCGCGGCGGGGTCGTCGGTGAGGACCGTTGGGTCGTAAATTAACGGATCGTCGACGTTGATCAGCCTACCATCTGGGAAGAGGTAGAGGTTGCCTGAGACCCTAGGCAGGTCCAGCGCATAGGTGGTGTGCAGATCCCCATCCCGCTCGGTGCGCTCGCGCTCCGCCGCATCGAAGTCCATCGATGTCGCGGCAAGCTCCGCCAACGCACGCTGCGCCTCAGCCGCCTCGCCCGCGACGCCTCGCTCAATCAGGTTGCGCTGCTCGCCCGGATCGTCCGCAAGGTCGAAGAAGAGCGGGGGGGCGTCGCGGAAAGTGACGTACTTGTACTGGCGCCAGCGGATCATCCTGAACTCCATACCCGCGCCCCAGCGCGGGGTGAGCGCGTCGCAGAAGATCGGGCGCTCCGGCGGTCTCACCGGACCGTCGCCCACGCGCAGGTCGATTCCGTCGAGTTCCTCGGGCACCGCTGCATCAGCTAGCCGGCAGAGAGTAGGAAATAGGTCGGTGAGGCCCACCGGCGTGCGGCAGACCTCTGGCGGACGTCGGTGCGACTCAGAGCGGCTGCGCCGCTGCTCGGGCAGCGAGATGAGCAGCGGAACGCGGGTGCAGCCCTCGTACCAGCCGTTCTTCCACCAGACGCCATGCTCGCCCGCCAACTCCCCGTGGTCAGTGGTGTAGACAATCACGGTGTTCTCCAGCAAGCCACTGGAATCCAACCGCAGCAACAGGTCACCTACAACCTCGTCCAGGTAGCTCACGTTCGCGAAATAGGCCGCCCGGGCGCGCAGCATCTCCTTGTGTTCGATGGCCTCAGCCCGGAATCCTCGGCGCATGGCCACACTCATCGGGTGATCGTAGGCATCGCCCGCGGCGGGTA
>PWVB01000306.1 GCA_003562365.1 Anaerolineae bacterium
AAACAGATAGTAGACGGTGCCGCCTGAAAGATCGGATTCCCGGGCATCGGCCTGTTGGAACCGCACCTGCGTCAGGCCCAGGCTTTCGGACAGACGCCGACTGTAGCCGCAATAGTCGGGCTGGATCTCGATGCCACACACGGGCACGCCTGTCAGCCAATGCACGATGATGGCCACGCGTCCGAGACCAGAGCCCAGGTCATAGAAGCGGTCCCCCGCCTCCAGCGGCACATGATCGACCAGATCCAGCAGGACGCGCACCGGCGTATCCTCCAGGTGCACGATATCGCGATGGTGCACGGTAGCCAGGCCGCCAAAGCGCTCTAGCTGGAGCACGCCGTCCACGAGGGCATCGACCGGCTCATAGTCAAGGTGCAATCCCGCCCCGTCTGCCTCGCCATAGTGGGAATATCGTTCCAGCAGATCGCGGATGGCCGCTGGAGTGGCCGAGCCCGAGCGCAGCCAGGCACGCACCTGCGCATAGTACTGCTGGTTAAGGGCCTCCAGCCGGGTGCGCAGCGCCGCAGCGCGCGCGCCATATGCCTGCGCATTGGGAGCGCCAGCTCGCAACACCTGATAGATAAAAGCCAATTGCTCCAGCGCTTCCAGACGCCCCGCCAGAGCCTCCTCCTCGAGGAGTTCGTCGTCGGCCTCGAGCGCCAGCAGGTCGGCGATGGCCTGATCGTGGATCATACAGCAGAGGCTCCTCCGTGGTTCATAACTACTCTAGTATAGAGATGAGCTGGCTCGCTGTCATATCGCGACCAGGCTCCGGCGGCGTAGCGTCCGCATTGCACACGAGGCAGAGACGATCAACGTAGCGTCGACCTATCGGGATGTATGCTGCTATTGTATAATGGTTATACCTATGAAGCTTGCTTTGGCTTTTCGGCAGCGCTGGCTGCGACGGCTGACGTCCCCCTGGCGCCCCATGGAACGTGGTGCACGCTTCTGGCGTCCTATGTGTAGAGCTATATCGTACTTTTTCATGAGGAGGTACCCATGCAAGGTAACAAGCGCCGATCGCTCTTGATTTTCCTGGCAGCGATCCTGGTCCTGACGCTCACGGTGACCGCTGTGGCGCAGACCCCCACGCCGACGCCAACACCGACCCCGACGATTGAGCCTCTCGATGAGGACGAGGACATTCCTCCCACCCTCGAGGAGCTGCTGACCCCCGAGGAGGAAGAGGAAGTGGAAGAGCCTGAGATTGCGATCGTTGATACCCTGGACCTGACAGTCTACAACCAGAATCTGGGGCTGGTGCGCGAGGTGCGCAGCTTTGACCTGGAGGCAGGCCTGAACGAGATCGCGTTCACCGATGTGGCCAGCCGAATCCGGCCGACGACGGTCCACGTAGTCTCGCTCACCGACCCCGAAGAGACCATTCTGCTGGAGCAGCACTTTGCGTACGACATTGTCAGCACCCAGCAGCTCCTGCAGCGGCATATCGATCTGCCCATCAGCCTGACCACGCGCGATGGAGAGGTACACACAGGCACGTTGCTCTCTGGCGCTGAGGATATCATTCTCGCTAACGATGATGGCATCGCCATCATTCGACTGGAGCATATCCAACAGTTTGTCTTCCCCGAGCTGCCTGATGGTTTGGTGACCCGGCCCACCCTGCAGTGGCTGCTGCAGACGACCGAAGCCGGCACGCACGACCTACAGGTCGCCTATCTCACCAGTGGTATCAACTGGCAGGCCGACTATATCGCCATGCTGGACCCCGAAAATGATGGTCTTTCTCTGACCGGCTGGGTCAGCGTCGACAACAACAGCGGGGCCACGTATGAGAACGCCCGGCTCAAGCTGATTGCCGGCGACGTCGCCCAGGTCACGCCCGATGTGGCGGTCATGGCAGAAGAGATGGTCATGCGTGCCGCGCCAGAGCCCCAGGTCGAGGAGCGCGCGTTCTTTGACTATCACCTGTACGAGGTCGCACGGCCCGTGACCATCGGCGACCGCCAGACCAAGCAGATCGAGTTTGCACGGGCGCCTGAGGTGTCCGTCGAGCGAGAGTACGTTGTCGAGTTCACGCGGCCGATCTTTGTGCGCTTGGGCAGCGCCATCACCGACCCCAACCGGGTCACCCGCGAACCGATGAACGCCGAGATCCGCATTCTGGTGATGAATGAGGAGGCGAGTGGTCTGGGCATGCCGTTGCCCCAGGGCATCGTCCGCGTCTATCAGGAGGACGTCGATGGCAGCGCCCAGTTTGTAGGCGAGGACCGCATCCGCCACACGCCGCGCAATGAAGAGATCTCGCTGACGCTGGGGCGGACCTTTGACATCGTGGCCGAGCGCACCCCCACCGCGTTTCGACAGTTGGGCGAGCGCCACATCGAAGAGACGATCCAGATCGAGCTACGCAACCAGCAGGACGAGGCTGTGACGGTGCGCGTGATCGAGCATCTTTTCCGCGCTCATGATGCCGAGGTGACCGAGAGCAGCATGGAGTTTGAGCAGATCGACGCCAACACCATCGCTTTTGAGGTCGAGATCGACGCCGAGGACACCGCAACGCTGTCCTATACGGTCGTCTATCGCTGGTAAGCTCCCGGCATCACCAAGGGGGATGCGACACTGAGCCGCATCCCCCTTTTTTCTTTTACAGCATAAAGCCCCGCAAGACCGAGCCACCGATGAACTCGCGCAGGAGCGAGTTCCCGGGCACCAGACTGGTCTCGCACGGCTTGAACCACCGCAAAAAGCTGAGCAGCCTGCGCACTTCGACCGCCTCGGATGTGCCCGAGGGCACCTGGAGGAGCAAAGGCTCGACCAACGGCTTGAGCACAGAGAGCTCATAGACCAGGGCCGAGTTGAATATGACGTCAGCGTTCTCCTGATACGGAAAGATGTTGCGTTCTTCACCCAGCCGTACGTCGGGCCAGCGACTGATGGTCTCGGCCACCGTGATGCCGCGATAGCGCTGATCGCGCACCATCCGACGCAACAGACGGTTGTCGGTGGTCGGGATGCGGTTATGATGGTCCAGGTTGAGTTGCGTCACGGCAGAGACATACACTCGAAAGATCGTCTCCTCGGGGATCTGATACACCAGCTCTGGGTTGAGGCCATGGATCCCTTCCACGATCAGAATGGCCCCCTCGGCCAGCTCCACGACGGGACCAGAGACGCTTTTGCCCTGGACGAAATCATAGTGGGGGATCTGGACGCGCCGGCCATCCAGCAGCGCCGCCAACTGCTCGTTGAATAGCTCCAGATTGACGGCCCGCAGCGACTCGAAATCTTTGCGGCCGCGGTCATCCAGCGGGGTCAGGTCACGATCGATGAAATAGTCATCCAGACCCAGAGCGAGAGGGTGGTGGCCGCTGGCCATGAGCTGGATACTCAGCCGCCGGGCAAAGGTCGTCTTGCCCGATGAGGATGGCCCGGCCACAAGCACCAGGCGCACCCGCTCGCGGGCCAGTATGGCTGCGGCGATCTCAGAGATGCGCTTTTCGTGGAGCGCCTCAGAGATCAGCACCGCACGCTGGGCTTTGCTACTCTCGATAGCGGCGTTCATCGAGCCTACGTCCTCAATGCCCAGAATGCGCAACCAGCGGCCATATTCGCGAAACACCTCCATGAGCTTGGGGTAGTGCCCGTGGGATTCCAGGGGATAGGCATGCCTGGGAACGTGGCTGCGCAGGATGAACCCTGGCAGATAGTGCTCCAGCGAGAACTTTTCCAGGCGGCCCGTGCTCGGTAGCATGTGCCCATAAAAGTAGTCGCAGATGCCCCGCAATCTATAGACCGTGACGTCGGTATCCTCGCGGCCCGTAAAGAGACGCACCTTGTCGTCATAGCCCTGCG
>PWVB01000284.1 GCA_003562365.1 Anaerolineae bacterium
CACTCGCTCAGAGCGCACACCTCGGCCGGCCAATAGTTCATCTCGGCGTTAATGTTGAGCGTGTAGTTACTGTTCCAGGGCGGCTGCACCAGCGGATTCCAGATCCCCTGCAGATTGGCCGGTTGCGTGCCCTGCCGTGAGCTGCTGATCAGCAGGTAGCGCCCGAACTGGAAGAAAAGCGCCGCGAGCTGTGGATCGTCACCCTCAACAAAGCGAGCCAGCCGTTTGTCGGTGGGCTGTTGCACTGCATCAGTCGCGCCCAGGTCCAGGCTCACCCGACCGAAGAGCGCCTGGTAATCCTCCAGATGAGCATACAGAAGGGCCACGAAGGGCTTCCGAGTGCTACGATCCAGGTCGGACACGCAAGCTACCGTGGGATTCCGGCCCTCGTGGCTCGGCGAGCGATCGAAGCCGTTGAAGCTAGTGGCGGCACTCACCCGCATGAGGACCTCATCCGCAGCCTCAATGTGCAATACGTCGCCCTCACCCCACAGCTGTCCCCCTTGAGCGCCAACCCGTAGGCGCGCCTCAAAGGTCATCCCTTCTCCGTCCGACGGATCGTAGCGGATCGGATCCGCCCTCTCATGCCCTGCAGGGTCCACGTGCTTGGGTGCCTTGCCCTGAAGGACCAGCACATCGGTGCCGGATACCGCCGCCGTCGACTGCAAGGGACTCTCCATCCGCGCAGTAAGCGAGAGTGCGCCGGGCCGGTCACAGCTCAGGCGGATGATCAGGACCTGATCAGGATGGCTGCAGAGGATCTCCCGAGTGTAGTTAACACCGTCGACAGCGTAGCGGACCGTGACCACGGCGCGAGTCAGGTCGAGTTCGCGTATATAGTCCGTTGCTGCGGCGCCGTGGTCGAAGTCCAAGATCAGATCGCCTACCGTCAGGTAGGGCTGTGTGAAGGGACCTTGCAGCGATTTGCACAGTGCGTTTGCTCGCACAAGATCATCCTCGAACAGCGCTTCCCGAACCTCCAAGAGTGCGGCGTGCGCATTGGGATTGTTCCAGTCGCTGGGTGCACCGGCCCACAATGTGTCCTCGTTTAGCTGTAGGCGCTCGGTGGTGATCCCGCCGAAGACCATCGCGCCCAAGCGCCCATTGCCCAGCGGCAGCGCTTCAACCCACTGCTCCGCCGGACGCGTATACCAAAGTCGCCAAGGATTCACGCAGCACCTACCCTTCCTTTAGGCGGCCCTCACCGGCACCGCACCAAGATACCATATAACTCCGCGGTCGATGTGAGCGCCGCCAATTTCTCCTGCGCTGGCGGCGCGAGATCATGCGCTGCGTAGGTAAACCCCATACTCGCATACTTGTCGCCGGCCATACGATGGAACGGCAGCAGCTCCAGTGAGATCGACGCCGCCCGGTCAGGGGCAGCGTGGCGCAGGGCCTGTAGTTCGCTCACAAAAGCCGCGATGGCACCGATCTCCGCCGCCGTGTCATTGACCGTCGGGACCACCGGCGTGCGGAAGATGATCGGCTTGTCCGTCTCCGCTAAGCGCCGCGCGTTCTCCAGCACCAACCGGTTGGAGGCCCCCACCGCCCAACGATGCTTGTCGGGGTCCATATGCTTCAGGTCCATCATCACGAGATCGGTTATGGGCAGCAGCTGGGAAAGTGGCGCCCACGGCAGGTGGCCCGCCGTTTCAATGGCGGTATGGATCTCAGCTTCGCGACAGCGCGACAGGATCGCCTTGGCAAACTCCGGCTGATAGGCCGGCTCGCCACCGGAGAGGGTCACACCTCCTCCAGAGTTTTCATAGAAGGGACGGTCCTGTAGCACCTCATCGACGACCGCATCCACCGTCAGCGACTTCCCGCTCAGCTCGCGGGCACCGGCGTAACAGACCTCAACACAGGCCCCACAAGCGATACAGAGCTCGCGCTGAAAGACCAGCTCGCCCGCCGCATCAACGGTCTGCGCACCCTCCGTGCAAGCTGCCACACAGGCCTCACAGCCGATGCAGCGGTCGGGATGAAGCTGCAGCTCAGGCGTCGGCCGCCAGCTCTCTGGATTATGACACCAAAAACAACGCAGGGTGCAGCCTTTAAGAAAGACCGTGGTGCGGATCCCCGGCCCATCGTGGACCGAAAAGCGCTGGATATTGCAGACCTGACCCCTTAGCATCGCCCCCGATTCCTCAGATCTCTCGCTCATTCTGTTGGATAGCTAAGGCCCCAGCGGGAGCGGACGGTGTCCAGCGTCTGCATAAGCTGGAGGGTCTCAATCAGCGGCATCGTCTCACTCTCCATTTTACCGGCGCGGATGCAAGCCATTACCTCCGCCGCCTCATAGTTGTAGCCGTTGCCCTCGAAGGGCAGATGGTGCTCCGTGCCGCCATCGGGGCCCGGTGTGTGCCAGACCGTCAGCCTGGTCCCCCGCCACCAGGGTGCGTGGAGCCGAATGCGCCCTTCAGTGCCAAAGATCGAGGCCTCGTGGTGGGTCGTGGTACGGATCGCGCAGGAGAGTTGCGCCAGCGCTCCCTCAGGGTAGGCAAAGAGCATTCCCGCCTGCTCGTCCACGCCAGTCTCGCCCAACTCGGCCTGCGTCTCAATGGCGATAGGAGGGCCTCCCAGCACCATAGAGGCCAGTTGCACAGTGTAGATGCCGACGTCCAGAAGCGCTCCCCCGCCCAGCTCCAGGTTGAAGAGCCGGGCTTGAGGATCAAAGGGCGCCCGGAAGCCGAAATCGGCCTGCAACATCCGCACCTCACCGATCTCGTCTCCGGCGAGCAGCTCCCGCAGCCTCGCCATCAGCGGTAGGAAGCGGGTCCAGACGGCATCCATTAAGAAACGTCGGTTCTGCCGCGCAGCAGCGATCATCTCACCGGCCTGGGCAGCGTTTATCGCGAAGGGCTTCTCGCAGAGAACGTGCTTCCCGTGATTCAGGCACAGCAGCGTGTTCTCAGAATGGAAGGGATGCGGCGTAGCAACGTAGACGATGTCGACCTCAGGATCAGCCGCCAGGGCCGCGTAGCTCGCATGGCGATGGGCGATCCCGAACTCCTGCCCGAAGGTGTCCGCCGTCGCCTGCCGGCGCGAGCCTACAGCCATCAGCGCTGCATCGGGCAGCGCCGCCAGCCCCTGCGCAAACTTGTGCGCAATGTTTCCCGTTCCCAAAATACCCCAGCGCAGTCTATCACTCATTCCATCACTCCTATCTCCAGCAACAGGCCCTCCGCCGCCGCCGTCGGATAGCCGACCGGCGATAAGAAACCCAGCCCCACCACTATACCACAAGGTCGCGACTGGTGATGGATGGACACCAGAAGCGCTCAATGGCTCCGATCACCAGCTCGGTCCCCGCCGCGTGGCTCACATAAGGCGAACGGGCGGGATTGTACATCGCGTCAGTCAGATCTCGCACCAGCGCGACGGGCACGTCCCAGCGCACCAGCTGCTTGATGCCAAAGGAGCGGTTGAGAATGCACATGTTGGTGTGGACGCCCATAATCAACACCCGATGCACGTCCCACATATGCAGGAGGTTGTAGATCTCGTGCCCTTCATCTGCGATGGCGTCGCGGCGCTGGTCGATCATCAGGGCAGGATGTTGGCACGACCAGGCGCGGTAGGACGCCGTCTCTCCAGTGTCCGATCCGCCATCCGAGTCGTCGATGGGCAGCGGCGGATCGGCGCGTGGAGCATCCGGTGGTGGCGCCACCACCGGCGCCTCTCGGGCCCGCCGGCGGGCGGCAGTGCCAGCGTAAGCCGCCAATGTATCCGAGGGTGCGTGGATGATGTGCACACCCCGATCGCGGGCGTCCTCAACGACGAGGTTCATCCGCGGCGCCATTTCTGCAACCCG
>PWVB01000213.1 GCA_003562365.1 Anaerolineae bacterium
CGGGGGATAAGAGCTGACAGGGCACAATCATTATTTGCCGAGTCGGTTCTTTCTATCGACCCAAACATGTCACCACTGCGTCACCTTGGACGAAGTGGCGCTATCTGATCGTGAGTCCGCTTGTCTGAGGATACGGAGACTTGATCGATCCAGATCACAACGCCGCTGAGAGTCTTAAGCAACGTGGGCTTCTGAGTTTGAGCGTCGCCCCGGAGAGATGGAAACGCCAAACGCTTGCGGAGCAGAGGTAAGACCTGCAGCAACGGGCAGATCGCTGTGGAAATGAGAGTCTTCGCTCATCTATCGGGCAAATCGTCAAGGTTCAGATTCGTTCGCGATGTCAGCCAACCACTCGGCCAGGACGGCTTCGTAAGCTGCGATGATCGCCGATTGGGTCGCGTCAAAAAGGGGGCCGTGGCCGATCCAGTCATTGCCTTGACGGATATAGGCGTCTTTAAGAAAGCCCCGTAAATCATCCACGCCGAAGGCTGCATCGCTCTGCCGGCGCTCCTGAAGCTGTGCATGCAGCGAAGCGTAGACCTCCGCGTAGCGCCGTTCCAGGACACCCTTGGGATCCACCATTATGCCTGCGCCTCCGCCTTCTCCGTTACCCGTGCCATAAAACGCACTGCATCGACAATGAAGCGCTCATGTTCTGCCTCGCCGATCTTCTCTACCTCATCCCAAGCCTCAACTTTGAAGGACAAGCGACGGCGGTCCACCTCCAGAATCTCGGCACGCACGCGCACCTGCATCCCGACCGGGGTCGCCGCGATATGGCGCATGGCCACACGGATGCCGACAGACGTCTGTTCCTCGGTTAGAAAGGGCTCGATGACCAGCTGCGCGGCGCACTCCATCAACGCAATCAGATGCGGTGTGCTCAACACGGGGACCAATCCACTCCCATAGACCACAGCGGTATCGCTCTCCGCAACAATCCGTACGATCTCCCCGGTCAAACCTGGTTCAATCGACATTTTTAACTCCCTATGTACTGATAGACGCCATCAGGGTCGCAGGCGCGATGGCGTCCGGATCTGCTCTAGGATGCCAACATCGGCACGATAAAGCCGAAGAGACACCAGAGGTCTAACGCGACCATTCCCACCAAGGCTCCGGCAATTGCCACGGCCCGCCAACGCATAGAGGCATATGCGAGGACTGGGAGTCCGACAGCCGCACCTCCCATCATCGCCATAGGCCAAAGGGGCGGGCCGTCAGACAGCAATCCCCAGACGCCCACCACTACGATGGCCAGCAGCAAGACGAATGACATCCCGACAGCTAACTCGCGATGGAGCAACTGCTGCCATCCGAGAGCTATTGCTAAACCCACAAAGGGCAACGCAGAGAATAGATAGCGTCCCTGATGTTGCACATAGACGACATTGTAGCCCACGTACATGGTCACGGTGATCAACGCGGCACTGCCCAACAGGATTAGAGCGTCCCGCTGCCTAACATCGGTGCCGCGTTGGACCAGATCAACCAGGCGCCAGAGCGCGCCAGCAAAGGACAGAGTCGAGAAGATCAACAGTCCCTGATAGATGCGGAGATCCAGTACGACCCCCATCCAGCCAAACTGGCCCCAGAAGGATCGAAAGGTGGTCCAGCTGGCACTGCGCAGGAAGCCAGCCATGCCCAGCTCCGCGATCAGTTCGGAGGTCCGCAGCTGTCCCTGGACCACCAAATCATGGCGCTGCAACCCCATCACGTCCGGCCAACCATAGACCGTGACATTGCGGATCCACCAGACCCCACCGAGAAGCAGCGCCGGCAGCAACAACGCCACCAGTTGACGGGCCATCCAGCCCCAAGACATACCGGTACGTCGGTAACGCAAATAGACAATAAGCAGCATCAGAGGCAAGACGTGGTATCCGGTGGCCTTCGTCAACAGTACCGCCCCGGCGACCCCGCCCAGCACCCAAGGAGAAGCCTGTCCACGGAGATACCGTAAAGCCAACCAAAGCCAGAGCCAAAAAAGCGCCAAGACCATAGCGTCATTGTTTACCGAGGCCATAATCGACAGATACTGTGGAATCAGGGCCACCAGTCCACCGCCGAACCAGGCTATGCCTGGTTCTGTAGGGCGAACCTCGCGCAGGATTGCGAAGATCACCACCACGCCGACACCGCCGATCATAAGCGAAAAGAGGCGCAGCGCTCGAACGGACCCTTGAAAGAGCCAATAGCAGGGAACAGCGAGCACATAGTAAAGGGGCGGCTGATGGCCTTCATAGGCCAGGGGTTCGATGGATAGCTCCGGAGGAAATCCCTCTGTGGTCAGCCGGCTCAGATACGCCTGATCATAATCACCGGGCTGCATCACCGGAAAACCGCCCCCCGCTGCTAGAGAACGAACATAGTTGTAGTGCGCTGGTTCGTCCGGTGCCTGCCAGAGCGGCGTGTAGATAGCATAGAGCGTACCAACCAATAGGTAAGCGATCAGCACCAGAATCGCTGGCCAGTTGACCTTCCAAACCTCTCTAATTGTCATAGCTTCCCCTAGTCAAACTCCAGGTGCACGCCCTTCAGTATCTCTAGCAGCTTCTGGCCCAAGAAGAGGGCAGCAAAGATCGGGAGGTCAACCAATAGGACACTTGCTCCCAGTAGCACGAGCCAGCGCACCGCGACAAGCAGAAAGCCCCCCACACCCTGAAGCACTAGGGAGAGGCCGCCGGCGGCCACCAGCAGAGCAACGGCGAGCATAGCGATCAGGGCCAAGACGGGCCAAGCGTGAATGTCGGATCGACTGGGTAGCATTGTGTTGCTGATAGCAAAGACGAGATAGACCCAGATCCAGAGATCGGGAGCCTGGAGCGTGCCAAGCAACCCCTGTACCCCTCGGAGCCAATCACCGGCAGAAAGCGCGTTCAGCATCTCCGGGGTTCCAAACACCAGATATCCGATTCCCACCACAGCAGAGCTGCCGAAGATCAACGGGGCGCCGCCGATTAAGCTGGCGCGCAGTATATCCGTCTCCTGAATCGGGACAAAGCCCAACTGGATGCGCTTACCGATCCGTCGGGGCAGAAGATGAATACGACCAATCCGGACCCCCATCACCCGAGCAACGACTGCATGGCTGAGTTCGTGCAAAAGGACCCCGGGCAGAAGCGCCATCGCGTACAGCCAGAGCGCCAAATCCTTGTCCCCCGCCACCAACAACATCACACCTTGAAGGTGTCGATGCAACCAGCGGTCTGCCCACAATAGCAATCCCAGCACAATCAACAATTGTAGAAACAGGACCAAAATCGACGACGTCAAGCTATCTCCAGAGGAAGATGATCCTAGACTGTCCCAAGCATACCACAGTTTATCCCAAACAGAAAACGCTATTATCCCAAATTAATCGCAAGTTATCCCAATTCCAATGGGCTAGCGCAGCAATTCTGATGCGTCTCGGAATACCCACATATTGTACGCGTTAACTACGCCGCAACAATATGTAGGGGTGCGAAGTCTATCGGCACCTTAGGCGAAACTCGCCCAACCCATCTACGGCGTTGACTGATGCCAAGCAGCAGGGCAAATGCGCCATCTGTCTACGAGCTATCTATTACCCACATGTTGCTCTTTAACAAGATGCCAAGTGCAGGCAATATCTTGCAGCCGTTGCCATCCACGCCAAATAACAGTGATACCCGGCTCTCCGTCTCCGCGCCGACCGAGGAAGCCTCCCAGCTGTGCGATCCAACGTACCGCCTCATATACGGTCGGCGGCGATTCGGGCAACGTGGTCGTGTGCTGGACGCGCATATACAGCGCCTGCCATTCGACCGTGGTCAAGGCGACAGTGC
>PWVB01000311.1 GCA_003562365.1 Anaerolineae bacterium
AGCCACTTCGAGACCGCCCTGCTCGGGGGGGTCGAGGTGATCCAGGGCGAGGGTACCGTAGCGACCCCCGCCAGCGAGTGGGAGACCCGGCTCTACCTTGATGAGAGGAACCCGCCCTCCGCCATCCATACGCCAGTGACAATACGGGCCATTCCATACTACGCGTGGGCCAATCGCGAGGCCGGCGCAATGCAAGTCTGGCTCCGCCGCGACTAGCGCAGCAGGACCAAGGGCTGCAGCAGAGGGATCGCAGAAGGCGAGCGCGGCACCATATGCTGCGCCGTGGGCTCAGCCCAGAGAGCCCGCATTAGCCCTCGCATGCATCCAACAGGTATTGATCGGCGTCCGACGCCTCGGAGGTCAGATCCAGCAGTTTACCCTTCGCCACAAAGAGGATGCGTTCAGCGATATTGGTTGCCCGATCAGCGAAGCGTTCGACCGCATGGGAAGCGCGTATCAGATGAGTCGCGCGACGGATCGTAGCGGGGTCCTCCAGCATATACGTGATTAGCTCGCGGTAGATCTGATCGTGCAGTGCGTCGACCTCGTCGTCGCGGTCGACGATGGACTGCGCCATCTCGGCATCGGCATTGATAAAGGCACGCACGCCCTCATGGAGCATCTCCGAGGCGATCGCCACCATTCGCGGCAGATCGATGAGCGGCTTGAGCAAGGGTTCGTCACAGACCTTCAGAGTGATCTTTGCCACGCCCGCCGCATGGTCACCCATCCGCTCCATCTCCACAGCGATGTGCACGGCACCGATAATCGTGCGCAGATCGGTGGCCACTGGCTGCTGAGTAGCGATGGTGTTGACACAGTACTGCTCGACATCGTAGCGAAGCTCATTGATGACCTCATCCTCACGTATCACCCGCTGGGCCAGCTCGGCATCGCGTTTCTTCAACGAGTCCATCGCCTGCTGCATCGCCTCATTCACCAGCTGCTCCATTCGATAAAGCGTGTCGCGCAGCTGATTTAGCTCTTCATCCAGTCCTCTACGGATTGCCATCGTTCATCTCCCCCCGAATAACACGATATCTTGTCCGTAGTATAGGCGGGGAGTGGCAAAGCGCAACGCGCCGGTGCAGGCACAGGCTTTCGCAGCCGACGGACGAGGCAACAAAACCGCGAGCGCCTTGACGGTGCCTGAGAGGGAAGATGGAGGTCGGTGCAGGCTTGCCGTCTACCGCCCCACCCCGCGACGCCCGGGGATTGCTCCGTAGGACAATGGTGCTACAATAGATTGGTGAACAACGCCCATATGAGATTGTCATATGGGATGGGTATTTTACCTCCGGAGGCGACGCAACGTGGACCTATTTGGCGGCATCGAGGGGGGCGGCACTAAGTTCGTTTGTGCGGTGGGCACTGGGCCCGATGACATCCGGGACGAGATACGCTACCCGACTACCACACCGGAGGTTTCCATCGGAAAGGCGATCGCGTTCTTTCAGGATTTCGCCGACCTGCGCGGCGTGGGGATCGCCTGCTTCGGCCCACTGGACCCACGTCCAGGATCCCCCACCTTCGGCTATGTCACTACCACTCCCAAGCCGGGCTGGGCGCACACGGAGTTCGCTGGGACTGTCGAGCGGGCCCTGGAGGTGCCTGTAGGTTTCGACACAGATGTCAACGCCGCTGCCCTGGCCGAATACCGGTGGGGCACCGCGAAGGGGCTCGACTCGTGCCTCTACCTGACAGTTGGCACAGGCATCGGCGGCGGCGCTGTTGTTGAAGGCCACGTGCTCCACGGTCTGATGCACCCGGAGATGGGCCACGTCCGCATTCCCCACGATCTGGCGGCTGATCCGTATCCCGGGCACTGCACCTATCACGGCGACTGCCTAGAGGGTCTGGCCTGCGGACCCGCCATCGAAGCGCGCTGGGGCACGCCCGGTGAGATGCTGCCGCCAGACCACCCTGCGTGGTCCCTTGAGGCCCATTACATTGCCCTGGGGCTGGTCGCTTACATCGTTACGCTTTCCCCCCAACGCATCATCCTTGGCGGCGGCGTGATGGAGCAGGCCCAGCTCTTTCCGATGATCCGTGCCGCCGTCCAGGAGCAGCTCAACGGTTATATCCAGTCACCGCTGCTGATGGATAGAATTGATGATTACATCGTGCCGCCAGCGTTGGGACACCGCGCCGGTGTCCTGGGTGCCATTGCGCTGGGCCAGATGGTCGGCTAAAGCCACGTCCAGTTGACTAAGAACGCTATGCGAATTCACCCAGACGTCTGGCTCCTGCTGTTGGTAGCCCTGATATCGGGCTGCCTGCCGCTCGGGGGCCAGCCCACGCCGCTGCCCTGGCTGCCGACGCCGACGCAGGCGGAGACGACCGATCCGCAGGCCGGTACGACGCCTACAGCGTCAGCGGTCACTGCGACAGCGTCGGCAGTAACCGCGACGGTGCAGGCAACATCAACACCTTCGGTTTCACCGCCAACAGCGGCTCCTGAGCTCCCGTCAACGGAACCGCCTTTCACCTGGCATCCCTCCGAGCAGGCCATCCTGGTTGAGGTCCCGGGCCAAGGCCAGCGGGTGGGAAATCCCCTGATAATCCGCGGGCGGACCCAGACGTTTCCTTTTGAGGGCACGCTGGTGGTGCGCGTCTATGACGCGCTGGGACAACGGGTAGCCGAGCACCCCATCATCGCACAGGGCGATCCAGATGGACCGGCCACCTTCGAGGCACGGGTGACCTATGGCGGCATGCCCGGAGCGGGACGGGTGGAAGTGCTGACCTTCAGCTCCGAGGATGGCAGCGTGGTGGCCGAAGCCACTGTGCCCGTGACGCTGGAGGGGTTCCCCGGTGGCGGCACCATTGAGAGCCCTGCTCCAAAGGCCGTCGTCACGTTGCCGATCAAGCTCTTAGCCCGCGTCGGGCAGCCGGACCAAGAAGTCAACGTGACGGTCACTTGGGAGGACGGTGCACGGTTCACCCAGACCCTCACCACCCTGGTAGGCCTCGACGACCAAGGGCTGCTGATCGTCGCCGTCGACCGGGTCGAGAGCGATGAAGTGCATCCCCCCACCCAAGCCGGCGCCGTCGAGATACAGACGCTAGATGGCAATCCGCTCGCCTGGCAGCCGGTTCAGATTCTGCATCCTATGGATCCGGGGACACTGGGAACCCAAGTCTACTGGATCATTGACGAGCGGATTACGCCTCAGCAGATCCGCATCCCCCAGACCCTAGGGATCGGTCGCGCCTCGCTGGAGATGCTGCTCTGGGGGCCAGTGCCCCAAAACCGCGAGGGCTTCACCACCGCCATTCCGACACCGCGAGGCGTGCTCACTTACCCAGGGCGGGATCCCAACTGGGGTGAGCGGGTCCGTTTGAGAAACCTGACCATCGTGGAGGGTGTCGCCTACGCCGACTTCTCAGTAGAGCTAGGGGCACACACTGGCGGCTCAATGGCCGTGATCCTGATCCGCCAGCAGATCGCTTCCACGCTGCTACAGTTTGCGACGGTTGATCACGTGGTGATCAGCATCAACGGGCAAACGGGCGTGCTGGAGCCCTGAGATTCGGATGTCCCTAGGGCCTATCGTAGACAGCTCGTCCTTTCTCCTTTGAAAAACCACCGAATTGTGGCATAACACAATCACAGATACAAACGGAGGAGCTGACATCCTCTCCCCCTTTCAAGGGGGAGGTTCCTACTAGGAACCGGAGGTTGCGGTTTGCTGACACAAGGAATCTGTATCAACAGGGAGCGCATCGGGCCGGGAAGTCATCTTCCCAGTCTGGACCGAAGTCCGGGCCATGTCAGGTGGCCCCTGCTCAAGAGCGCCTGGC
>PWVB01000313.1 GCA_003562365.1 Anaerolineae bacterium
CTCCTCTGCTCTAGATTCCACTCTAAATTATCGAGCGGAGTTGTCCAATATATGTTAACACACAGGGGGAGAGAACTCCAGAGCTCGTAGTTAGAGCTTCAGCATTCAGAACACATATGGGATTGCCGTGCATAAGACACTGACGTCGCCAAGTCGATATCGACTTGGCGACGTCAGTGTTAACTGGATCAGATCAGCAGTTTAGAGCAGGCCGCCTAAGACTCCAAAGCCACCTTCTCCGGCAGCGTCTCCTCCTCTTTATGCTCAACTTCATTCAAAGGGAAAAGCGTCTCGCATACTGTGCACCGGGCAGTCTCCTTCTTGGCAACCACCAGCAGACCACTGCACTCCGGGCACGGCGTAGACAAAGGCCGCTTCCACGACGTGTACTCACACTCGGGCCAGTTCGAGCAGCCATAGAAGGGCCGGCCTCGCTTGCTCCGTCGCAACACGACCTCTCCGCTCTCGCAATCAGGACACTTGACCCCGATTTTCTCCAGCCAAGGCTCAGTATAATGACACTTTGGGAAATTCGAGCAACCGATGAACTTCCCATACCGTCCCCACCGCACAATGAGTTGGCCACCCTCACAGTCGGGACACTCTCGCCCCACGTACTCGACCTGTTCGATTTTGGGAATGGCCTCATCAGCGCGCTTCAAGGTCTTTTCAAAGGGGCCGTAGAACTCACGCATAAGGGCCACCCAGTCACGATCCCCGGTCGCTACCTCGTCCAACTCTGACTCCATCTCGGCGGTGAAGTCAACGTTGATCAGATCAGGAAAGTTCTCCACCAGCAGATCGTTGACTAGAACCCCTGTTTCGGTCGGCTCCACCCGCCGGCGTCGGCGGACCACGTAGCCACGCTGTCGAAGAGTCGTGAGAATGCTGGCATAGGTGGACGGGCGCCCAATCCCGTACTCCTCCAGTGCTTTGATCAGTGTTGCATCACTGTAACGCGGCGGTGGTTGGGTAAAGTGCTGTTCTGGCAGCAGCCGGATCAAGTCCAACAGTTCATCCACCGCTAGAACCGGGATCGACTGCGTTCTCTCCTCAGCTTCGTCGTCAGACCGTGTCTCCTCGTAGACGATCAAGAATCCGGCAAACCGCAGTGTCGAGCCCGAGGCACGAAAGAGATACGGCTTGTCCATCTCATTGCCAGCCGATACCTCAACACTCAGCGTATCATAGACTGCTGGCTTCATCTGGCTAGCGACGAAACGTCGCCAGATTAGGTCGTAGAGCCTATACTGATCGCGACTCAGGTAACCCTTCATTTCCTCCGGCGTGCGACGCACGCTGGTAGGACGTATGGCTTCGTGGGCCTCCTGAGCCATCTTGGAACGGGTCGTGTAAACCGGCGCATCTTTAGGTAGGAACTCCGGACCGTACCTCTGGGTCACTAAGGCGCGGGTCTCGCTTTGAGCCTGCGCCGCCACATTAGTGCTATCTGTGCGCATATAGGTGATCAAACCCTCGGTATCCCCATCGCCGAGATCGATCCCTTCGTACAACTGCTGCGCCAACTGCATCGTTTTACGCGCTGAGAAGCGCAGCTTGCTTGACGCCTCCTGCTGCATAGCGCTGGTGGTATAGGGAGCGGAAGGACGTCGGATGCGCGTACCCTCTTTCACCTGGGAGACTACATAGATGGCCTCCTGCAGTTCCGCCAATATCGGGGCAACCTCGCCCTCTGCTCGCAGCTCTACATCCTCTCCTCTGATTCGAACCAATCGCGCCGTAAACACAGGCCGTTTACTGGTCCCACCAGTATCCACCGGCGAAAGCTCTGCATCCAGGGTCCAATACTCATCAGGTACAAACCGCTCGATCTCGCGCTCTCGTTCAACAACCAGACGCAACGCTACCGACTGTACGCGCCCTGCCGAAAGCCGGCTGCGCACCTTACGCCAGAGCAGTGGGCTGAGGCGATAGCCCACCAGTCGATCCAGGATACGGCGCGCCTGCTGAGCGTCGACAAGGTCCATATTCAGCGATCGAGGATGTGTGAAAGCCTCGTCTATAGCCGACTTCGTGATCTCATGAAAAACCACTCGCTTCGTTCGCTCTTTGGTCAACCCAAGCACCTCGTAGAGATGCCAGGCTATCGCCTCGCCTTCGCGATCCAGGTCCGTGGCAAGGTATACCTCTGCCGACTTCTCAGCAGCGGCAGCGAGCTCTTTAACAACGTCCCGTTTTTCGTTGGGCACCCGGTATCGAGGCTCAAAATCGTTCTCGACATCGACCGACAGCTTTGACCGCAGAAGATCCCGCACGTGCCCGACGGAGGCCTTGACCGTGTACTCCTTGCCCAGCAGACGTCCGACCGTGCGGGCCTTCGCAGGAGACTCTACAATAACCAGCTTCCCCGTCGGCTTGGGTGGCGCCGGCTTGGAAGGCGGCGTTAATCCCTCGTGCAGAGCCGTCTCCCCCATTCGGAACATCTTCGTCCCACACTCAGGACACCGCCCCCGCGTCGCTGGCTGTGCCTTCTTAGTAAATACCGGAACCGGGTCAAGCATCTCCCGTTTTTCTCTACATTTCACACAGTAAGCCTGTAATTCAGATGAGTCTGCCATATACCTTCCTATTCAAGGGTGTGTGAACTATCACTTCAGCACACATGGTCCCTCCCAAAAAATCTCACCAGAAGTAGACTAAAACCACTCCTGGCGCATCTTTATCTTATACGAATCATCGAACTGAATCATAACGGAACCGAATCAAGCTGTCAAGGTCAATCCCGTGGCCCTGGGCAACTACAGAAGCTCAGACCGTCCCTCTGCTTGGATCCGGTCGACGACATCCTTCACCCGCTCACAGGCATCCGGGCGAGTTATCAGCACTGCATCCGGAGTATCAACGATAATCACATCCTCCAGCCCGAGGGTCACAACCAAGCGCTTTCCCTGAGAGAGGACAAACACCCTCTCGCTGCCCAGTGACAGCACATCGCCCTTTAGCACGTTCC
Organism: Anaerolineae bacterium; assembly: GCA_003562365.1. Lineage (GTDB taxonomy): Bacteria > Chloroflexota > Anaerolineae > B4-G1 > SLSP01 > PWVB01. Next base: position 2,972 of record PWVB01000313.1, read on the forward strand.
CTGCGGCGTCACGGGTATGGAGCGCACTCACCGAAGCCCACGTTCCAATATCGGACCAACCTATATCTACTGGGATCACGGCAACTCGATCGGCACGCTCCATGATACCATAGTCGATCGTCTTCTTCTCCAGCTGGGGCCAGAGAGAATGAAGTCGCGTCTCATAGTCTTCTGTTCCCCAGACCGCATCCAACTCAGCCAACACCACTTGTAGATCGGGCATCCATCTCGCGACCTCCGCCAGAATTCGGTCGGTTCGCCAGACAAACATCCCACTGTTCCAAGCATAGATGTCTTCCGCGAGAAAACGTTGGGCTAAGTCGAGATCCGGCTTCTCAACGAACGCATCGACGGTATAGTAATCTAGCCCACCTTTCGTGCCCAAGCGTAGACCGCGTCTGATGTAACCATATCCGGTGGCGGGATAGCTCGGCGTCACCCCTAACGTCACTAAGTACTCTCTTCGCGCCACATCCGCCGCCGCCGCCAAGGCATTCTGAAAAGCCTTAACATCCTCAATATAATGGTCCGCGGTCACCACGATCATCACGGCTTCAGAATCAAGCCGCTGTATGTGACGGGCAGCTAGTCCGATACACGATGCAGTTCCTCGGCCCAACGGTTCAACAATGAAGTTATCATGAGCCAACCGTGGGTATTGAGATGCTAGGAGTCCCACCTGATCGGCAGCGGTGACGACGAAGATGTGCCCAAGCGGCAGCTGGTCAAGTAGCCGATCCACCGCCACCTGAAAGAGTGAACGATCTCCAGTCAGCTCCAGCACCTGTTTCGGATGCGCCTGCCGGCTCATAGGCCATAGGCGGGTCCCA
>PWVB01000138.1 GCA_003562365.1 Anaerolineae bacterium
CTCCTGGTACGGAAATCCTGAAACTCTGATTATCCATTATACTCCAGTTTCGCCTCGAAGGCAAGAGGACGGCTCCTGTCCTGGCCGAAAAGCGCATCCGTTCTACAATCGTGTGCTAATCGCCTACTCTCTGGTACAATCCTAACCTCCAAACTAGAGATGGAAGAGGCGTGTCCAACGACAACTAGAAGTTCGTGTTGCCGCGAGCGCTGGCAGCCCAGCCATGTGGGCCTAACCGCAAAGCCAGTGGTGGACTTTGTTGACTCTTTGGCAGAAGACAGCTGAAATCTGATTGCAGGGTGGTACACTTCTACATCGTTGACAACACTGCCGCAAGGCGAGCTTCCAGAATGTCTGGTGCAAAGCACAAAGTGGGAGTACAATGCAGCTTGATGGGATGACGCCAGATGCTCACCCGGTGCGGAACTGTTCAATCCTGACATTAAGGAGGCAATGAAGATGCTGAACGTGACATTCTTGGTAGGCCTGATGCTCTTTGCCATTTCAAGTACGTATTTCCACTTCGCTGGCAGGAACAGGAACGGTCTCAACGTGGCTTTTCTGGTCAGTTTTGTCACATCAATTTCTTATGTGCTGATGTGGCAAGGCGATATACTTACCGTCACGGAAACTGGAGAGCCGATCTTCTGGACACGATGGCTCTTTTACATAGTCAGCTGCACGCTGCTAATGGTCGAAATCGCTCACGTGAAAGGCATTGAAGACGGCGATCTGGTACAGATCCTGTACCTGACGGGCATCGTGATGTTCACCGGATTCCTCGCCGCACGCGACCTTACCGTTACCAGGTGGGTCCATTTTTTCATCGGCTCTGTGGCTTACGGTCTGCTTGTAATCAAGATCTTGTTGCCCACGACTGCAGCATCAAAATGGGCAAACAACTATGTGCTTTTCGGATGGACGGCTTTTCCGATTGTCTTTCTTCTCGCCCCTACCGGCTTGGGCCTGATCGGTGCCGCAGTGGCGAATGCGCTTTATCTGGTGCTTGACATCTATACCAAGATCGTTTTCAGCATCCAGTTGACCAGAACATCTGTTAGCACAACCACCGCTTAGCGAAATTAATCCCAAAGAGTTGGACTGTGTGCGAGGTCAAAGGCACGTTCGCCCAATCCTAGCTGCAGGCGACGCCGCTTCACTGCGCGACTGAAGCGGCTACCTTTAGGTAGGCTTGAAGGGAGGGAGAGTGGTCAGAGGACCAGCTGATTGGCAAACGACGGCTCGATGGGCAGCGGATGCAGATCGGTAGCCGCCCGCGCAGCGGCTGGTCGACAGTTTATCTGGCAGTGCCGGTTCTGACTGATTCAGTGTCCACCATGTCGGGGTACGTCGGTCATCGCAGTGGGCCGGAAGCGTAACTTACTTGACCCGAATCAAAGCTACGATAAGCCCTCAGCACATTCAGACAGTTGACTTTTAACGCAACAAGCCCACCGGAGTATTGGGCACAGGCCCGTGCCCTGAGAAGCGACAGGCGAAGGTATCGTGAGAGACTGAAGTGTCTAGCTCGATGCACCAGCGATTCGTCTCCGACCTTGGGGCCTCTTTGCCGACGGCGCAAAATCCCTTGACACGACACTAACCAGCCTGTATACTGAGCAATGCTGACGGACTGCACCTCGACATCTACCCGTTAGACTTCAGCCGTCGATCGTGGACGAGTACCATCGGCGCAAACGTGTCCAGATGCGCGACTCATACGGAAGCCCCTATGGCTCCGAGCGACCCCATGCTTGACATACCACCGCTCGAATCGGCTTATCGAGATATGGTGATGCGCAGATCTGGGAAATCCAGGGATGGGGGTAACCAAATCAGTATTCTGACTGCTGCACAGTCCGGCAGAAGATTGGCCTAGTTCTATGATCGGTTGCGCTCTTAGAGCACATCCACTCATTGCCGGGGCATCTCACCCCAGTCGAATTCGAGGTCCAGTGGCAAGAGCAGCATCGTTTGGTCCTCAATTTGGGAGTAACAACTGCATGAACGGTGTCCAGTTCTTGGGGGGACTGTGGTTCTGGAGCCACCGTGAGAGGAGATCTGGCTTGAGCAAACCCTTCGTCGTCATCGTCACCGGCCCTTCCGGCGCGGGGAAGACAACTCTGGGAAAGAAGCTTTCTGAGGTGCTGAAGATTCCCTGTATCAGCAAGGATGACATCAAAGAGATTCTCTTCGAGACGCTGGGATGGGAGGACCGCCAGTGGTCAACGCGGTTGGGAGTGGCCAGCTTGGAGATTCTGTTCCACATCCTGGAGTGTCAACTTGCAACGGGGAAATCGGCCCTTGTGGAGACGGCCTTCATTCCTCACGACCACACCGCGCGGTTCCTGGATCTGCGAGACGAGTATGGCTTCGAGCCTGTGCAGATCCTGTGCCACGCTGCGGACGAGATACTGTTTGAGAGGTTTGTCGCTCGAGTCGAGGCAGGGGAGCGCCATCCCGGACACGTGGATCACTTGACTTGCTACGATCAGTTCGCTGCGCTGCGCCGAGAGCGGGGCTATGGAGCTCTCGATGTAGGGGGTTTGCTTCTCAAGGTTGATGTGACTGATTTCGAGACCGTGGACATGAATGCTCTGATAATGGCTATTCAGAAGTGGACCGGAGATCTCTAGACAGTGCGTGACAGGCTCCGATCCAAGCCAAGATCAACTAGGTGACCAGAGATTTGACAGTACGCGAATCGCCTTCCTGTCGGTCGTTCAGGGGAGTGGCCTTGAACTCGATGCGGTCCTGGCCGATCTCCAACTGCAGGAACCCGTTGACGAAGTCTGGGCATTCGGCGACCTAGCAGCTGCCGGCTATGGCCCCGATGTTGGGTGGGAGCGTCTGTCGCTACCGGCCAACACTCACTTCGTGCGCGGCAGCACGGATTCGGATCTCACCTCCGGAAGGCTAGCGGCCGCCACCCGGGTGGATGGGCAAGCATCACCGAAACTTCCGCCGGGCTGTACGGAGAAAGTCCGATCCGTGGCCTGGGTGCGAAGCGTTGTCACGGGAGCCGGTTGGCTCGATTGGCAGGCCGATCTACCCACCAAACTGGCAGCTGTAATGCCGTACGGAAGGCGACTGAGGTATGATTGAGAAGCAGTCATCGCAGCGTCCTGATATTTGCGCTACCCCGGTGCTGAATGGATCGCATAGAACATGCGAGTACAGTTCCGACCCGACTGAATCAGCACGACGATATTCACGAGGTCGTCGTGCCGGCCCGTTTGAGACATGACGCTGGACCGGTCTGTTTTGGGCGTCGCCCTGACAGCGAGCTCTCCCCGCCGTGGGGAGTGACCAGCCATAGGTTGGTGTGTGTTGAGTCTGGGGCATACTATGGCCGCCCCATTGGAGACGCTGAGTTCAAGGCGTGTGTTCGAGGAGCTGGGCTGCCTATTGGCTGTCGAGCCGCTGGAGACGTAGGTGGAGCGATCCGCAGGTTCGATGCGCTCTGTAGCGGCACGGTCCGAGGGTGCCGCGCGTGAGGCCGAGGGGGGAACATTCGGGCGTAGACCGAGCCTGTACACCCGCCGGAGACGGTGGAGAGCACCTCTCTGGAGAGGGTCGACTATTGGAAGCCTCTGTCATCAGAGGAAAAGGAGACAGTTGCCGTGAAATCCTACAAGTACGTTATCATTGGTGGCGGTCTGGCCGGGGGGAAGGCGGTGGATGGCATCCGGCAGGTGGACGAGACGGGAGAGGTGGCGGTGGTGACGGTGGAGCCCCACCGGCCCTACGAGCGTCCGCCGCTGTCCAAGGACTACC
>PWVB01000550.1 GCA_003562365.1 Anaerolineae bacterium
CCGGGGTCAAGGGCGAAGAGAGGAGCGCCCCTTGACGCCGGCGAGCAGCGGGCTACTCTGAAGCAGCCGCTGGCTTAGCCACGGGCGGCAGACCCATCGGTGGGTCATTAGGACTTATTACTATACTATCGATGCCTGATCAGGGAGGTCTTATGACAAGCGAATCACCATCGTGCTATCTTGGCCCGCACCACGACAAACTCAATGTGATCCAGATCATGATGGATCAGCTGCCCTTCGATGCTCTCGGCTGCTACGGGCATCCGTTGGCAAAGACGCCCAACCTGGACGCGCTTGCTGCCGGTGGCGCACGGTTCACCAACGATTACGCCCAGAGTACCGTATGCTGTCCGTCAAGAGCCAGCCAGCTTTCCGGGCTCTATCCCAGCAACCACGGCATCACCAGCAACATGAACAACCTGGAGATCATGAATCCCCAGGTTCGCCTGCTCTCCGACCACTTTCACGACGAGGGGTATGCCACCGCGCACTTCGGCAAGTGGCACTGCCTGCGGCCCCACCAAGACTGCCGGTGGACCGAGTTTCGTTTCCTGGAAGAGAGCATCCCGATATGGCCTCAGCATGACATCGAGGAGGTCTACGGCACGGACAACGTCCTGTCGTACGGCCCCTTGGTCCACGCAGCTAAACATCCCTGCAACGCCGACCACACCGGACCGGCGCTAATCACCGACTGGAGCATCGACTTTATCCAACGGTTTGCCTATCACCCCTTCTTCCTGCGGGTCTCCTACCTGGGTCCGCACGCGCCGGTCCTGACGCCCGTACCCTATGACACAATGTATGATCCGGACAATATCGAGCTCCCGGACTACGCCCTGGAGGAATTCGCCAACCGGCCCGAGATCGTGAGAGCCTTCCAGGGAAGTGCGCTCCGCGTGCGAGACGAGACCCCAGAGGACATGACGCCAGAGCAGGCCATTCGCGCGCACATTGCCCACAATCTGGGCCTGATCAGCCACATTGACGACCAGATTGGCCGCATTATCGACACGGTCCAAGCCGTGGACATCGAAGGGCAGACCGTTGTGGTCTTCACCACAGACCACGGTGGGTTCTGGGGGGAACACGGCCTGCTAGAGAAATCAGGTTTCACTCACTATCGTCGGCTGCTACAGCTCCCGCTCATAGTGTCCTGCCCCGACACCATACCCGCTGGTCAGACCTACGACGGCCTAATTGAAGAGATCGACATCTACCCAACCTTGCTCGACCTGGTCGGTATCGCCCCCACCACACGCATCAACGGCCGGTCGTTCAAAAACGCCGTCTTAGGTGGCGCCGATCCTGGGCGGCCTGATGTCTTCGCCGAGTTCCTCGCGAACGGGCACGTGACAACCTCACTTCGGACCCATCGCTGGCTGTTCATCCAGCACGCTCCCTCGGGTGAGGTGGAGCTCTACGATCTCGTGGCGGACCCCAACGAGCGGCACAATCTCTCAGACAATCCAACCCATCAAGAGACGATCGCTGAGATGCAAGGCCGCCTGCTCAACCGGGTAATGGTCAACCGGGACGTTGAGCTATTGCCTCCCGAGGATGCTATCCAGCGCTCCCCCATCTACCTTACACCCGGTCACGATGCTCGGGCCCACGAAAAGGCACTCATCCAGCGCTATCGCGGCAACCGCGAAGTACCTGAATTCCCTGACTGAAAGTAACTTGGAATCACAATGAAACCTCACCTGCAACATCGCCTCCTGGGCAAGACAGAGCTCTCGGTGACCCCTATCGGCCTCGGCGGCGCCTATCTTGGCGTGAGCCGCAACAACGGCACCTACGAGATCGACGAGGACGTTGGCATCGCCACGGTCCTCCGTGCCCTTGACCTGGGCGTCAACCTAATCGATACGTCCGCAGGATACATGGGCGGCAGCCGGAGCGAGCGCATCGTGGGGGACGCCATCGCCCAATGGCTGGAGAGCGGCGGTTGCCGGGAGAAGATCGTGCTGGAGACCAAGACCGGCACCCGCAGACAGGGCGACCGCACGGCAGAGGATTACAGCGCCCGAACTACATGGGAGAGTATTGAGACCAGCCTCCGCCTGCTCAGGGTCGACCACCTCGATATCGCACTGGTCCACGATCCGATGGACCTGGAACCCGTGCTCGCGCCCGACGGCGCCTGGTCCGCGCTGCAGGAGATGCGGTCGCAGGGCCTCGTCCGGGCCATCGGCCTGGGTACCCGCAGCCACGAAGACCACCGTCGAGTGATCGCAACCGGCGCCTGCGACGTCTGCCTGACCCACAGCGACTTCAACCTGCTCACTCAGACCGCGCGGGCGGGCGTGATCGAGCCCGCATCGCATGCCGGTGTCGCCGTCTTCAACGCCACCAGTCTTGCGCACGGGCTACTCCTGGGCGATCGCAGCCCCACCGAGATCGTCGCTGGCTGGGACAATAGTTGGCACGCACACCTCAAAGCCCAAAGCGAGTGGCCCACTATGCTCGAGCGCGCCCAGGTGCTCTGGGACTGGACGCGCTCTCAAGACCTCGACCTACTCGCGCTCAACCTGCATTACATCGCCCGCGAGCCCGGGATAACCGCGACCCTTATGGGCGCCGCCACCCCCGCGCAGATCGAGGCGGATGTCGCTGCCCTCAACGTCGAACTCCCCGAGGACCTCTGGCAGCCGCTCACCGCCCTCATCAGCTAGCGCAGTTACCTGCTCGTAGGTGGCGCCCGGCCCGCTCGCGGGCTAGGCGCCATTGAGCTCGCAAGGAGGAGCACGGTTGCCTATGAGGGAGCGGGAAAGCGCGCGCTACGTAACAGGCGATCTCCAATGCCGTTGCCCTACTTAGGGCTCGTAAACGCATAACTTCCGGCATCGGCGTGATGTGTACGCCCGAGATCGCAGCTTGGCCTATCCCGCACGCTGCTTTCGCGTCAGAGGTCTGCGAGCCTGTACTCGAGCCTCAAGCACTTTGGGCAGCCTAACCTCGCGAGGTTGGTCGCGCGATTGGGGAGTCGTTGATCAACAGACCCTTAACCAAGTCAAGGGTAAGTGGAAGCACACGCACCGCCAACGGAAAAAGTGCCGGTGGCGGCACCCGACAATGCGCGCTGCGCAGACTGTGTCCCCAGAGTGCGTGACGAAGAGGTCATCCCGGACAATGAAGTGCAGGTCTCCCTCACGGAACCAGGTCTCCACGTGCGCCGGGGCGCACACGATCAGTCGCTTGAAGTTGGCGTAGCGAAACTACAAGCCGCTCCGCACGCGCCCATATTATCAAGAGACACATCGTCCCACGAGGAATAGGCCGACACACTGTCGGGGATTTGACCGATGGCGTTGATGGCGACCGCGCCGCCCATCGACAGACCATACACCACGATGGGCGTCTCCGTATAGCGGGAATCGCCCTGGACATAGTCCACCACAGCTTGCGTGTCGTGGTATGCGTGGAAACCCAGGGAGATCACGTCGCCCTCGCTATCGCCACGTGCGCGCATCTCCAGCAGGATCGAGGCGGGATTTTTATCCAACAGCGTCCTCCTGTGGCCGAAAAAGGCCGTAACCGAAGGGTTGTGAATGCCCGAATGGAAGATGATGACGGCTTTGGGATTCTCGAGGTAGCCTTCATAGGCCACGACGTCGAGGCCATCCTGTGTCGTCAGTAGGGTGGACTCTCGCCGGCTGACGCAAGCGCCGGTCGAGTCTCGTTGAGGTCCGTGTCGATGCCGCGGGGTGTGCCGCCGTCCTCGCTGCAGCCGTATCCAGCCCGCTCCACGACCACTGTGCGGTAAC
>PWVB01000488.1 GCA_003562365.1 Anaerolineae bacterium
CCGCGATCGGACAGGTGCGGGCCTGTGCCCTCTGTCGCTCCCTGTTGTTCTGTGTCGATGGCCTCAGCACGTACGTCTCGGCAATCCGGGAGGTCTTTCGGGCTGGACTTTGGCCATTTAGGTTGAGTAGCAGGCCGCTTCTAGCAAGGACGACAGGGCAGCGTGTGGAATTAGGCACATGTCAGCCTCGTGGGCGGATGTGCTGTATTTGACACCGCGCCAGAGGTCGCGGCGGACAGCAGCCAGGGCATCAATGCAGGTTGCTTCCTTCTTGAGATGCCAACGTGCTTGTCGGATCGGAAGTGTTTGAGGATGCAATACCCTGACCATCAATACGACCAGGCTGAAGAGACCCAAGAGACAAGGCGTTGTACGCTCAATCGCTGGGTCCGACCATTGGCGCTGGGTTTCGAAGCCGAGGTGGGCCCGCACTTCCTCGGTCGAGCCTCCAGATTGGGGAGCTCGGGCGGTACCTGCACACATATCGGCTGACCTCCGACTCGTTCCAGAGTCCGCGGAAGGGCTTCTACGATCTCGGGGATGTGGCGGCGCTGGTGGATCCGGATCTCGCCTGTTGGGACGTGACGCCCTGTCCTGAGGTGGGATGGGATCTGGGCTATCGGTTCACCGACAAGCTGGGCGCGATCCTGCGATGTTATCACGTGGATCGGGATCGGACGTTTGAGCTGTTGTACCGACGGTTGGCGGCATTGGGGTAGGGGCGGGCGTTCCTTGTGGTTATCAGGAGGGGGATCGATGGCGGAAAGACCGAATGTGCTGGTGATTATGTCGGATCAGATGAAGGCGACGGCGAGCCATCTATATGGGAATCCGTTCTGTGAGACGCCGTCCCTGGGACGGCTGGCGGACGAGGGCGTGCTGTATGAACACGCCTTCACGCCCCATCCGCTCTGCGTACCGGCGCGGGTGTCGCTATGGACGTCTCAGTATCCGCACTCGCACGGGGCGCGCCGCAACCAGACGCTGATGCCGGGCGACGCGGTGCACGCCTTCAAGCTCTGGCAGGACGCCGGTTATCACACGGGGCTGGTTGGAAAGAACCACTGCTTTGAGACGGCAGAGGATCTGGCACGGTTCGACGTCTGGTGCGAGGTGGGGCACGGGGGCTTGCCGGCGAGCGGTGAGACCAAGGGGTTGCCGTGGTGGCGCCCGCTTGAGGCCATCCAGGTAGCCCACGCGGTGCGGCGGGAGATGCCACAGCAGAGCCCGCGCTTCGGCTATGCCACCAACGATGCGCCGTTGGCGGATCAGGTGACGGGGTTGCTGGCGGGGCAGGCGGTGCGCTACCTGGAGAGATATGGGGATCGGCCCTTCGCGCTCTGGGTCTCGTTCCCCGATCCGCATGAGCCGTGGGTGGCGCCGCGATCCTACGCCGAGATGTTCCCGCCGGAGGTGATCCAGCTGCCGCCGTGGCGCGAGGGTGAGTTTGCCGGCCCGGAGGTCCCGGAGCGCAACCGTGTGCTCCACGCAATTCTGGGTATGGAGGAGGACGCGCCGCAGGACGTCTACGGGGTGATGGCGGCTTACTATGGGATGACGCGCTTCGTCGATGACGGCGTGGGGCAGATCCTGAGCGCGCTGGAGGCGCTGGGGCTGCGGGAGAACACCATCGTGGTCTTCTGCGCCGACCACGGCGACTTTATGGGTGAGCACCGGATGGCGTGTAAGGGTGGGGTCTTCTACGATTGCCTGACGCGGGTGCCGCTGATCGTCGCGTGGCCCGGGGAGATCGCGGGGCGGCGGGTGGAACGGTCGATGGTTAACCTTGTCGACATCGTGCCGACGCTGCTGGCGTTGCAGGGTTTGGAAGTGCCGCGGTCGATGCACGGGTCGGGGCTGCCGTCCATCGTCGACGCTGCCCCGCGGGAGGCGGCGTTCTCGGAGTATGGTGCGGGCGGGCCGCCGTTCACGATGGCGGATCTGGAGAAGCTGCCGCGGCCGTATGGGCGGCGGGCGCTGATGACGTCGCTGCAGTGGCGAGAGGCCGAGGGGCGCCGCAAGATGGTCCGGACGCGCAACTGGAAGTATGTCCACGATCCGCTGGGGGATCAGGACGAGTTATACGATCTGGTCAACGATCCCTGGGAGTTGACCAATGTGGTAGGTGACGCGGCGCATCACGACGTGGTGGCGGCGTTGCAGCGGCGGCTGATGGATTGGTCGATCACGACGGAGGATGCGCGCCCTGTGCCGCTGCCGTGAGAGCTGGGGGCCTGCTTCATAGGTGGCGCCATATGCCCGCCTATGGATTCGCCTGTTTTTCAGGAATGCCATGATCTGAGCGGCGAAGCCTGCAAAGCCCGTCAGCTCCACTTCGGCGCTCTCGTAGCGTAGAGCAGCGCGTCATCGACGTCAGCGTATACGTGAACTAAGAGATTGCGCAAGCCTGCCAAATCGCGCATTCGGCGTGTGCTGTCCTCGGTAAGTGCTCTCGCCTCACCGAGAACGCGCAACGTAACCTTGTAGTCCTCGGGTGGACGCAGCCTCTCAGTGGCGATGATCATGATTCGATCGATGTTTGCAGATAGTAACGGGCTGCGCCCGTCGGTCCCATAGGACTTTGGCAAAGGCTGCCCTGTCATTCTGCGCGAGCCTGCTAATCACCTGCTCCAGCCATCAAGGCAGTAAAGGATCTCCCGCTCCAACGCGCGCCTGGTCTCGAGGCGGGAGATACTGAACAGGTCCTGATCGGCTTTATGGTCAATCGGCAGACCCGTTACTGAAGGCATCGCCCGCCCCGGTTGATCTGTTCTCTATTCGAGGCAGGCGATCCTTGGTTTCACTCAGGATGACAGATCGGGTGTCATATAGGTCCAATCCGCGCCACTCGCGCGCGGTGGCGATGATCATATGAGATCTGCGGCTAGCTTAGGATCAAATGCGATACTCCTTTGAGCGTGCCTGGGCGGGCACGGTGGGGGTGTTCGTCACGCTCACGGGATGCTCTACGCTGGGGCTGTCGCGGTGAAGCCTAGACCGTGGGAGGAGCTGCGTGGGCGAAGGTATTGCCCCAGAGTAACATTGCGAAATGGCTCTTCAGCGCTGCAGTACCGGAGGCAAGAGAGGGTTTCCGGGAGTTCAAGATCGTGCACTTCATGCGAACCCTCAGCCAGTGGCTGAATCCGCTAATTCAGAGCGGCTTCTCTCTGGAGTGTGTGTGGAACCACGTCCAACGCGGGCCGGGCTGCTAGCCGTCTTCCCGTGATCCCGGGGATCCCCGGAGTAGACGAGGTAATTGTAACGATTCAGGAAACGCGTCAGGTGCCGATTAGGTGAAACCTCATGCGCGGTGAGCTTTGTGATGCCGCCGAGCGATAGGTGTGTCGTAATAGCGCTGCGGCCCAATCCGAACCTACAGTCCAACTGCAGCCCACTGGCGCTGTGGCTCAACTATGATAGGCTCAAGGCGTACGGCAATATGGACGCTGGCTGGTGCCCGGGTCGTGCGCTGCCTGGAGGAAACGGCCGTGGAGATCTGCTGCCGGATCTCAGTCTGAGGCGGCTGCTCGGCGGCGAGGGACATACAGGTCGAGTTAACGACCCCGGAGCCTAGACGGCAGAGGAGGTTACAACTGCTAACTAAAACCGTGCTAAATAATGGCAGACCGCGTCAGCGCATTTGACAAAACTCTAATTCTGTGTTATCCTTGGAGGTGAAAGATCGAGGTTTTGGAAGTGACCAAAGAGTATGCAAGCGTAGACGGTGAGATCATCTATTTCGATGAGTCATTTGAGGAGGAG
>PWVB01000183.1 GCA_003562365.1 Anaerolineae bacterium
GTCACCCCGGGCGGGCAGCCGGGTGCAGCCTGGTACGGTGGTGGAGGTGACCTTCACGGCGCCGTGGTGATGACACCGGTGATGAGGTGCCCGGGGCGCTTAGGAACCGCGAAGGATCAAGGTCTGACGGGTTGACAAACTGACGGCGGCATTGTACCATAGCGTCGAGGTGGTTTACCTTGGCGTCACGGTGGGATCCGCCGTTTTGGATTGGGGATCGGTGCTTCACGGCAGCGGATCTTGACCTCATTCGCTGGACAGTGGAGCGCTTTGCAGCCCTGAGCCGGACGGAGTTGGCCTCTACCATCTGTGAGAATCTGCCTTGGAAGGCGCCCAACGGGCAGTTGCGGGTGAACGGATGCCTGGCATTGTTGGAAGAACTGGCCGCCGACGGGATGGTCCAGCTGCCGACCAAACGCGCCCATGCCGTATACCGCCCGGCCCGTTTGCAGGCCGATCCTTTGCCGGAGAGGAAGATTGTGGCGCACCTCAGCCAGTTGCGGCCGGTCACGGTGGAGCCGGTGTCCCCTGCGGAGCAGGCCGTGTGGGACGCCACGGTCGCGCAGTATCATCCCCTCGGCTTTCAGCGTGCCTTCGGCGCCCATCAACGCTACTGGATACGGGGGCATGTGGCCGACGAGTGCGTGATGGTCGGTGCCCTGTTGTTCGCGGCCGCGGCGCGAAACGTGGCGGTGCGCGACGCCTGGCTGGGGTGGACGCGCCACCAGCAGCAGCGCTTGCGGCACCGGGTGGTCGCCAACAGTCGCATGCTGATCCTGCCCGGTGTGCAGGTGTTGCACCTGGCCAGTCACGGGCTCGCCCTGGCGATGCGGCGCCTGCGCGCGGACTGGCAGGCGCGCTACGGTTATGCACCCGTGGTGGTCGAAACCTTCGTGGCCCCGCCGTGGCACGGCACCTGCTACCGGGCGGCGAACTGGGTGCATCTGGGGGAGACGGCAGGTACGGGGCGGCAGGATCGCAGGTACCAAGCAGGAGGCACCGTCCGGCAGGTCTTCGTCTACCCCCTGGTCCGGAGTTGGCGCCGCGCCCTCGTGGCGGAGGCGTCACCTGTGCATCCGCAGGGGAAGACGACACAGCCCCGAGCCGGCGAACGGACCCAGCAGCGGGCGGCTGGTGGCAGAGGAGGCGATGAGATGATCCGCGCGGAACAGACGTTGCATGAGATGAGCGAAGAGCGGATCAAGCAGCGCTACGAGGCATTGGCACCCTTCTTGGACGAGAAACAGCGCCGCCTGATGGCGGGAGCGGAAGCAATCGCCTACGGCAGCGGGGGTCAGGCGCGGGTCGCCGCCCTATTGGGGATGTCCAAGGAGACCGTCGCCCGCGGGATGCGGGAGGTGCGCCACCCCCAGATTGTCGAGGTTGAGCGGGTGCGCCGCCCTGGCGGGGGACGCAAGCGCAAAGCGGACACCGATCCCGAGTTGCGCAGCGATTTGGAGCGGCTGATCTCGCCCGAGACGCGTGGGGACCCGCAATCGCCCCTGCGGTGGACGTCCAAGAGCACCCGCAAGCTGGCCAAGGAACTGAACGAGATGAAAGCCGGACGGTCGGTCAGCAGCCGTCTGGTGGGTGACCTCCTGCACGAGATGGGCTACAGCTTGCAGGCGACGCGCAAAATGCGCGAGGGAAGCGAACATCCCGATCGTGACACCCAGTTCCGGCACATCAACGCTACGGTGGAGGATTACCAAAAGCGGGGCCAACCGGTGATCTCGGTGGATACCAAGAAGAAAGAGTTGGTCGGGGACTTCAAGAACAGCGGCCGCGAGTGGCAGCCCAAGGGGCAGCCGGAGCCGGTGCGCGTCCACGACTTCAAGCTACCCGAACTCGGCCATGTGAGGCCCTATGGGGTGTTCGACCCTACCCGCAACGAGGGATGGGTGAATGTCGGCACGGAAGGCGATACCGCCACCTTCGCCGTGGCCAGCATCCGCGGCTGGTGGCAGAGCATGGGGCGACAGGCCTATCCCGACGCCACCGAGTTGCTGATCACCGCCGATAGCGGCGGCGGCAACGCCTCACGGTCCCGTCTGTGGAAGGTCGAACTGCAGCACTTCGCCGACGAAACCGGTCTGACCATCGCCGTCTGCCACTTTCCTCCCGGGACGAGCAAGTGGAACAAGGTGGAGCACCGGCTCTTCTCCCATATTACGCAGAACTGGCGCGGCCGGCCGCTCAGAAATCACGAGGTGATCGTCAACCTCATCGCCAACACCACGACCGAAAGCGGCCTGAAGGTCAACTCCCAGCTCGACACGAACCCATACCCGACGGGTATCAAGGTCTCCGACACCGAGTTGAAAACCGTGCACCTGGAACGCTCCGCCTTCCATGGCGACTGGAACTACTTCATCCGGCCGCGCAATCCGTCATGAGTTGTTTTGGCGCGGGTCCTTAGGCGAGGAGTGGCCCTTCGAGTTCGTCGGCGCCCGGGATCTGGGCGGCAGCCTGCTCTTGGACGGGCTGTGGGAGAAGCTCGAGATCGGCCCGACGCTGAAGCGGCTGCTGAAGGAGCGGGCCTACGAGAGCCCCGTGGAGCGGCTCTTGTTCGCGATGGTGGCCAACCGGGCGCTGGCCCCCTCCAGCAAGCTGTACATGGAGCACTGGGTGGCCGAGGAGGTCTACATCCGGGATCTGCCCGAGGTGGAGGTGCATCCCCTCTACCGGGCCATGGACTTCCTGCTGGAGGCGTCCGAGGAGATCCAGCGCGACGTGTTCTTCTCGGTGGCGAACCTGTTCAACCTGGAGGTCGACCTGCTCTTTCTCGATACGACGACCACCTACTTCGAGATCGAGGGCGAAGATGCGGATATAGAGATCGCAGGCGAGCAGATCGAGGGCCTGCGCAAGCGTAGCCAGCACAGCAAGGACCGCCGGCCCGATCTGGCCCAGGTGGTGGTGGCCTTTGCAGTGACGCGGACGGGGATCCCGGTGCGCTGCTGGGTGTGGCCGGGCAACCGGGTGGACGTCACCCTCATCGAGGAAGTGAAGCGGGATCTGAACGCCTGGAAGCTGGGTCGGGTGGTGCTCGTGGAGGATGCCGGGTTCAACTCTGAGGACAACCGGCGTACCCTGCAGGGAGCGGGCGGGCACTACATCATCGGCGAGAGGTTGCGCAGCGGGCCGAAGGGCGATGCCGTACAGGCTTTGAAGCGCCCGGGCCGCTACCGGGAGCTGGAGAACGGGCTGCGCGCCAAGGAAGTGATCATGGGCAAAGGCGAGGCGCGCCGGCGCTATGTGGTCGTGGTCAACCCCGTGGAGGCCGAACGGGACCGCAAGAAGCGTGCAGACATCGTGGCTGATGCGGCGCGTCAACTGGAGGCGTTGCAACAGCTGGAGGGGGAGCCGCACGAGAAGCAGGCATGTGAGCTACGTAGCCATCCGGTATACGGGCGCTACGTAGTGCAGGACAAACACGGGCGGCTCGATCTTGATCGGAAGAAGATCGAGGCGGAGGCGCTATTCGACGGGAAGTTCCTGGTGAGCACCTCCGATGACACCCTGTCGGTGGAGGATGTGGTTTCTGGCTACAAGCAGCTTGCGGTCATCGAGCGGGTCTTCCGGGATCTGAAGCACGTGATCGACCTGCGCCCGGTGCGCCACCGGCTACCCGAGCGCATCCGGGCCCACGTGCTGTTGTGCTGGCTGGCGATGCTCCTGATCCGGATTGCCGAGACCGAGACGGGCTGGACGGGGGTTCAGATGCAGAAGGCGCTGCACACGGTGCAGTTGGGCA
>PWVB01000048.1 GCA_003562365.1 Anaerolineae bacterium
ATCCATCGATGATCATGGATCCAATTCCGGTCGCTGAGCTTCGCTTGGATATCTTTCAAACGTTTGCAGACTGGGCAGAAGTCATATTCGAGAATCCCAAGGAGATCAGCAGCCACTTCTTTCAGACATTTGCTGTTCTCAGCTACTGTCGCATGCTGAATGACATTCGACGTGGCGAGATCGGCTCGAAGCGCGATGGTGCCGAATGGGTGCAGACGAACCTTGATCCCAAGTGGGGTGATCTGATCGATAGAGCTTGGCTCGGCCGACCTAATCCGGCGGCCTCCGTAAGAAGGCCTGCTGATCCGGAGGATGTTCAGCGGACGTTGGAATTCATACGAGTGTGTCTGGAAGAAGCGCGCGAATTGCTGCGTTCATTTGGCCATGACCCTGAGTCAGTTCGTGATGCAGCCTAACAAATCGCTGGAGCGGACCGGGGACGCTGGTGGATCGCGAGTTCGTGAGAGTCTACTATCCGCTCCAGGCGGAGTACGCCGCCGCCTTCGCCGGGTACATCGCGGCTCCCGTCAACTTAGCAAAGACGGCCGGGCGGCTCCATCGCCACGATCACCTCGGGAGCCGCGTAATCCATCTGCAGCGTCACGATCTTCTCGCGCAACCGGTGATAACCCGCAGCATCGTGTGTGAACCGCATCTGCCCCAATGTCACGGCTTCCGTGTTCATGATATGCACCTAGTTATCCCGCTTCGCCAGATCCACCCCAAAGATGATCGTCCCACGTTTGACACTCGCATGTTTCGCTGCTAAGCTGCGCTTGGAGGTTCCTCCTGTGTTGGGTCCCACAAAACCTGTATCCAGGAGTATATCTCCTTCTTATTCTCTATACTAGGTGCACCCCACCAACAGCAGGTGGGGTGCACCTAGATAACTTACAGGAGGCGAAGTATCGATGTCCAAGGAATATGACCTAATCGTTGTTGGTGGGGGGACGGCCGGCACCATCGCGGCTATCCAGGCGGGCCGCGCAGGGGCCTCCACCCTGTTGGTCGAGAAGAACGGGATGCTCGGAGGGACGATGACTGTCGGCGGTATCAACTACCCGGCGCATTTCTTCGCGTGGGGACGCCAAGTCATCGGTGGCATCGGCTGGGAGCTGCTGTGCAAGTCGTACGCTGAGACGGGAGAACCGGTGCCCACGCCCCGCACAGGGTCGCGCCACGTGACCATCGACGCGGCGATCTTTGCGGCGCTCGCCGACGAAGCCGCCCTTTCGGCGGGCGTGGATCTGCTCTTTCACGCTATGCCCGCCGCGGTCCGCTTCACGGAGGGAGCGTGGTCTGTCGTGCTATGCACAAAGACGGGGCTGAAGCCCTACCGCGCCAAGGCGCTGGTCGACGCGACCGGGGACGCCAACGTCGTTGGTCTTGCCGGCTTACCGCTGGTCCGTTCGGATGTCGTCCAGCCGGGGACGTTGACGTTCGGCTGCTCCGGCTACGATCCCGACACGCTGGACTACGCAGCCCTGAAGGCCGCTGCGGATGAGGCCATTGCTGCCAGCACCTTGCTGACCACCGACCTGGGGTGGCGCGACGACGGCCCGCGAGCCCTGCTGGAGAAGCACGGTCACAACGCCAATCACGTGCGGATTCGACAGGGCGAGACCAGCGAGGGCAGGTCGGGGGCGGAGGTCGAGGCGCGGCAGGCGCTGCTGCGCATGTACCGCTTCGTCAAGCAGCAACCTGGCCTCGAAGGGTTCCGGATTGACTGGGTATGTCCTGAGGTGGGGATCCGCGAGACAGTCAGGATCCAGGGCAAGACCACGGTGACCGCATCCGACTATGAGGCGGGCAGGCTCTACGACGATGCCGTGTGCTACACCTTCTACCCCATCGACGAGCATCTCAACGATGGGCAGGGCATCAACGCGCGCGCCCTGAGGTCCGGCGTGCTGCCCACGATTCCGCGGGGCGCGCTGCTACCTGCCGACAGCCGGTTCCTCGCGGTGGCGGGCCGCTGTCTGTCCAGCGACCGTGAAGCGAACTCAGCGCTGCGAGTCGAGTGCCCGTGTATGGCGATGGGGCAGGCGGTGGGGGCTATGGCTGCGCTCAGCGCCCGGAGGGGAATGGATTTCGAGGCGCTGCCTATAGACGACGTGCACGACCTGTTGCGTGCCCACGACGCCATCGTTCCCGGTGAGCTGACTGAGCCGGCGTCTTGAGGCAACGCCTGATCGCGTGACTGATCCCAATCGGTAGGGCCCGCGCCGCAGGTGGCACCTGCGACGTGGGCTGGCACAGTGAGATGGGGATCGGGCCTACAAGGGCCTTCGAGTTTTCGCTCGACAGTGCATGCTCTGCTGCGAGGAGTTCGTCAATGGAGCACTTCGATGACCAGCACATCCTCAAACTGGCCTACCGGCTGCAGGATATGGCTGTGCTGGGCAAGACGCTCGTGCAACGTGTCCTGGGCACTTGATGTAAGCATCGAAATGTGCATCAAGACATAGGTCAGATCGAGCTCAGCGGCGAGCGCAACACTGGCTTCATCGGGAAAACGGGCAAACGGCCTGACGAGTTGATCGTAACCCAGAGGCAGGAGCCCACTCCAACCTGTCCCAAGTCAGGCAGTAATCTCGCTGTATCTACCAGATCAATGCCCCTTTTGTGTGGGGTCCGCGCTGTCGTCGCGAAAGTCTTATCAGTCCTGGCGCCAGAGGCCTGGGAGAGGTCCGCCACGAGGTGGCTGTTGAACTCGACGTTGACATCCTGGCGCCGGAAGGGTTGGGGGATCACGTCTCCCTGTTCAATGACGATTAGAGGACTTTGTTGAGTATTTGGTTGTCAGACCGAGATGAGAGCGGCGAATGGTGAGCGATAGGATGAGGCACTCGACTCATCTTTCTCGTCTGTCCAGCTTAGAATGTGGGTGAGATTCTCGGTCGCCGCCGTGGCTATGTGCTACAGATGCGTCTTGGCAAGACACCAGTAACGCGAGCTGTGCGAGCCGAAGAGGCGTGTGCATCGCGAGACCGTACCTTCTTCAATGTGCGGACGATAGTGGGCCACGGCGGCCCCCATCCCACAAGCTACGGGACCAGGATCGTCTTGAGCGATCCCTGTGTGTCGAGGTCCGCCGACTCGCGGGCGAACACCTCCCCGATCTCGCTCAACGGATAGCGCACCGAGTTCTCCAGGATGAGGTCAATGTGAAAAACGCCGCGTCGGACGGCCCGGTAGGCCTCACGCATCGTTTCCACCGACCGCAGCTTGGTGTAATGCACGGCGTTGAGGTTGCGGATTTCCAGCCCATCCTCGTGGAAGCGATGGAAGCAGAAGCCGTCTATAGGCGCGTAACTGTCGCCGTAGAGGGCGACGATCCCGTTGTGGCGCACCATCGCCACGGCCTGCCTAATCCCGACTCCCGTGCCCCCCACGGCCTCGACGGAGACGTCCACGCCCTCGCCCTTCGTGATCTCGTCCACCGTAGCGACAGCGTCGTCCTCCGCGGCGTTGATCACGACGTGGGCACCCAGCGCTTGAGCCACCTCGAGCTTAGCGGGCACGACGTCGATCGCAATGACCAGCGAGGCGCCCGACTTCAGCGCACCCTGCAACATAATGTTGCCCGCAAAGCCGACGCCGTTGATCGCCACGGTATCGCCCAGTCGCACGCCCATGTGGATCGCCGCCCAGGCAGCGCAGCCCAACGGCTCGTAAAGGCAACCCACCTCGAAGGAGACCCCCTCAGGGATCGGCTGGATATGGCGCACGTCGGTGACCCAATAGTCGGTA
>PWVB01000402.1 GCA_003562365.1 Anaerolineae bacterium
AGACTGCAGCGGGAATGTCGGGCGGGACATCCATGTGGGACGAAGTCGGGATATCGAGATCTAGATCATCATCGGGCTCTTGAGCAATGTCACCCTGAGATTGAACGCTGACAGCAGCGCCGATGACGCCCTGTGAAGGACATCCACAGGAACGGCGCACGATCAACTCAGCCGGCACAGCAATTGTCTCTGCCACTGGCTCATCGGCGAGGCACCTGAGAAGCGCCTCGAGCGTCATGCGTCCGATGGCGTGGAAGGACTGTCGTACGGTGGTCATTGGCACAGAAAGGTAGCGAACTGACGAAATGTCGTCAAAGCCAACGAGTGCAATTTGTTCGGGTACGCGGATGCCCTGTGCCATCAACACGTCATAGGCGCCTAGGAGCATCTCATCGTTCGCGCAAACGACCGCGTCGACTGACGTCCACGCTGGTGTATCCTTGCCCGGCTTATCCGTTTCCGGTCCGTTGGTGCCGTCCAGCAGTGCCCGCATAGCGGCGGCACCACTCGGCCTTAGATAATCTCCTGCCTTGACCAAACTCTCATCGACGAGGATGCCGTGATCGTCGAGCGCAGCAACATAGGCCTGGTAGCGATCCCTGGCCTCAGATTGCACCTTGGGGCCTTGGATGAAGGCTATGCGACGATATCCGTGGACCTCAACCAGATGCGAGACCGCCGCATGGACCCCCATCGAGCCGCCAGACACCACCTGCGGTAGCCCCTCGACATCCAATGCCCAGGTCACCACCGGCAGTTCGGCATACTGATCACAGAAGTGCCTGAGAGTGTCGCGTGAAGCTAAGTGGCCTACTGGGCCACTGATGATCACGCCATCCACGGTGGCAGCTGTGGGCAGGCTGAAGACGGTGTCGCTAGGCACCTCGCTGCCCAGAGTGCCTCCGACAAAACACAGCACACTAATATCCAGCTCCGCAGCCGCCTCCATAACGCCTCTAACGAAATCCTGCTCCATCTGAATATCCAGGTCGCTGACCAATACTCCAACAGTGCCGTGGCTGACGGCCAGTGCTCTTTCCAGCCGCTGTTGGCGTCCTTCGTCGGCCATAGAACTAGGAATGGTTCGGATCGCACTCTCGTCGCCAGATCTCATCGATTACCTCAGCTTCGCCTCAGATCGCACCATTCCCCTGACCTTGACTCGGTAGATCGACGTGGACCGAGGCCTCCAACACACCTGGGAGTCGTCCAAGCTCCTGAACTGCTATCCGGAGCATCGCCTCAACATCCACCGCATTGGTGAATCGGACACCAATGTCGTTGATCCGCTGTTCGCGGATGGCCTGCTGCTGGGTCTGCTCATACAACCGGGCGCCATCCAACGCCTGCGAGAGCTGTTCGGTCAGCGCGCTCAGCAGCTCAATATCTTCTGCCGCCCAGGGCCCTTCGGCAGCTCGGCGTTGATATTTGATGGCACCGATGATCCGATCGCCCACTCGCAGCGGAACGGCTAACCGGTATCCATCGTCACGCTGGCTCTGTACAGGAGTCCCTTTCTCCAGAGCTTGCTCCGTCAGAGGATCATAGTCATCCACCAGTGGCTGGAGGACATCATCCGCATACCGATACCCCCACACCCCGCGATTCCGCAGAAGCTCTTCCCACGCCTCTGAGGCAATCTCACCATAGGCATGGCGCACCGCCACGGCAGCTCGTTCACTCTCCTCAAACAACTCAGCGTTGTTCAGCGCGACAGCCAGGAGGTCGGCGAGTGTCTGCAGTACAGTCACCGCGGTCTGATCAAAGAATGCTGGTGCAGCGCTCTGAACCGTCAAGGCCCCAATGACTCGCCCCCTAACCCTCAGTGGCAGTGCAGCCTCGGCTTTGGTATCTGGGAGATCCAGGGGTGCCAACCGCACACTGTCCTCCTGGGCGTTCTGAGCAAACCTGGCCTCAGCGTGCGCGATCGACCAGCCAATCATGCCCTCCCCTACCCGGATCCTGTGTCCCCGAGCCAGCATCCTGCGTCCCGCCTCGCCGGTACCCGCCCGTAGAATCGCCCATTCCTGCGTTCCGTCTACGAGAAATAGACCTACATAGTACAGATCAAAAGCCGTGCGAATCAACGCGACTGACTCGCTCATCAACGTCTCCACATCGAGTATTTCACCCGCGGCATAGGCAATCTGTGCGGCCGCCTCAAGGTACCGAGAGCGTTTGTTGAGATCCTCGGTGCGTTCGCTAACCCGCACCTCCAGCGAATCACGCATCTGCTGGAGTTCCCAGTTGCGGGCACGCAGGTCACGCTCGTTCTCACGAACACGGCCAAGCAGCCACCCAAAGCCAGCGTCTGCTGCCGCCACCAGCCCAGCGGCCAGGATAAACAGGCCGGCGTAGTTCAGCGCCACCACCTCTGGGGTGTAATGACCGATCGACAGCACTTGGTTGACCTCGGCCTCCGCCAGTGCCCAGCCTGCCATGCAGCTCATCACCACCACCACCAGGCTGATCGCCTTGCCCATCAGCAGACCGGCCAGCGCCACCGCGAGTATCAGACCTGCGAAGCTGGGATCCCTGACCCCACCCATACTGCCAGCCATCACAACAAAGCCAAGCCAAACGGAAAGGACCAACAGGCCACTGCCAATCTTGATTGAGCCACGATGAATGAGAAATACAACCACAAAGCTCATCACACCTACGCCCAGTGGCGCGGCTAAAGCGACTGGTGGAGCGGTCCTCTCCGGCGCCACGAGCATAGGTAGGAATGCATAGGCCACCGATAGCACTCCAACAATCCACGCAATCAGATGCGCGAGTGCCGCCTCACGCGTTTTCTCCTCCGCCTCAAAGACCGGAGGGCGAAATGACGACTTCAGCCAGTCAAACATAGGGGCCACTCCTCTCGGCACCTTGCATTCGGACCTCAACACTGGAGACACTGAGATTCTGACCGATCTCCCGTAGTGCGGTCTGTAGGATGAGATCTATGTCCAAAGTCTCTCGCATACGTGTGCCGATGTACCGCAGCAGCTCCTCGCGTTCAGCCCGAACCCGGCTGTCACTGAGCAGCTGTGCGTTTACCAATGCCTGACCGATATCCACACATACCGCGTTGACCAGCTCAAGCTCCTCTGATCCCCACGGGATATCCTCAGGCTGTTGCTCGAAGACGAGGGTTCCTAGCACCTGGTCGCCGGCGATGATCGGCGCGACTAACCGCCGTTCTCCTTCCGCATCAACGATCTGTGATGCGTCAACCGGCTCAGCGGCATCAGTAGGCTGGAATGGGGTCACCCCGAATCCGGTATAGCGATAGCCAGGTGTCGCGCTCCCCAGATGTTGCCGGATGGTCACGCCCTGGGCGCTGTTCCGTGCCTGTAGCGCCTGCAGCAGCTGGCCGTGTGCCTCCGATATCCGGGCGCAGTCGATGGCCCGGACGATCTGATCTCCGACGTATTGCATACCCAAGAGGTCTTCTCCGGAGAAGGGTCTGGAGCGCCGTGACCGTACATCCAAAACCCCGATGACTCCGTCGCCCAGTTTCAGGGGCAGGGTCATCCGCGCTACGTCCGAAGGCACAGCTTCCGGGGGGGCATCTGGCGGCTGTAAGGCGCCCTCATTCTGGACGTTGTCCTGCGCCACCGCCATCGTGATCTTTGGCTCACCCGACTGCGCCACCCCACCAACCGTTCCCCGACCTATGCGGGTCCTTCTGTTATCAGAGACTTCGAACGCGCCAGCTCTGGGAAATGCCGCCTGCAGCTCAACATGAACGCCGGCATCGTCACACAAGAAAAGCGCCGCAGATTCACACTCAAAATGCTGGGAGATTAACGCCACCGCCTCGTCCAGCAACGCTGAAGGCTCCCCAATAGCAGCTACTGCTGACGAGACATGCAACGCTGCAGCCAGCCACCGCAAGCGTTGCCGCAGTGTCGCAAGGCGTCCCGCTACCTGCTCCTCCAGCTCTCGGTGTGATTCTCGCAAGCCTCGGGTCATCTGATCGAAGGCGGAATGTAGACCCTCCAGATCATCGAAGCCACCAGCAGCGGCCCGCGAGGAAGCTGCGGTCTCATTGGCACACAGGGACCCATCTGCAGCCCCAACGGAATTGGGCGTTGTGCCTCGCTCGCTCGCCTCAACAGTCCCTGGCGCGGACCCACCAGCGTGCAAGGTGATGGTTCCCTCTGCAGCCCGCAGCACCTTACCCAACTCCCGCACTGAGGTACGGAGGATCATATCCACGTCATCTGAGCGCCGTATCTGTCCACCGATCTCTGAGATACTACGCTCACGATCCAGATGCGCCTGCAGCGCTTCTAGCGACTGTGCACGTACCAGAGCTATGCCCGCCAGTTCGCTGAGGAACTGATGCAGTCTTTGCTCCTGCGAAACAAAGCGGTGGACATCGTGGTAAAGCACAAGAACACCACCCACTGCAGACCGACGAGACGTCCCGCCTGGCCGAACCGCCGCGTCTGCGCGAAGCGGAATGAAAACCACTCCGCCAACGTCAGTGTCCTCGGCCAAGGAAAGCAGAGCCCCTTTCACCTCGGGATTCAGCGTCGCGGGCAGGTTCCCCAGATCCTCAAGCCAGAGTGGCGCCTCTAGTGTGAGAGCCAGAAGGACGAAATCCACAAGGCTGGATGGATCCATCGTGACAAGATCTCGTTCCATCAGGTGCAGTCGCTCGTCGACAACCTCCGACGAGCCCAGAGTGAACTGAGGGAGCGCCTCTGCCACCACTTGGACTCCCGATCCTGGACCTGCCCCGCTACCCAATTTGCCTGAGGGCGCCCGAACCATAAGCACGCGACTTGGATCAAATGTCAGCAGCGCCCCCACCACCCTCTCACAGACCTCGGCTTCCGTGCGTGCTCTGACCAACTGCTCGGCCAGCCGGTACCCAGGACTCGCCTCCTCGAGCAAGGCAACTTCATCGCTGAACCTTCGCGCAGTCTGGATCGTTAGAGCAAGGTGCTCTGCGAGGCGCGATAGACTTTCAAGCGCTCCCTCGGACAGCCCGTCTTCGGTTTGCGGACCAGAAGCCGTTGTGATGTCAAGAATACCCACAAGCTGGCCATCCGAAAGAAGAGGTAGGGTCGCCAACGAGGAAACCGCTGTGTCGTCGGCCGGTCGGTCCAGAAGCGCGGGTTCATCAACTGCACTTGGGAGCCAGGCTTGATGATGCTCAGCAACCCAGCCGACCCGGCTGAGGTCACCTCGCCGGAAGCGCTGACCCCGAAGCGCCATTTTCTTCCCTTCTGTTGAGGAAGATGCGCGTAGCGTAAAACACTCCCCCTGGTCCTCCACGAGGTAGACGGAAACGTCCGTATACCCAAACTGATCCGCAATCGCCTCCGCGGCCGCATTCAGAAGCACGCCAACGTTAGGTGCCGCAATATATCGACCGGCAACCGTCAGTGCAGCATCCAAATAGGAGGCACGCTGCGACTCCTGTGACAGCGCGGTCTCGAGAGGTGCGACCTTCACCCGCTGCGTGTTCCACTTCTGTACGTTAGCCTCGGCGCGGCCGCGCGTCTCACCCAGCATACCGATGAGGCTATCGACGAGGTGGTGTGTCACACCGACGGTCAAGGTCGCCAGCAGACCGAAGAATGCCCACTCCGCCATCAGGCCACTTATGGGCATAGCAGCCTCTGCCGCTGTTCCAATCGCCAGCTGGACGGTCGGCACCAGGCCGTGGATCCCTGCCGCGTAGATAAGCAACAGTCCGCACGCCATTGCCACCACAACGATACCCGCGCCCCCTCCGACAAATACGGTGACAACACCCGCACACGTCAGTAACAGGACACGTGCGCTTCCGCCCCAACCGCGGCCTGCCAGATCCAGCAATGCCATCAAGAACAGCGCTCCAGGCAGCATCCAAGCGCGCCAACGCGGGGCTATCGGCGCCAGTCTGCCGATCAGGAGCAACGCTAGCGCCGTCCCGGCTACCATCAACAGGAAGCTCATCCAAGCCGGTTCGCTCGAATTGATTCGGTAGACGATGAGTAGATCGACGACACTCAGCGTTAGCAGCGGAAGAGCGATCCACAAAGCAACCCCGATGACTCGCCGCATCAAGTCGTGCCTGATGTGCTCAACCAACCGCGTATCAGCGGCAACCGCTGAATCAGGCCGCTTGATGTTCGTCTCGTCTGTCTTTTGGTGCATTTCCCTCACCTTCGAACCAGAGACTTGACCGTCTCAGAAACCCAATCAACACTCGCCGCCAACTTGGTGTATGGGCACGGAGAACGTGAAGACACTGCCGACGCCCACTTCACTGTCAACCCATATCCTCCCCCCGTGCATCTGGATGAACTCTCTGCACAGAGCTAGCCCCAGCCCAATCCCCCGGCCACCATCGGAGCCGAGATGCTGCTCCCCCTTTTGCCGGCCTCGCCCTTTCTCAAATCGCCGCCAGACATGTTCCCGATCCTCGACAGGAATGCCGATGCCTGTGTCGCTGACGCTGACGTAGACTTCATCCTCGGCGGCCCAGGCTCGGACACCGATCTCCCCAGCTTCGGTGAATTTCGCCGCATTTGTGAACAGATGAATGAGGACCTGGCGGAGTCGTCCAGGGTCAGCGTGCAACCTAGGCAAATCTGTCGGAATCTCCTGGCCCAACTCAATATCCTTGCCCCGGACCAGGGCACGCGCCGTTGGCATCACCCCATCTAGCAGTTCCTTCAGGTCGACCGCTTGCAGCCGCAACGCCAGAAGACCCGCCTGGATCTCAGAAATCGACAAGATATCGTTGATCAGGACATGCAGGTGTTGGCCATCGTGGTGGATGCGTTCAAGATCATCCGCTTGCCGTTGACTCAGTGGGCCATCGATACCCTTCAGTAGCAATCGCGAGAATCCCAGAATAGTGTTCAGTGGCCCCATCAGATCCCGTGAGATATTGGTCAGGAAGCGCGCTTTGAAGGCCTCAGCTGACTCCAGCTGCGCCATCGCCTGCTGCTCGCGTTCGTACGCTCGAGCGTTTTCCAGCGCGATGCTCACTTGATTCGCGAGGGCCTCGAGCACTGCCAGCTCATCTCGCTGGACCTCCTCGTGAGCTGTTGTCCTGACGGCAATCACCCCGGCGATACGCTCTTCGGACGCCGGTTCTGAGCTCGACCATGTCCCATCATTCTCCAGAGCTGCAATCCGGAGAGGAACTGCCACCTGACTTCGCACACGGACGCGTAATCCGGCTTCCCACTGCGTCTCTGACGGGTCATCGGATGCCGGTTCAGGAATGCCTGTAGTGACGGTATCGCTTCGGATCTGTGATGTTCCCTTCCGAATCGCGCGACCAACAACCGAACCATCACCGGCCCGCAATCTCATCAGCCAGGTTCCGGAGTCTGTGATGAACTGCTCTTCGCCAGCACAGCGATCTAACGCCTCCGCCGGGCCATCCTCGGGCGTCAAGTGTTGCCGCGAAGCAGCCCAACCTGGGCTGCAAGCCTGCAGGCACGCCTCTCGGCCACCGGGAGCAACCAGGTACACTGCAACTGAGGAGTAGACAAAATGGTTGCGAATCAGGTCTGTGACTTGCTCCAACAGAGCATTCGGATCACGTATCGATGTGATCGTCTGGCTCACCTCCTGACTAGCTTGAAGGTGCAATGCTCGCCGTTGGATCTGGTAGTTGGCTTGCTGGAGTCGCTTGGTGCGCTCCACAACTTTGGCCTCCAGGTCATCGTAAAGGGAGACCAACTCAGCAGCCATCTCGTTGAACACGTAAGTCAGAATTCCGATCTCGTCTCGCGATCGCACCGTCAAATGCTGATCCAGATCGCCGGCGGCCATCGCCAACGCCGATTCTGTTAGATCAATCACCGGCCGCGTGATCTGCCGAATCACGATCGCTGCAATCACGGTGGTCCCCAGCGCTACGGCCAAGACTAGCGCGATTAAAGCCCCAGCGATGCGTTCAGTAGATGATAGGACCTCACCACGAGATTGTTCGACAAGGATGCCACCATCAAAATCCGGCAAGGGATAGTATGCCCCTATGACCCACTCACCATCTGCGTCCTGGTATAGATCGGTGGCAGCATCTGCATCCAACGGATAAGGCGAAGGTACCGCATCAGCAAACGCCGGCGTTGGATCGCCACTGGGCCAGAGCTTGGCTTGAGTGACGAGTCTGACCCGACCTGTCTCACCAACACCTAGATCCGTCTCCAGGACCCTCTCAACGACCTCTCCCGGCAAGCAGACCATCGCTAATCCCCCGGATGACAGACGAGCAATCACTGCAGCGGCGTCCGGTTGTTCAACCTCAGAGTATGCTAGCATTAGCGAGCCTAACGGCACCGTGCCCTGACTAGCGATGTTCGCCGCTAGAAGCCGACAGGACCCCCTCGACCATTGCATTTCCAGGTCGGGCGAGAGAACTGCCGCGCCATCCAGGTCCGGAAACCGCTGTATCAGCATAGCCCACCAACGACTGTAGGTCATGCCATCGCTAGGTGATGCGGATTCCAGCGGCACTGGTCCACCTGCGGCACTCAAATCGTTCATCGACGACATCAGGATAACCTGGTTGGCTTCGACCCAGCGCAGGAGGGCTTCTCCTCTGAGAAACGCCACCGCGACAAGGCGAGATGCAGCTTCGTGTTCCATATGTCGCCGGTTCTGCTGTGTTGCGTAGCCTCCAATGACAGCCAAGGGCAAAATGGTGAGGATCAAGAAGGCCGTAAGCAGCGTCCGGCCCAATCCCCCCCGCATCCCCGGAGTCGGACAGCTTCGCTCCATCAGCCGCTCCCGTCCCTCAGAGAGCGCGACACGTGGAATCGCCCAGCTCTCTGGGCGTTTCTCGTCGACTATGCTCGCTCCCATACCTCCTCACCCTGCAGCAATCGTCGCACCTGACTCGGAAAGCGGTCAGGGTCGAGAGGTTTACCGATGAAACCGTTGAAACCCGCCTCCTGAGCGCGTCGATAGTTTTCAGACGACACATCAGCCGTGACGGCAACGATGGGCACATCACGGAATCGCTCATCGGAACGCAACGAACTCAGAGACTGGTACCCATCAGCGTCGGGTAGCGCAATATCCATCAATATCAGGTTCACCTTGCCCAGCGTCTCGGCGAATTCCAGGACTTTCCACCCCGAGGCCTTCCATTCACACTTCTTAACACCCAAAAAGGCTAGCAGTCGGGTCATCAAGATGAAGTTACTCAGATTGTCCTCGACGATGAGAATCATCGCCTCAGTGGGCGGTGTAGCTTCCCATTCCATGGTTCTGTCCTAAGGTCCTGGTGACCCACACAGCGACTTGACTAGCGCTTCGCAGTCAAGAAACGCGCTACCTGTGCCGGTAGCTCGTCGACATCAATGGGTTTGGGTAAGTAGCCCGCGCAGCCAGCCTCGAGAGTCTTCTCGCGATCGCCGTGCATCACATTTGCTGTAACTGCTACAATCGGAATGCCCGCCAACTCCGGATCGTTGCAAATCTGCTGCGTTAATGCATAGCCATCAACACAGGGGAGATTCATGTCCATAAGGATGAGGCCTGGTCGCTCGCGTTTTGCGATGTCGATACCGCTCGAACCATCGCCAGCTTCAAGCACGTCGTATCCCTCGGCTGTCAGGATGCGCTTCACCAGTAAACGATTTGAAGGACTATCTTCAATGTATAGGATCTTCATCGGATCACCTCTGTCTCATCGTACGAAGCCGGATGACCGTGGACCAAGATGATATGTAGATTATAACATAAAAACAGTTAAAATGACGGGGTATAACCACAACCTTTCGGTTAATACCGCCGGACGCTGACACCCGTTCTCTAACTAAATACTATCGATCCAAATATAGCGCATATGCCAGAAGACTCAAGCCGCCTAACAGACTCAATGCTATGCCCGGCGTCATCAAACGCGGACGGTAGGAGAAGGTGACCTGCCACTGTCCGGCTTCGATTGGCACGCCACGGAACATGAGATTGGCGCGTAGAGGATCCACCCACGGTTCAGAGGAGTCTTGCCCGGCGGGTTGAACCTGTACCTGCCAGCCCGGATACCAGGCATCCCCAAGCACCAGAAAGCCTGAAGCCGTCGCCACAACGTCTAGCACGATCTCCGTCGCGGCGTAACTCACCACGACAACACTCTCTTCACCATCAACGTCATCAACCCGGCCCGGCTCACCACACCCTTCCAGCCCGACCCCATAATCAGTCTCCAGCACGATGGTTTGAAAAGGATCAAAATCCACGTCCTGCATCAGCGCAAGAGCCGCCTCCTGTGATCCCGCCTGCCGACAGTCACGAACAAGAAAAGTGCGTTGGGGGGGACTCACATCTGCGTAGATCTTCACGTCGCCGGAATGGACCAGCCGGTAGGAATCGGAGAGCACCAGAGGGTAGAAAGCGTCCAACCGCGTATCACGCAGGCTAGCCCCAAGCAGCAGGAGTGCGTCCGAGCCACCGTGAATCGTGATCTGATGCAAGACCCTTGCCTCCTCCCAGGACAACCAACGGATAGCCGGCTCTTCCCAGGCGGGCGGCAAAGTGTATGTGAGTTCACGATGGCCCTCGAAGGTTAGCAATACCTCACCACCGCCACCTGAGTACAGCAGGCCTAAGGCATTAGCCGGAAAATGGCTGGGTACCCAGGCCAAGGTCAATGCTGTGTCGGGCGACAGCAGCGGTTGAAACTGAAGGTCAAAAAGTACACCATCGCGCCAGACATCGGCGATCTTATCAGTTAACAGATACTGCACACCCAAGAGTTGCAGCCAGCGACGCTCAGGTAGAGCGGCAAGATTCTCCCGCAAGCGTCCGTCAAGAGTGCCCCCTGGCAGCAGCAGTTCGGAGAATTGCCGATAGGAACGCAGCGGCAGCAGTCCTCCATCGTAGCCATCCACAGCATGGACTCCAAAGGCCAGCGGCAAGTTAGGCGCCAGGACCTCGCGCTGTTTCGTAGCGACCATATACGTCCATAGCGCCTCTGAGGAGAGCGTCCCGGCATAGGCAGCCTCAATCTCAGCCTTGTCACCGAGTTCGAAAAGCGTCTGCGACATACTCAAGAAGCGTGCTGGAGCGGTGTCCTCGGCCTGTGCCTGTCGGGATGCCGTCACAAGATGCGCCGTTGCTGGGCGCAGGTCTGTGTAAGCCCGCGGGGTAGTCGCCTTCGCGTGCGGCAGCCATGTTGCCGCGAAGGCAAGATCCGCGATGGTCACCACCAGCAGGAGGCTGACGATTCGCCACCGACGAACTCGAGCCTTGGTGCTAACCACATTGGCGAGCCAGATGCGCAACTGGCTGAGCCCTACACCAACCAGAAGAACGCTGCCTAACGTATACAGAGCCAGGAACCGCGCGGGCGCGCGGAAGTGGGCGAATCCCGGTACACCGAGGCGCACGGCCAGCAAATATAGGGGATTGAATCCACCTACAGCCAGCACTATCCCCATTCCCATGAGACTGAGCGAAGCGAGCCCCACCCGCTGGCGCTGACGCATCACGTGGAAAATGCCCAGAACAGCCAGGAACAAGGGTATTGTGCCGAGATAAGCCACCCCTTCCGGCAGCAACGGGGCGGCCAAATAGGGTGGCAGTAGAGCCCGATGCAACTGCCATGGAGAAATCGAGAACGAAAGCGCCTCCCGCCACTCAAATCCTGTACCTCGTCCGGAAAGCAGAGCAAGCTCCAGAGTTGGCAGTAACTGAGCGCCAGCTAGCAGGGCAGCCAAAGCAAAGGGCAGCAAGCCGGCTAACCAAATCGTCAGTCCGCGAAGCGACCGACTGACCGTGATTGCGTGGAATCCTCGCCAGGATGTGTGGATCAGCAGCACAGCGTGCCAAGTCGCTAATCCTATCAAGGCAATAAAGGCCAGTTGCGTATGGCCTGCTAATAAGATCATCGCGTAGGCAAGGATCGAGAGGGCTCGCGGCAACCTAACTTTTCCACCTAACCAGCGGAAACGTCGTTGGCCTTTTGAGGACAGCAGAAGCAGGGGCAGCCAAGCCAGCGCCTGCAACTGGTTGAGATGATCGACGTGCACACCCACGAAGCCGCCGCCCACATAGACGAGGCCCGCTAAGGCGCCTCCCCAGCCACTGCAGCCCCGATCCCGTACCAGCAGGTAGACATTGAAGACCGCTAGCCATAGATGCAGGACGACGCTCCACGTAAGGGCACTGGCTACCCCTGATAACGAGTTAGGAACCGTTAACCAGAAGAGCCAGTTGAGCGGATAGAGTGCCCCGACCTGGGAATTAGCCAGCAGAGGGGCGCCTGCAAAGAGAAAAGGGTTCCAGAACATCGACCCCCCATCACGGATGGCTCTGACCATCGCCACCCAATAGGGATAGAAGTAGAGCTGCAGATCGCCGCCTGCTACCACCCTGCCCGTCAGAAGAGCGCGATAGATCAGAGCGATGGCCAGTAGTGCAAACACCAAGCCAATGGCCGCCTCTCCACTTGCTTCCGGCGCAGCACCTGAACGAGCTACGCGTGGCCTGCCCGGCAATGGTATGGGACGGACATCAGAGACAGACGGGACGGGCTGCCTCGACGACATCGTGCCTCCCCGGGCTCGCGCTGCTTCTTTGTCGCCGGGGACGCTGCTATCAGCGTTCAGTATCATCAGCGGCAGAAGTCCCTGGTCCTAAGCGCCGTCTCATCCACCGGATTGAGTCTAAGGGCGATGTCGATCAAAGGTAATGCGCGATCGCATTCAGCCAGCAGATAATAGGTCAGCGCATAGGTCGTGTAACTGTAGATGGGTGGGCCCTTCACGACTCCGGTCTCGCTGCTTATCTCCAGGCGACCATCGGGTGCTGCGAACATAGGCTCAGTGCGTATCAAGTGTCCTTCGGGCGCAAAAAGCTGCCGGAACCAGCCAACGTAGACCTTTCCGGAGGGCGCGGGAGTAATCCCTATGACCGAAGCCTCGTATCTTCCTGTCATCACGTCAAGCTTGATCTGTCCTTGTACATCGTTTTGCCCACCTGCTGTCTCAAACTGACCACGCAGCGGCACATCAAACTGGAACGGATGAACGAACTTGGCATGGGCGACTTCCGTTCCTCTGGGCTCCAGACCAATACGGTCGATGTCCTCCATCGTGATCACAAAAAGCACCGTCCGTCTTCGAGATCGCGCTTCGCCATATCGAATCGCCGAGCTGAAAGCCTGGATTGCATCCTCATAGTTGCGCTGATGAAAATAGAGCGTGCCCAGATTGCCGTAAGCCTCACCCATTCTCGGATTATGCCTTAGGGCATGCTCCAGGCTTGCGCGGGCAGCCGGGTAGTCGCCGACAAGCAGCTCCGTCAGACCCAGCCGATTCCAGGCAATGGAATGCTCCGGATCGATCTCGACTGCAGCCTCGTACGCCTCCCGGGCCCGTGTCAGGTTGCCCAAGGCAGCAGCATTCCTACCGATGCCAAGATAAAGGTCAACCAGTCTGTCGTTGACGGCCAAAGCTTCCCTGTAGCCTTCAATGGCACCAGAATAGTTTCCCTGTCCCTCAAGGACGTAAGCTCGATTGCGAAGGACCGTCACGTCAGTCGGATCCAGTTCCCAGGCTGTCGCAATCGCCTCGTTGGCAGGGGACCACTGGCCGGCATCGATATAGGCCACTGCAAGATAAGCGTAAGCCTCTGCAAGTGTCGGATCAAGCTCGATTGCCCTTCTGCAGTATGTGATCGCCTGTCCCGACATACCCAGCCAGTTGTAGGTCAAGCCAAGCATCGCCCACGCACGCGCACTCCCTGGTTGTCGTGTCAGCGCCTGGCGTGCCATCTCCAGGGCCCGTTCCGGCTGCCCTTGGAAGATCAGCAACCGTGCCAGCTCCAGGTATAATTCTGTTTGGTTCGGCTCCAGATCAAGGGCTTGTTGATAGGCGGCAATCGCCGACGCAACCGCACCATCCCAAGAGGCTTCCTCGGCGCGCCCCACCT
>PWVB01000148.1 GCA_003562365.1 Anaerolineae bacterium
CCTTGACCACCAGCCGTTATGGATCACCACCTGGTACTCACCTACCAATCACCCTTCTCTACTGAGGTCGTGCTCCGGGTCGATCCATAACGGCTGGTGGTCAAGGCCAGGGTCTGGTACCTGGTATACGCCCCTCTAGGCCGAGTGAGGGCACGCCAGGTCGCGGCTTTCCTGGACGTCCACGCGACTGACACGTCATTCACGAGGCCTGTTGACTTTGACCTGGAAGCGTTCTGGCAGACATAGTATGCCGCCCGACACGCTCAGCAGGCTGGGTACAACGTACAAGCGCGTGTAGCGTCTGGTTACCAGGACTGGCTGGTCTTCTACCTCGGCAGTCGGAACCGTGATGCGCTGGCAACTGCCGGCCAGCCTGATGCCCGGGGATGGGTGACGATCGACCTGGTCTTTGAGAGCCTGGAGACGGCACGCGCGCGGCTGCTGCCACTAGGCAGCGTGGTCGAGGTGTTGGCGCCGGACGTGCTGCGGTTCAGCATCGCCGATTTCGGGGCGCAGATCGCGGCAGTCTACCAGTAGCCTTCCAGATGGCGGCGGAAGGTGGGATGGCGCAGCTTGCGCAGCGCTTTGCTCTGAATCTGTCGGACACGCTCCTTGGACAGATTGAGCTTTTGCCCCAGCTCCTTAAACGTATGTTTGCGCTTGCCTTGTAAGCCAAACCGCATCCTTAAGACCCACGCCTCTCGGGGCGACAACGACTCCAGCATGCTCTCGAGCTCTTCCCAAAGCATCCCTAGCTCCGCCGTCTGTGCAGGCGAGGGAACAGTAGTGTCCTCAATCAAGCTCCCCAACTCAGAACTGCTCTCATCGTTCCCTACGGGCTTGTTCAGAGACAGGGAGAGCTGGGTCAAACGCAGCATTTCCCGCAGCTTGGAAGGCTCCTCATCCATCTCGACGGCGATCTCCTCGTAGGTAGGGCGGCGGCCCAGCCGCTGCTGCATCTGCGTCGACACCTTGCTGACTCTGCGAACCCAAGTATCTCTGTGAACCGGAACGCGGATGGTGCGTTTGTGAGCACTCAGCGAGCGCGTCACACTCTGACGAATCCACCAGGTGGCGTACGTACTGAAGCGATAGCCCCGGCGGTGATCGAATCTATCCACAGCCCGAAGCAGTCCCACGTTGCCAGCCTGGATGAGGTCCAGGAAAGGCAGGCCATAGCCGCGGTACTTCTTGGCGATGCTGACGACCAACCGGGTGTTGGCCTCGGCCAACTTCTCGCGCGCCATCTGCCCATCCTGTACGCGGTCTTCCAGCAAAGCGATCTCCTCGGCACCTGTAGCGCCCTGCATCAGTGCCACTTCTGCCTGGCGGGCCTGTGCCACCCGCTTTGCCAGCAGAATCTCCTCTTCCTTATCGAGGAGTGGCACCCGACTCATCTGTTGCATATAGAGACTGAGTGAGGATTCAGAGGCGTTTCCCCGCGAGTCATCCACGCTTTCGTCGGCATCCAGTTCGGCTCGGTGACTATTGTCGCCGTCCGGTGTAGCGGCTCCGTTCCTAAAGAAGATATGGAAATCCCTTAAGGCACCGGGAACATGCGCATCACAATCGGCATCCGCTTTGATGTCAAAGATCTCGTCGAGCGTCAGTAGAACGTCATCTGCCATAACCAAACTCCTTATGATTGGGGCGTCCTGGCAAGTCTGGAGACGCCAGCTTCTGCGGTGCGCGCAGCAGCGCCAGCGTGTGCTAAAGGGTAGCTGAAGACGACAACGCTTGCCAGACGCAACGATCTCAAGTACGAGGCCCCTTTATTATCGCAGAAACGATGAGGTTCTCAAGGGGCAGGGTAATCGCGTCTAAATTCGTGGGAGTAATAGCCGATAGAACAGGGCTCGATCATAGACTATAGGAAAAGAGAGACGGCTCAGAAATAGGTTGACACTTTGTCCGTCGAATACTCGTCAAAGGACCTCTTTTTGATTAGGATGTAGGTAGTCCATTACAACCGCCTACACTCAAAAAGAGGTCCCTATGTCCGATTATCGCATACCTGAGCTGGATTTGTCAACTCGAATGGAATTAGGGCTGGAAATGCTGCGACCGATCCCTGAACGCGAATGGGGACACGCGACCTACCTAGCCGACACGTACAACATATCGCGGACGATGCTCTACGAATTGCGCGATCGCGCGCGAGAAGGGCTGATCGCAAGCCTTACGCCGCGGAAGCCAGGGGGCCAGCCGGAGGAGGAAACCGTGATCATTGACCGGGACTTCCTGCGACGCGCAATCACGGTGCTGTCTGTGCTGAGCGGGAGTGTGCGCGATATCCAACTGGGGTTGGAATTGCTGTTTGGTGTTTCGCGTTCGGAGGGCTTGATCAGTGAAACGCTGCAGGCGGTCGGTGCGGCGGAGGAAGACTACAATGCCAGCCTGGAGCCCACGCAGCCTATGTTAGGCGAACTGGACGAGACCTTCCAAGGTCGACAACCTTGTCTGACGGTAGTAGATAGGGACTCATTTATGGTGTTGAATCTAAGCGCAGCCGACCACCGCGATGGGACGACCTGGGGAGTAACGTTGCTGGATCTAGCGGAGCGCGGGATCCAGTTCCAGAATCTGGTCAGCGATGGCGCGAAAGGGATCCGCGCCGGGGTTGAGAACGCACAGCTCACCGCGCCGTTGTGGCCCGATCTATTCCACCTCATCCGAGACGCGCACACGATCACACAGTGCTTAGAACAGACGGCCTATAGGGCGATCGAGACGGCGCTGCGGGCCCGACGCGCGGAGCGCGAACGGCAGACCCCGCAGCGGCGTCCTGGCCGACCGTTAAAGGTCGAGATATCGGTGGACGATGCAGTGGCGGCAGAGGAAGCAGCCATCGATCTCTATGATGACGGGTGCTGGCTGTGGCGCGAAGCGCGTCAAGCTCTGGAGCCGATCAACGAGCACGGCCGCGTAACCACAACCAAGGAGGTTCGCGAGACGATGGCGGCAGCGATCACGTTGTTACAAGAGCTCAAGCACGAGAAGATTACCGATTTTGCGCTTGCCTTCCAGGGTCACTTGGATGACCTGGTCGCCCCCTTGGCCTGGCTGGAGGAAGCGATAGCCCCGTGGCGGGCGGAGATCGATGCTGATACCGAAGCCCTCATCCTGTGGGCCTGGCAGCACCGCCACGCCCTCGATCTGGAGCCCGGCGAAGGCTTCCCGGCCGCCCAACAGTCCGTAGTCCGTGCGTTCCGGGACATCTTAGCCTAAATTTCGCACCTTAACAGACGAATAGAGAGATAAGGCTGATCGGTGGCTCGGCAACGGGCGCTCCGAACGCGGTGGCAAGGGGGGAAAAGTGACGGAATCGCTTTTCTGTGGCAGAGTATAGGTGACGAACCAAACTCATCCAGAAAGGCGATTCCATATGTATTCTGCCACGAAATCTTATCAAAAGCAACTCCTGATCTGGCTGCTCTGGGCCATCACCATCTTTGTCTCCGTCACGCCCGTCGACTACCGCTCGGAGTCCGAGGTTGCCGTCCCGGCGCTGCCCGGCGTCCTTCAGCACGATAGCCCGGGACTCACCTGGCGCTACCGTTTACGCCTGGTCTGGCGCCGCCAGAAACGTAGGCTGCACCGCGTTTACCGGCATGCTGTGTGGTCCATGCACTGCGCGGTTCCCTGACGCTGGCGTGGTTCGTGGATCGGGTCACTCGGACCCAACTCCGCCGCCAGTTAGGCGCATTGCCCGTGTTGTACGCCTTGTTGGATGTACTCCAGGTC
>PWVB01000318.1 GCA_003562365.1 Anaerolineae bacterium
CTATCTGGGCCCACCTCAGTTCGAGGATGAGCATCTTGAGGCTGAAGACAGCGTGGGGGTCGCGATGGGCCTAGCCTGGACCGCCGGCGGGGGCGACATGCTACCGGTGGAGGTGGCACTGATCCCCGGCAAGGGAGGTCTGACGATGACCGGTCAGCTGGGAGATGTGATGCAGGAGTCCACCCAGGCGGCGATGACCTACCTACGGTCACAGGCCGAGACCTGGAGCATCGAAGCAGAGGCTTTCGATAAGTTAGACACCCACATCCATTTCCCGGAAGGAGCCATCCCCAAGGACGGACCGTCCGGCGGCGCCGTGATCGCTACAGCGCTCTTCTCGGCTTTCTCTGGTCGACCGGTACGACGCGATGTAGCGATGACGGGAGAGATTACCCTGCGTGGACGGATTCTGGCAGTTGGCGGCTTAAAGGAGAAGCTCCTCGCCGCCCATCGTGCGGGAGTCGAGACCGTGCTACTTCCCGAACGTAACCGAAAGGATCTCCAGGAGATTCCCAAGGAGATCCGCAAGCAACTGAAGCTGGTCTTCGTTGAGACCATGGAACAGGTACTTGAGCTGGCCATCATCAAACCGTCGGATGGTGATCAAGCTGCCACGGAAGCCCCTTAAGCCAAGTACGAAGGCGCACCCCCTGGGTGCGCCTTGTGATGCCAAACCGCGAAGATCAGTAAAGCGGCTTTAGAAGGCCGTAGTTACCGTCCTCGCGGCGGTAGACTACACTGATTCGCCCATCAGAGGCGTCCACAAACAGGAAGAAATGATGCCCCAGCAACTCCATCTGTTCGATCGCATCCTCGGGCAGAACAGAACTCACCTCAAATTCCTTCACCCGTACAATATTGGGAACGCGCTCCTCCTCCAGGAAATCCAGGTCGTCTGTAATCCCGGCTTCCGGCGTCATCGGTACCGGTGCCCGCCGTGTTGAGCGCTGCCGGCCCTTGTAACGTTCCACCCGCCGCGACATCTTATCCATTACCAGATCAACCGCTGCGAAGATGTCCCCTGCCCTTTCTTCAGCGCGCAGGATCGCCTTGGGAACGTAGATGGTGATCTGGGCGACCATCCGCCGCGAGCTGTCCCTGGCATTACTTTCGGAGAGGTCAACGCGGATATTGTCAAGGTTGGGAAGATAGCGGTGGAGCTTCGAAACCTTGTCCTCCACGTAGTCCCGCAGGCGATCGTTCAGCTCCAGGTTCCGAGCGTTGATCTGTAGCATCTCCATCTTTAATCCTCCTATAGATTAGGTGCAGCTAGACGGCGTGCCTCAGTGTGAAGCCGGTCTTAGTCCTGACACACTGGGTCAGCAACCCCGCAGCAAGAGCATCCAGCGTAGCAGCTATCGTCGCCACGTCACCGACCAAGAGCACGTGCAAACCCGATAAGTTGTCCAGATCCGAATAGACGAAAGCGTCAGGCACATAATCCCAGCGGGTGCTTTGCTGCAGTCGAGCCTGCGAAGTCGTCAGACGGATACGAAACAATACCACCACCCCGGATGACACGCTGAACAACGGCGCTAGCTTAGACGCTGACAGTAGTAACTGATTATACCCCCATTCCGCCTCCCAGGCCACACTAAGCGAGCACCGGGGCCCGGAGGTGGCGTGTAGCTCTCAGAGCCGCCGGGTGTCCATCATCTGTTGACCATAGGAACTGCGACGGCGTGCGTGCTTCAAGACTCCAGGCCATAGATGGCGTCGTGGATGGCGTTCTCCATAAGACACGCTGAGTGAACCGGGGCATCCCGCAGAGGGACTGAGCGGCACCGGAGCAGAGGCCGCCACCGGCGCAACCAGCACAGCAAGGGCAGCAGGCAGGCAGAGAGGTCGAGAGTTCAGGGGAATCTGCTGCGCACCATCATCGTAAAGCCAGGTCCCGTCTCACCTACAGCTCCCGGAGCAAGGGAATAGGAGAAAAAAAGAGCGCCACACGGTAGATCCGTCTCGTGGTGCGGCCCAAATCTCTCACACCACCGGCACCTCCACGGACTTGACTCAGAACCCGCCCAGAACTCCTGCATCTCTGATGCTGATCAGCGCCGGCCCCAATAACACGATCAGAATGGTGGGAAAGATGAAAAAGACCAGCGGGAACATCATCTTCACCGGCGCCTGTCGCGCCTTCTCCTCAGCACGCTGCCGGCGCTTCATCCGCATCGTGTCCGACTGAATTCGCATCACCTTTGCCATACTGACACCCAGTTGATCGGCCTGGATGATTGCTGCGGCGAACGACGTCATATCCGGCACATCGATGCTGTCTGCCATACTGCGAAGCGCTTCTCGGCGCAACTTGCCCAACTGCATCTCCTGCACCGTACGGGCGAAGGCATGACTGAGCTCATTATCCCATTTCTCGGCCACTTTTTGCATCGCCGCATCAAAGCCTAGACCGGCTTCGATACAGATGGTCAGAAGATCCAGCGCATCCGGCAAGGACTTCAGCACCTCCTGCTGGCGCTTCGAGATCTTGCTGCCCAGCCAGATCACAGGCAGCATGTACCCCATCGCAAAGGAAACCAGGATGATCAATAGGCGCTGGCCGAAAGGCACGGTAGAGGCAAACACCACCAGGAGTGATGCCGTTCCCAGCAACAACGCTCCC
Source organism: Anaerolineae bacterium (assembly GCA_003562365.1). Classification (GTDB taxonomy): domain Bacteria; phylum Chloroflexota; class Anaerolineae; order B4-G1; family SLSP01; genus PWVB01. The sequence goes on from PWVB01000318.1 coordinate 2,624, forward strand.
CCGATTCGGTATCCTAAGAACTGGGCCGCCTTGACTCGATGCGCGATCCCGGCAAGCTCCAGCTTATGCCGCAATGATTCTATCGTATGCTGGGGGGTAAAACGCTGAGCTAAACGGCTCAGCGCATCCACGGCCGGAACCAGGACTCGCTGAGCGAAGGGTTGGGAGAGCTCAATCTCCTCAAGGGTCACGGACTGTCCCAATGCCGCCAGTTCATTCAGGCGCTCCTCGATCGTCTGCGATGACCCTCGGCTCTGAACAGCGATGAGGGTAGCAATCCCAGCAACAGCCAGAAGCGCGACGATGATCAGGACTTCCACGGCTCGCCTCCTCAGACCTCGATATTTACGATCTTGTTGACCGCGATGTATCCAATCACGATCAGGACGAGGGCAATCCCGATCATCAGCCACCCACACGCATCCGTGAACAGCACCCCCATAAAGCCGGGATTGATGAGATAGATGAGGACCGCCAATACGAAGGGAAGGCCCGTGATGACGTACCCGGTGATCTTGCCCTGAGCAGTCAGGGTCTTGATCTCGCCCTTGATACGCACCCGCTCACGAATGGTGAAGCTGATCGCGTCCAGAACCTCGGCCAGGTTGCCGCCCACCTCACGCTGTACACTCATGGCCGTGATAATCAAATCCATATCCGCGCTGGGCATCCGGCGCATGAGATTCGCCATCGCGCTGTCGAAAGGAACGCCCAGCTGAAGCTCGAGAACCACCCGACCAAACTCCTCTGATATGGGCTCCGGCATTTCGTTCGAGATGACCTCCAGCGCCTGTACAGTACTATAGCCGGCCCGGAGCGAGTTTACGATCAAGTTCAGTGCGTCCCCCAACTGGTCATTGAATGCCTTAAGACGCTGACTTCGACGAGCGCCAAGGTAGACTCGCGGCAGGAAGAAGCCGGCAATCACACCTATCGGAATCAGGATATGGCGCTGGAGTGCGTAAAAGAGAACACCCAGAGAGATGGAGACCAGCAGCGTGAGCATGAGAAACTCGCCAACGGTCCACTTGAGATTGGCCTGCGCCAGCTGAGTGGCGAGATTCTGGGCGAAGCTCCGGCCCTCAACGGCCCGATCCACAGCGGCGGTGACGACCCCC
>PWVB01000524.1 GCA_003562365.1 Anaerolineae bacterium
TCGCTCCCCAAAACTCGTCCAACCCATCTGTTTGTCACCCCGACCCCAATTCGCACCGCTACCGCTCCTCAACGCCCCACCCCTCACATCCACTTATCCTGTCTGGTGAATCGCTGCGCTAGCCCTTCTTGCATAGCCGTTGCCTTCGGCGGGGTTGACGGTAAAATGCAGCTGTTATATGGGAGGGAGATCGCGTCGCCCTCGGCTAGATAACGCCTGAGGATTCGGGAGCTAGCCTCGATCTGTTTTGAGCAAAGCCTGAGAAAGCCACCTATGCCATCTGAGTGGGAGAAACCGTACGTGCGTCCAGACCAAAGGGACCCGGAACAATCTGTGTCCCGACGTCGCGATGATGAGGATTCGACGTCTCCTTGGCGCCCAGCAGACCTGCATCCTAAGGATCACGAATCCTCCTCCGAATCCGCTACATCGCCGCCGAAGGGATCGGTGCCGACGCAGCGGACTCGCGTGCCACCGTGGGCCTCTCAGCCGGTCCGCTCGGCCTATGCGTGGGACGATCCCGATGTTGATGACGACGAGCCGACACAACCGATCCGTCCCGTGCAACCGCCCCCACCTCCGCCACCCCCCTCCGGGGACCGCGATTCTCGAACGGGTGGCGGTGTTCGGTGGGCCAGTGTATTTTTGGTACTTATCTTGTCCGCAGTTGGGCTCTTTATGCTGGCCTTGGCCGCCGGGGCGGTAGGATATGTCTATCTGGCGGCGCAGCTGCCGCCTCCCGATGAGCTTCGCGAGCGACAACCCAACTTCGCCAGCAGTCAGATCTATGACCGCAACGGGATGTTGCTCCATGAAATCATCGATCCCGCTGCCGGTAGGCGAACCTACGTTCCATTAGAACAGATTTCACCCTACTTGCGGTTGGCCACGGTCGCAACGGAGGATCGAAACTTCTACCAGCATGGTGGGTTTGACCCCATCGCCATCGTCCGTGCGATCTATCAGGCGCTTCAGGAGCGGGAGGTGGTCTCTGGTGCCAGCACCATCACCCAGCAGGTTGCGCGCAATATCCTGTTGGGGCCGGAGGCGGCGCTGGAGCGGACTGCCTCGCGGAAGGTCAAGGAGATTATCCTCGCCGCTGAGTTGACGCGTCGCTATAGCAAGGATGACATTCTTGAGATTTATGTCAACAACAACAACTACGGCAACCTGGCCTACGGGATTGATGCCGCAGCCCGCACCTACTTTGGCACCAACGCAGCGCAGCTGACGCTGGCCCAGGCCTCCTTTTTGGCCGGGATTCCACAGTCGCCCGCCATCTACAACCCTTTCCAAGGTGGGCGCGAGCAAGCCTTGAATCGCCATAAGATTGTCTTGGGCTTGATGGTCGAGGCCGGCTATATCACGGTGGATCAGGCGGTGGCGGCAGCAGCCGAGATGGACGCCTATACTTTTCAACCGATCTACACTGACCGGATTCCCGCGCCACATTTCGTCGTTTACATCACCCAGTGGGTTGAGCAGAACCTTGGTACAGACGCACTCTACACTGGGCGGGGATTGCGGATTCACACTACGCTTGATCCGCGCCTACAGCGCATTGCAGAAGAGGAGGTCGCCAATGGAGTGACGGCCCTTGCTCAGCGGGATGTCACCAACGGTGCCTTGGTCGCGCTGGAACCCTCCAGCGGTCATATCCTGGCGATGGTGGGAAGCACTGACTTCTACGGAGATCAGAGGCACGGACAGGTCAACGTGACGCTCCGCTGCCGCCAGCCAGGATCGGCCATCAAACCCTTAACCTATTTGGCTGCCTTCGAGGAGGGCTGGACACCGTCTACAAACATTTGGGATCTGCCGGTCTCCTATCCTGATGCTGCCGGCAACGTTTATGAGCCTGTTAACTTCGATGGCCGGTTCCGGGGCCCGGTTTCGGTCCGTACGGCCCTGGCCAACTCACTCAACATACCGGCAGTCAGGGCGCTGGAGTTTGTGGGAGTCGATGGCCTGCTGCGGATGGCGGAGCGCCTCGGCGCGCAGTCATTGGTGACGCCTCAGACGGAGTGTCCGGACTATCCGCATGCCACCCGCCCCGATTATGGTCTGGCCTTGACATTGGGTGGGGGTGAGATGAAACCGCTGGAACTGACTGGCGCTTATGCCACCTTGGCCAATGGGGGCCTCCGGATGGATCCTACTCCGATTCTCTGGATTGAAGATCAGGGCGGCAGGGTTCTGGTCGACAACCGGCAGCCGCAGGGTGAACAGGTTATTCGTGCCGAGCTGGCCTATCTGATGACCCACATCCTGGCGGATCGACAGGCGCGTTGCTTGGTCTTCGCCTGTCCGAGCGTTCTTGAGCTCCCGGATCGTCCTGTGGCTGCCAAGACTGGCAGCACCAACGACACTCGCGACGCCTGGACGGTGGGGTACACGACCGATCTCGCGGTGGGGGTGTGGGTAGGCAACAATGACAACACTCCGATGGCTAACGTGCTTGGATCCTCTGGGGCTGGCCCCATCTGGCAGGCCTTTATGCGGCGCGCCCACGAAGGCATCCCGGTTCGCGCCTTCCCACGACCGGCAGGGGTGATGGAGCGAGAGATCTGCGTGCTCTCAGGGGCAGAGGCGTCAGAGGTCTGTCCTGAGAGACGTTTTGAAGTCTTCTCGATGGACAGCCCGCCGCCCAGTGCAGACCAAGCGTGGTTGCAGGAGGTGGAGATCGATGCCAATAGCGGTTTGCTGGCCAACGCATATTGCCGAGAGCACGTGATCTCGCGGGTCGCTATCTTTACAGATCGTATACAGGACCCCCGAGGCCGGCAGTGGCTTGAGCAGTGGGCGATTGAACAAGGGATCGCCATCGCTCCTGACCGCGAGTGCACCAGTGCGGAGCAACCGCCCGTGGTGGAGATTACAGCCCCGGTGGCAGGCCAGGAAGTCTACGGTTTCGTGGACATCCGTGGTTCGGTGGTGCTGGCGGATTTTGATCACTACGAGATTACCTTCGGCGTGAGCGACAGCCCGCAGGGCTGGGGATGGATTAGCGGCCCGCATATGACGATGGTTCAGGATGGCACGCTAGGGTCTTGGAGTATCCCCCAGGACCTTTCTCCCGGAGGCTACACGGTACGCGTCGTGGCACACAATCGCTATGGTGCGCGGTTCGAAGCGCGACAATACGTCCAGGTCCTTGGTCCGACGCCCACGCCAACGCCAGAAGCCACCCCAACGGCGACCTCAACGCCGACGCCTTCACCGACGCCGACCGAGGTTCCAGTTACAGTGACGGCTACGCCCACCGTCACGGCCACTCCGACACCGTCGGGAGAGGTCCCACCGTCCTCACCGACTCCGACCCCAAGTCCGACACCGACAGAGACGCCAGCTTTGGATCCTACGTCTACCCCCCCGGAGCCGTGATCCCTGTCGAGATCGTACAGAATCTAGCCCAAAGTTGCTGTGAGATTTGACAGTGCTTGTTTTCGTGCTATGATACGCTGGCGTTTGTGCCTATCGCTTTGTCTGCTCAAAAATCATAAGGGGGATCATTATCAGCAAGCAGCAGTATCGTGCGAACAACCAGATTCGAGCTCGGGAAGTCCGGGTCATTGACGTTGAGGGGAATAACCTCGGGATTATGCCTACATTGGAGGCGTTACGTATGGCAGAGGAGGCAGGCCTTGATCTAGTAGAGGTTGCGCCGAATGCCGAGCCACCAGTGACTCGTGTGATGGACTTTGGTAAGTTCATCTATCAACAGGCTAAGAAGGAACGTGAGGCACGGAAATCCCAGAAGCAGGTCGAGATCAAAGAAATTCGTCTGCGTCCTAAGACGACCGAGCATCACAAGATGTTTAAGGTGAAGAACGCACGGGGCTGGCTTGCGGATGGCAACAAAGTGCGGGTGAGAATTCGCTTCCGGGGTCGCGAGATTACCTACCCAGAGGTGGCGATGGAGCAGCTTCGGGAGATTGCTGATGAGCTGTCCGATGTTGCCGCTGTTGAACAGGCGCCACAGATGGACGGGCGGACACTGTTGATGGTGCTAGCGCCCAAAAAGACTTAGGTGGGAGGAAAGTCAGTGCCCAAGATTAGAACACACAAATCAACGGCGAAGCGCTTCCATGTATCTCGGGGTGGAAGCGGGAAGCTGATGCGGACAAAGCAGGGGAAAAGCCACTTTCGTCGCAAGAAGCCACGGCGGGTGCGCGCTGAGTTTGACGATCTTCACGTCGTCGACGATCAGGGCATTCAGCGGCGAGTACGCAGGTTGGCTCCGTATATGAAGAGGAATTCTTAGTTTTTTGAGGTGAATTGTGAGAGTAAAAGGTGGAACCGTAACACGCCGACGCCATAAGAAGCTCGTTCGTCAGACGAAAGGGTTCTTTGGGTCGCGCCATAAGCTGTTCCGGCGAGCTAACGAGGGGTGGATGAAGTCTATGGCCTACGCTTACCGCGATCGGCGCAACAAGAAGCGCGATCTGCGGCGCCTATGGATCATCCGCATCAACGCAGCCGCCCGGCAGAATGGCACGACCTACAGTCGCTTGATTCATGACCTGAGGTCATCGAGTATCGCCCTGGATCGCAAGATTCTGGCTGATCTGGCGGTGAATGAGCCGGGGGCCTTCTCCGCTGTTGTGGAGACCGCACAAGCATAACCGGCGAGAGCCAGTTCAGCAGTTATATGAGAGCCGGCGGCGGTGCCATCCTCAATCGAGGAGGCATCGCCGCTTTCGCGTGATGCAGTCTTCTAGCGGCGGCGGCGGATGAGCAGTTTGAAGACGTTGCTGATGACCCCCAGGATGAGGGCGAAGATGACAGCAGCTCGCATATCGAAGAGGATGGTGACTTTCTCGCCTTCGATCTGGTTGGCAGCGACCAAAAGCGCCATCGCATCTTCCATCTTCACCTGATCGGCGGCGACAATGCCAGCCACTCCATTGGTCAGCGTGACATTCTCGCCCTGTGCGATACCGATGCCGCCTCCTTTAACGTCGACAAAGCGGCCCTTTGCACGACCCATGCCTCCCTGCTCAACGAATACCTTGTCGGCCTTAACGGTTTGGGCGCCGCCCTGTATTATGTTGACGGTGTCGGCTACGACCTCTTGCCTGCCTGTTTCTGCAGGCATGGACGCCGTTTTCGCGGTTGCCTCCACAGTAGTCGGCTCCTGCGGTTGTAGATCCTTTTCTGCATCCATCGGTTTCTCCTTACCTTAGTGAGGGCTTCCCCGTGTGCCAACCTGCTTGCTGTCAGCACACCCTAAGTTTAGCATAGATCGATGAATGCAGAAGCGTGTAGCGCCGTCTAAATCTGCGATGGGAGTTCCGTCACACGAGGTGCGGTCATACGTCACTAGGTTTGGAGGCTAAAGTGACTATCATAGAAAGTGTTGAGGTACTGATGGCTTCACATCCATCGCACCTCTCCTCCTTTCCTTGGCTGGTGGCCCCCCGGATCCCCCCCTCGCCGGGGGGCCAGGCCATGGTAGACGTGGTTAAACTGCGTGCTGGCTAGGACTAACAGCAGTCCCCAGAGCATTTTCGTTTGGTGCGAGACTTCTTTTTCGTTTAGCTTGTGCCTGCCCACAATGGCCGTATACTGTGAATAGGTTCCTTATTCAATCTTGAGGAGAGAGACGATGAACTTCGGCAAGGCCTTCACATTTGTCTTCGACGATCCCGAGTGGCTTAAGAAGGTGGCGATCAATGCTCTGATCGGCTTGATCCCCATCATCGGTGCGCTCTACCTGCTGGGCTGGGGACTGGAGGTGGCCCGCCGCATCGCGATCCAGAGTCCCATCCCCTTGCCTGACGTGGACTTCGGTACCTTTCTAGGCCACGGGCTTAAGGCGTTTGTCGTCGGGCTGGTCTACACTCTACCGATCTGGATTGTCACGATTCCAATGGTGGTGATCGCGCTAGTGGTAGAGGGTGCGGGGATGGATAGAGAGGTCGCTAATGTATTGTTGATGATCACTAACCTGTGTGGCGGGCTACTGCTTTTACTCTACGGTCTCTTGATGGGCTTGGTGTTGCCGGCCGCGCTGACGCGTACGGTGGTCTATGGCTCCATCAAGTCTGGTTTGCAGTTTGGATCGGTTCTGGGGCTGGTACGCGCCGCGCCGGGGGCCTACATAGTGACGCTGTTGGGGACCTTTGTCGCTGGGCTGCTGGCGGCCTTCGTCGGCACGTTGGCCTGTGGTATCGGACTCATCTTCACTGCCGCCTATCAACAGGCGGTAATGGGGCACTTCTACGGTCAGGCATACCTACGGGCGAGCGCCGGGCGCTAGGATTGGTGAGAATGCCGGGCGCCCCCTAAGCAGGGGGCGCCCGGCATTAATGCTGACTCCCCCTCTACTCCCTAATGCCCTTTGGTTCGCTGCGAAGCTCTGGTAGGCGCGATCACGTCGATTAGCTGCGGCACCAGTGTGATCTCCAACTTCTGAGTGGCGGTGGCCAGGGTCTCTCCATCGGCGTGGGCCGGCAGATTGCCCTGCAAGGCGGTCACCGCTATGTGGTCGGTTCGGGCGGTCGTGATCGGTGCCTGCGTAGCCTGGGTGCCACGCATAAAATGCGGTATCATCGTCAGGATGCGGAGTCTAGGCACTTGACGCGCGATGCATAGGTTCAGATGCCCGTCGGCGGGGTCGCCTTGAGGTGCCATCATAAAGCCGCCGCCCATCCGTTGTCCGTTCATCACCGAGATCATCAGCGTGGGTTGTTCGATGTTTCGGCCAGCATATTCTATTGAGACGAGCGGAGCTTCATAGTATAGTAGAATGGTCTTGAGGGTTGCCACGATGTAGCAGAGAAAGCCCTTCAGGTGCGGCTGACGGGCGGCCACGAAGCCCACCACTGCGTCAAAACCGATGCCAACACCGTTGCCGAAGTATCGTCCTACCGAGTCGTCTCCGCCGGTAACGTAGCCGATGTCGATCGGGCGTCGCTGGGCTTGGGCCAGGACTCTGCAGCCAGCCTCCAGCTCGGTAGGGATGCCCAATGCAAAGGCAAAGTCATTGCCTCGGCCTGTGCTCAACACACCTAGGGCTGGAAAAACGCTGGGGTGATCATCGCGCGCCATCACAAGGCCGTTGAGCACTTCGTTGACGGTGCCATCCCCCCCCACGGCGACAATGATGTCAACCCCATCGCACGCGGCTGCCCGCGCCAATTCGGCGGCGTGCCAGCGGCGCTCGGTGTAGACGAGCTCAAATGCCAGCCCCAGGTTCCGCAGATGTGCCTGTATGGCTGGCACTGCAGCCGCCGCTGCACCGCGTCCGGCTGCTGGATTGACGATCACACGGTACCTCACGCTTTGTTGACCTCCTCTACTACCAAGTCTCCTTTGACGCTGACTGTAAGCCATAACAGTGGCGCATCCTCCGCTGCCTTGGCGCATTCGCCGGAGTATAGGTGAAGCGCCGTTGATGTCAATGCCTATCTGGCTGATGGGATAGCGCAGCAATTCACATAAGCGGGCTGGCGCATGTGGGTGATGGGTGCTGCAGCCTCAGTGCCATCCACAATACATAGGGGCGATGAGACTACCCGAAGTTGCTGAGCTATCCTGGCTGATAGGACCGCCTGTCCTATGTTTCCTCTCCACCGTGATTCATCTCCTCTTTGTGGTATCATAGCGGACGTGTGCTATCGTGGTTGACGAAGGGGTACCGTGTGAATCAGCTGTTCTCGTTTGAGGTGGCGGCAAAGGAAGGAACTGCGCGGGCCGGTGTGTTCCACACCGCTCACGGTCCGGTGCTGACTCCGATCTATGCGCCAGTCGGAACCCAGGCTACCGTCAAAGCTGTGACGCCTCAGCAGCTGCAAGAAGTAGGCGCATCCTTGGTGCTGGCAAACACCTATCATCTCTACTTGCGGCCCAGCGACGCGGTGATCCGATCGCTGGGTGGACTGCATGCGTTCATGAACTGGGACGGTCCGATCCTGACGGACTCCGGCGGTTTTCAAGTCTTTAGCTTAGCCGGTCGGGATGGCAAACAATCCTTGCGCCGGATCGACGATGACGGTGTGACTTTTCGCTCGCATCTCGACGGCCGCCGTCACCGCTTTACACCGGAGAAGGTGATGCAGATTCAGGAGAATCTGGGGGCAGACATCGTGATGGTTTTAGATGAGTGTGCTGTGCCGGATGACTATGATTATCTAAAGCGTCATGCACTGCCGCGGACGCATGCCTGGGCCGAGCGATGTAAGGTCGCGCATCATCGATCAGACCAGGCACTCTTCGGTATCGTACAAGGTGGTGTCTACCCGGATTTGCGTGCCGCCAGCGCCCGGCATCTGGTCGCACTTGACTTTCCCGGCTACGCCATCGGCGGCCTCTCGGTCGGTGAAGGTAAGCACGAGATGTATACGACTTTGGAGGCGACCACACCACTGCTGCCGGAGGATAGACCGCGCTACCTGATGGGGGTTGGAACGCCTGAGGATCTGGTGGAAGGGGTGGCGCGGGGTGTTGACATTTTCGATTGTGTTCTGCCGACACGGGTCGCCCGCAATGGGCAGGCTTTGCTGCGAACGGATAAGTACAATATGCGCAACGCGCAGTTCGCTGAAGACCCGGTGCCGATCGACGCGACATGTGGCTGCTATACTTGCAGGAATTTCAGTCGCGCCTACGTGCGGCACCTGCTAGTTGCTAAGGAGATCCTCGGTGCGACGTTATTGACCATGCATAACCTTTATACTATGTTGAACTTGATCACAGACATCCGTGCCTCTATCGTGGAGGGGCGTTTTGAGGCGTTTCGAGAGGCCTTTTGGGACGCGCGTCGTGAGAGCTCGTCAGCAGAGGAAGGAGCGTAGGCAGAGCGTGCAGAAACTATCACGAAACGATCCTTGTTGGTGCGGCAGTGGTAAGAAGTACAAGCATTGTCATCTAAAAGAGGACCAGACCCGGCTGCGTGCGCGGCGAAAGGTGTTGGGCCGCCAGCGGAGGAAGATTATGGTTAAGACGGAGAAGCAGATTGCGGGCATCCGCAAGGCGTGTCACCTCACGCGGGACATCCTCAATGCATTGGAGGATCGTATCAGCCCGGGCATTGCGACCGAACAGATCAACACGTGGGTCCACGAGATGACCGTCAACGCTGGCGCGACACCAGCCCCACTGAACTACCGTGGGTATCCCAAAAGCGTTTGTACCTCGATCAACGAGGTAATCTGTCATGGCATCCCCACGCCGGAGCGCGTACTGCAGGAAGGTGACATTCTGAATGTGGACGTGACCTCGATCCTTGAAGGTTACTATGGGGACTGCAGCCGCATGTTCCTGATTGGCGAGGTCTCTAACGAGGCTCGCAAGCTGGTTGAGGTCACTCGTGAGTGTCTTTACCGAGCCATCGAGCAGGTCCGGCCGGGCAGCCGCGTTGGTGATGTCGGGCACGCGATCCAGGCACATGCAGAACGCCACGGTTACTCGGTAGTGCGCGCCTTTGTCGGACACGGGACTGGTGTTGAGTTTCACGAAGCGCCAGATATCCCGCACTATGGCTCCCCGGGCACCGGTACGATCTTCGTCCCCAATATGGTCTTCACCATCGAACCGATGATCAACGCCGGAGGTTTCCACGTTACCGTGTTGGAGGATGGGTGGACGGCGGTGACCTCTGATGGCTCCCTGTCAGCACAGTGGGAGCATACGCTGCGGGTGATGGAGGATGGCGCTGAGATCCTGACGGAATAACGTGATACTGGTCGAGCTTATTGTTGTAATGTCGATATCTGCTATACTAAGCACCACTATGATGGTGGAAGGAGCGAGATAATGCAGGGTGATGCGGGTGAGATTCGCAAGGGTCTGCGGGATGTTATCGATTTTGAGCTTGGGTTGGATGTGGTGTCGCTCGGGTTGATCCGGGGCATCGAGGTGGAGGATGACAGGGTTGTGATCACGATGATCCTGACGTCGCCGATGTGCCCCATGGCGTCCTTTATGATGAACCAAGTTCAGGAGCGAGCGTCGGAGCTGACGGACAAGCCGGTGGAGGTCAAGCTTGGTCAGGAGCTCTGGAAGGTCGATATGATGGAGGAGGAGGCGCGCGAGGTGCTGAATATCTAGCCGTCATCGCGCTTGACAACTCTGAAGTCCTGAGGATAATAAGGTCAGCTTAGCTTTGGCAAAGGCTGTGACAGGGAGAAGTACCCGGGTCGAACCTGACAGGGAGACGCGGCCAGTGACTGAGAGCCACGTTCAGTGAAATCCCGGCGAAGTTCGCCCTAGAGCCGACCGTTGAAGATCTTGACGAAGTCGAGACTGTGTAGACGGCTCCGCAAGCCCAGCGTTATGGGGTAGCCCATCGTCATACAGTGAGATGACCGTGGTGTGAGGGGCTCCGTACTGCAAACACGGGGCAAGCCGGGTGGTACCGCGGGAGTTACGCTCTCGTCCCAGCAAGGGATGAGGGCGTTTTTTTGTGGAGTACCGGTTGTTTGTCATAGGTATTCCATCAGCCCAAAAGCTATAAGGGGGTGGCAGATGAGTTCATTCGAGGCACTGGAGCAGTTGCATCATCAAGCGCTAGCGGAGCTAGTTGATGCAGCGACGACAGAGGCGCTGAAGGGTTGGGAGGATCGCTATCTGGGTCGCAAGGGACAGATCACGCAGCAAGCGCGCACCGTGGGGCAGATGCCCAAGGAAGCGCGTCCGGCTTTTGGGCGCCGCGTCAATGAGATCAAGACGTTGCTGGAACAGGCCTATGAGACCCGCCTGGCGGAGATTCGAAACGCTGAGTTGCAGACTCAAATGACCAGGGAAGCGATCGATGTCACACTGCCCGGACGTCCTATGGTGCCTGGGCACCTGCATTTGACCATCCAGGCACTGCGTGAGCTCTACGACATCTGGGCCAAGATGGGCTTTGAGGTATATGAGGCGCCCGATGTCGAATTGGAGGCTTACAATTTCGATCTGCTTAACATTCCTGAATACCATCCCGCTCGTGACATGTGGGACACCTTCTGGGTGAAGGGGACGAACGACCAACAGGCAGGAGATAGACGGTTGCTGCGCACCCACACTTCGCCCGGACAGATTCGGGTGATGCGCGAGCGGTATCCTGAACCGATTCGGGTTATCTTGCCCGGTAAATGTTATCGTTACGAACAGATCACCGTGCGGGCCGAGCACCAGTTCTACCAGATGGAGGGGCTTGCTGTAGGACGCGCGATTACCCTAACGGACTTGATCGGGACGGTGACTCAGTTCTCGCATCTTTATTACGGGGCGGATCGTCAGGTGCGCGTCCGCAGTTCCTATTTCCCCTTCACAGAGCCGAGTGTAGAAGTTGATACTCAGTGTATTCTCTGCGGCGGGGAAGGGTGTGCTGTCTGCAAGTATACGGGATGGCTGGAGATCGCCGGCGCGGGGATGGTCCACCCAGTGGTGTTGGAGAATGGAGGCTACGATCCCGATGTGTGGAGTGGTTTCGCTTTCGGCTTTGGGGTCGAGCGACCGGCTATGCAAAAGTACGGCGTCGAAGACATCCGGCTCTTCTATGGCAATGACTTGCGCTTCCTGCGACAATTCTAGCCAGTTGTCGAGGACGAGAGAATGCCAAAGGTATGATGCGACAGAAAGCGAGTTTAGGTTATGAAAATCCCTTTGTCCTGGCTAACTGACTACGTCCAGGTGGATGACCTGCCGATTGAGGCACTGCGGCAGCGGCTGGATCTTGCCGGCCTCGAAGTCGAGACCATCGAGGTGATCGGTTACCCGGGGGCGGAGTTGCCCTGGGATCCGAAGAAGGTGATCACGGCAGAGGTGCGGGCGGTGCGTCCGCATCCTAACGCCGACCGTCTGGTCCTGGCTGAAGTTGACTACGGTGGTGAGGCACCGGAGATCGTAGTGACTGGTGCACCCAGTCTCTACGATCGACTGGGTGAGGCGAATCTACATTTGAAGGTAGCCTTCGCCTGGGAAGGTGCCGAGCTTTACGATGGCCACGTTGAAGGGTGGCGCAAGAGTCGACTGAAGCAGACTCGAATTCGCGGTGAGCCGTCCCGGGCTATGGTTTGCTCGGAGAAGGAGTTGGGGCTCTCAGAGGCGGCCGAGGATATTCTCTACTTGCCTCCTGATACGCCGGTAGGGCTGCCCTTGGTAGAGGTTCTGGGAGACTATGTTCTAGACTTTGACATTAAGGGACCTTTCGGGCACCTTCAGTCGGTCTATGGCATCGCGCGTGAGATCGCCGCGCTCTACGGTCGTCCGCTGCAGGCCGATCCGTTGAATGCTGCGGAGCGATTGGGCCTTGAACCCGCGGCGGCGGGTGATTTCGTGGATTTGGAGATCGCCGACCCGGAGCTCTGTTCTCGCTACACGGCGACGATGATTCGCGACATCGAGGTGGCACCCTCACCTCTGTGGCTACAGCTACGCCTGCGGCGCGCCGGTTTGCGACCGATCAACGTCATCGTCGATGTTACCAACTACGTGATGTGGGAGCTGGGCGAGCCGTTGCACGCCTTCGATTACCACGAAGTGCAACCCCGACCGGGCGAGTCCCAACCGGCGATCATCGTGCGCTGCGCAAAAGCCGGTGAGCAGATGACGACCCTGGACGGTGAGGACCGCACTTTTGACGATCAGATGCTGCTGATCACCGATGGAGAGGGCCCGGTGGGCATCGCCGGTGTGATGGGGGGGCTGGAGAGTGAGGTCGGTAATGCGACCGAGGCCATACTGCTGGAAGCGGCTAACTTCCACTTTCTGAACATTCGGCGCACGAGCCAACAGCTGAAACTGCACACCGAGGCTTCCTTGCGGTTCGGCAAGCAGGTGGATCCTGCCCTGGCGTTGCCGGCAGCTGCGCGGGCTGTGGAGTTGCTCCAGACAGTCACGAATGCGACTATCGATCCTGCGATTGCCGACCTCTATCCAGGTAAGCCGGAGGTGCAAACGATCGCACTCGATCCGGCCCTGGTGGATCGCATCCTGGGAGTCGAGATTCCCCACGCTGAGCAGATCCGACTGTTGGAGGCGCTGGAGTTCAAGATCGACGCCGAGGTCATGCCTTGGACGGTGCGCGTGCCGTCCTATCGGCTGGACGTGCGGCGCCCGATCGACCTGGTGGAGGAGATTGGGCGCATCTATGGCTATGATCGCTTCCCCGGAACGTTGATTGAGGAACCGATACCCCCGTTGCGTCGCAACCGGGCACTGGAAGATGAGGATCGATTGCGCGATATGCTCGTCGGGCTGGGACTAGACGAGGTGATCACCTATTCGCTCATCGATCCCGTTGATGAAGAACGACTCCATCCTGAGCCCGATCAACGGCTGACGCTGCCGGGCGAACCGGTGGCGCTGCAAAACACGCTGTCGCCAGAGCGGTCGCAGATGCGCCGCACGCTATTGCCTGGCGCGTTGCGGACCGCGTGGGCTAATCTACGCTATCTGTCGCGCATCGCTACCTTCGAGCTGGGCCGTATCCACTACAAGGTGGCAGAGCCTGATGCCGCGACGGCGGAGACCGGCGTTGAGGAGCCGCGCCGCTTGAGTATCCTGTTGACAGGGCCGCGGACGCCTCTCTGGTGGCGTGAGGCGGCGGCAGAGCCACTGTTGGATTACTTTGATCTGAAAGGGATCGTCGATGCGTTGCTCCAACGGCTAAACCTCACCGAACCGGTGGCCTGGGCCGCCGGCAACCATCCCTCCTTCCATCCCGGACGCTGTGCCGCTGTCTCTGTGGCGGGGCAGGTGTTGGGTGTGCTGGGCGAGCTACATCCCCTGGTGCGCGAGGCTTTCGATCTACCGAAGCAGCCCGTTCTGCTGCTGGATTGGGATTTGGAGGTGCTCTTCGAGGCGGCTGCCGATGCCGAGGCGGCCAAGCAGGTCGGCTCCCTCTCGCCCTATGCCCCGGTCCACGAGGATCTGGCGCTGGTCGTCGACGAGGCGATGCCGGCGGTGAGTGTGGAGCGCGTCATTCGTGAGGCCGGTAAACCGTTGGTGAACGAAGTGGTGCTGTTCGATGTCTACCGGGGTGCACAGGTGGGATCCGGCAAGAAGAGTCTGGCTTTCTCGCTTAGCTATCAGGCACCCAATCGTTCTCTCTCTGATCGCGATGTCACAAAGCTGCGGCAGCGTATCATCAGAACGGTGGAGCGGGAACTGGGTGCCCAGTTGCGCGGCGGCTAGGCCGCCTTGCTTCGCTCCTCCGGCGGGACAGCCCCGCCGGGGGAGCTTCTGTCCTATCAGCTGCCGGCTGATGTCTCAGCGGCTCTGGCACTAGCCGGCAGTACCCGCACAGGTATCTCGATGGACCTCGCTACGACGTCACCGCCGCTCGACGCAATCCGGACCGTGGCCATAAACGTTACCTTCACGGGTTCTTCGGCGTTGATCGCGTAGAGTGTGAGAGTGCCGCCAGGTTGCGTGGTGGCGTGGAAGGGTACCTCAGGACCCTCGTGCCAGTCGAGATCCAGCGCCAGTTCGGCGGGCCAGCGCACCCAGAAAGGCGCAACAGCACGGCTGCACGCTGGGATCGTGCCCAAGGTCAGGGCTGCCTCGCAGTCCCAGACCTGGGGCTGCGTCCAGTGCTGAGGTTGTCGTCCTCGGGCGTGCCATCCGTTGGGACACGCTAGCTCCGCCGTCACCTTCGGCCAGTCAGACTCAGTGCCGTTCTCGATAAGCAGCCGTATGGTCAGGGGCATTGACTCCGCGGCCCACAGCTTCTCGATGTCCCAGTGGCCCCACAGCTGTTCCGGACCGAAGCGCCGAACCAGGATGCCGCCTTCCCCTTCTGCCTCAACCTCCAATGGTACCATATGCGGCTCGTCCATCGGTCGGGCTGTGGCAGCGCGGGTGCTGGTATGGGTGAAGGCGTCGGTGACGCCCGACGCGAGGATACGAGTCTGCCAGACCAGATCGTCGGTAGCGCCGGCTCCCGAGTGCCGAAAGCCGAACCTCACAGTCCACGGATCACCGTTGTGGTTGGTGATCTCGACGGTGGTTTGAGCACTCTCGTCTGGATTCGTGTCGGATCCACGGCTGACGGGGTGCTCACGCCAACTGACGTCGAAGATGTGCGGGCCCGCCCGGAAGCCCTGCCAGTTCACAGCGTTCAGGAGACCACGGGGTGCCACGGTCAGGGTTCTGGCGTCAGCGTCTACCTCCAGACCCAGCCACTGCTTGAGGTACTGCCAGGCCCACGCCCCCTGACCTTGGCTGCAACGGGTGAGCGATCGCTTGTACTCCAGGCCGTGGGGCCACCAGAAGACGCTGCCAGTGACGTCGTCGGTCGCGACGTGCCAGAGCGTGCCAAGCGCCTCCAGCATCTCCTCATCTGTCACGCTGCCAGCGAGCCGGGAGAAGTAACCGGTGCCGTCCAGTGCGCCTCCGGCAAAGCCACGAGGGCTCCAGCGCAAGGCTCCGAACTCAAAGTCGAAGTTAGGGCACCAGATCGACCGGGCAAAGCGATGATAGTTGACCCATACTTCATCTGTGAGGCCGATCATTCCGTAGATGGGCGCAAGCATACTGGAGGTGTCCTCACCGTCGTAATAGGGGATGCCCTCCGGTAAATAGAAGCTGCCGGGATCCTCGCCAAGATTGGTGCCGCCGGAGATCTGAGGGCCAAAGGGGCCTTCGATGATCATCGTGTGCCCAATAGCCTCACGGATGGCGTCGGCGGTCTCCTTGTAGGTTGCCGCCATTTCCGCGTTGCCCAAGGTGCGAGCCAGGAGGGCCATAGAATCGAAGGCGTACCAGACCTTGACATTGGTGCCGTAGTCGTAGCGACGCCCTACGGCTCCGTCACTGGAATAGCGCGAAGGAAAGAGTGCTTCGTTGGGCGCCTTGAGTGCCATCAGATCGTCTACGATGGACATCAGCGCCGCCATCACGTCCGGGTTTTGGACAAGCTTGTCGACGTCTCCGGTGATCTGCAGCCACTGTCGGGCGATGATGATCGGCGCGACGAGAATGGGTACGGAGTGGTCGGGGGTGCCTTTGGGTGCCCGGCTGCGGTCCATAAAAAAGCGGAGCGTGGCCCATGTCATCTCGGGACAAAGATGGGCGATGCTCACCGCAGTGGGCTCGACGTCGATGCCCCAGACGGTGCCATAGCCGTGGGAAGGCGCGCCTTGCCAGTGAGCCAAGAGGGTGCCCTCACCGTCGGTCTGCAGGCAGTTGAAGTTATCGAAGAGGCTTCGGACGTAGATGTCACGGCTCACCTGTGCCTCTTTCGTGGCCTCGTGAGCGTCCACGGTGAGGGTGCCCAATCGCTCGCGCCAGAAGCCCGCCGTCAGATTCAGCCAATCGAGCGCTGACTGCATGTGAAGCGTGTAAATCGTGGGCATGATATCAGTATACGTTGCCCCTAGGGCGATTTGCGTCTCGAAGGTCCGCGACTCTCCTGGTGCCAGGTTGAAGGCGCTCTCAGCCTCGTAGGGTGGTGTCAGTCGGCGCCAGGTTCCATCGTGTAGGTGAACGCCCACGGCACCGTAAGGCTGGGTCAAGATCAGTGTGTGCTGCCGGAGCTGGGTATGCGCTGGCTGCACCGATCTGGACCCTTCATCGGTCGATATCCTGGCATCCTCATAGTGGCCCACCAACAAATCGCTTGCTTGCAGGACGACCCTGCCCTTGACGGAAGCCTCACTGACGTTGTAGAGATGGAGTGCATAGACGGCGCCGGCCGGTCCGGGCAGTGGGGCTGGCGCGAGGGGGGCTGATTCGACGTCCGCGGTGACAGGTGCAATGCTCGTAAGCGTGACCTCCAAGCCGGCAACCGCGCCCGTGGTGCGCGGTATGCAATCGTCAGCGTAGACCGTCTCGACTTCGATGCCTGCAGCGGGAGCCTCTGTCGAGGAAAGGATGACTGGATCGTCCAGGTCGTCGACCTCGAGTCGGTAACAGAGATCACCGGCGTACATTACTGTATCGAAGTGATGGTACATTCCCACACCCAGACCCAGCTCTCGGGTGCCGGTGGGGGCAGCATAGAGCTGGGTGGGTAGCGCGACAAAGCGCAGCATGCCGTTAGCTGCGTGGCCCAGCAGCACTCTGGCATTGGACTGAGTGAAGAGCGCCTCGATGTTGGGTGCTAGGTCGATGTTACGGTGTCGGTCTGCGATGCGGTCTGCCTGGGTCCCGGAGAAGAATGGTGACTGCAGAGCCTGTCTGAAGGCCGGCCAGTCGACGTAGGTGGGCGTCTCTCTGTTCATAGTCTCCTTGCCTCGCGGGAAAAAGGTAGTATCTTAGGGCAATTGTACACTCTTTTCCTGTGAAAGGTACCACTGATCCTGGTGCCGAGGAGGTTTTTCTATGGCACAGAACGTGATAATGGATGAGGCATTCGAGCGACGCAAGTCTGGCATTGGCATCCGGATGACGATCCTGTACTCGATCATATATGGGGGGTTCGTCGTGCTTAGCGTCTTCCAGCCGACCTGGATGGGGGCGCGAGCGTTGTTGGGGTTGAACTTGGCTGTCGCATATGGATTGGGCTTGATCGTCATCGCTATCATCTTCGCACTTGTCTATAATCATCTCTGTCGGGTTCCGGCTACAGGCGCTGCGACCCGCTCAAGGTCAGCGTCCGGCCCACAGGCCGGCCAAGAGGAGGGCTAGATGGCGATCGTAGTCTTTATCATGTTTGTGATTTTGGTGTTGGCTGTCTCGGTTCACACGAACCGTCGGTCGCGCAGTGTTGATGGCTACTACGTCGCCAACAGCTCAGTCCATTGGGGGGTTAACGGCGTGGCTTTTGCTGGCGGCTACCTGTCAGTGGCAAGTTTTCTGGGTATCTGTGGGCTCATCGCGTTCTTCGGCTACGATGGGTTTCTCTACTCGATCGGGTTTCTCGCCGGGTGGATTGTTGCGTTGTTTGTGATCGCCGAGCCTATGAAGCGCAGGGGTACCTTCACCTTTCCCGATGCCCTGAACCGCACCTTTAAGCGCCCGGGCATTCAGCTGGCTGCGGGGCTGAGCGTACTCGTTGTGTCGCTCTTCTACCTCGTTCCGCAGATGGTGGGGGCTGGGGTGCTCGTCGAACCGCTGCTGGGGATTCCTCACTACTGGGGCGTGATCATCGTTGGCTCGGTGGTGATCCTAATTGTGGCTGGCGGCGGCATGACGTCGACAACCTATGTTCAGTTCTTCAACGGGGGGCTGCTTCTGCTCTTTGCCGGGATTCTTACGGTTGCCGTTCTGCTACGCGGTGTGAACACTGCCGAACTGTCTGTTGAGGAAGGTGTGGCGGGTCTAGAACGTTACCGTTACCAGGAGGTAGCTGCCGAGTTCGGCGAGGAAAACCTCCGTGTGGATCTGCCCGGTGCCGAAGTTGTCGGACGGCACGCCGTAGTTGACCGTCACACCGGCGCCGAGAGCCTGGTGCTGTATCGAGTGTCGCGGTTAATTCCAGCGTCTGTGGACGCTGGTGGTGGATACACAGCCAACATCAAGGGGCGCACCCCGAATTTCAGCGCCGCTGATGGAACCTCATCCGGGTTGGGAGTGCACTGGACGGTTGAGCAGGTTGACGGCCAGCCCTACGTCCGCATTGAGGACTGGTGGCGGCTGAATACCAACGCAGATGGCACGCATCGGCTGGTGGAGACACAGTTCCGTGCGGTCCTGCCCGACGGCACTGTGTTGGTCAACGGTGCTCCAGAAGGCGCGTCCAACCGGCTCCGCCAGATGGGGGGAATCTCCGAGATCCCCGAGGCATATGGTGAGAGCACGGGTCCCGTCGATCCTCTGCGGTTGTTGAGTGTGTTCGCCGATCGGTCCACGGTGGTGGAGCGCCCGAGAAGTGTTGCCTTCAACACAGAGGCTGGTGAGCGCGTCACCGTCCACTATGCCGAACCGGTGGCGGGCTCGGTCTTTATGCGTCCGGGGCTGATGTTCCCGCTGGAGCCGCAGGCTGGCGAACCTTCAATCACGACGCTGCTGAACCGGTTGAACTTCATCTCGCTGATGTTGGCTCTCTTTCTGGGCACGTCAGCACTTCCGCATATCCTGATCCGTTACTATACGGTTCCGAGCGCCGACGCGGCGAGAAAATCAACAATCGTAGCGATCGCGGGCATTGGCCTGTTCTACATCTTCACTATGTACCTGGGCGTGGGAGCGGTCACGAGCGGTGCGCTGAATCCGGAGACCAGCAACATGAGTGCTCCCCTGCTCGCCCGGAGTTTTGGCGAGGTGCTCTTTGCGATGATCTCCGGGATCGCCTTCACTACCGTCCTTGCGACAGTGTCCGGGCTGATTATGGCCGCTTCTGGCGCGGTTGCCCACGATCTACTACCAAATCTTCTTCGGCGGGACGTCTCGGACAACACGAAGGTGTTGGCTGGGCGGATTGTGGCCGTCCTGGTGGGCATCATCGGTATCGTGCTCGGGATTGCTTTTCGGGGCATGAATGTCTCGTTCTTGGTGGGGTGGGCCTTTGCTGTTGCCGCTTCGGCGAATCTGCCGGCACTGCTGCTCATTCTCTTCTGGAAGAAAGCCACGGCACAGGGGATCATCGCTTCCATTCTGGTCGGCATTGTAGCAGCGGTCGGGCTCATTTTGCTCAGCCCTGACATGTGGGCGCGCTATGGCTTAGACCCGACGACCGCACCGATGCCCATCAACCAGCCAGGCATCGTATCGATTCCCCTCAGTTTCTTGGTGTTGGTGGTCGTGTCGCTTCTGACCGCGAAGAAAGAGCCGGCGCCGGCAGCCGCGTAGCACAAGTTTCCAGCGCTGGGCGCCGTCGGCACGGTGTGTATGGCAGAGTCACGCCGTGCCGCGGAACTCGTAACTCACCTTCTTCTGGATCGCCGAGATCTGGGAGAAGGTGTTTTTTAGGATGCCTATCTCGATTTGGGTGAGTGCGCGCGGATCGATTGAGTTGTTCGGCGTTCGTCCGGCTTTCAGCATCTGCACCTGATGGCGGTAGCGCAGCTGCATCAAGTGACTATATGCCTGATGCATGGCCCGGTAGTTCTCCTCCGTCAAGATGTCCAGTTCGAAGAGCTGTTGCAGTCGGCTGAAGGTGTTGGTTTCCTCCAGTTGGTGTTTTAGAGTATGGAGGCGTGCATAGTCGACGATGGGCAGCATGGCTTGCTTGATGCTGAATGTGTTGGGCTCTTCTCCCGCCGAACCCGTCACGATTCTCCCGAAGAGTCCCACCGGTGGCTTGTACTGGAGCGTATTCAGGGCCATATGGGAAAGGAAAGCCGGACGGGCTGCGAGGATCCGGACAATTTCCTGCCACCATGCGGTTACCAGTGACCTGTCGCCGTAGATACAGCGGTGGTCGAAAAACACGTTGCAGTGTGTGAGCGCCTGTGCATCCGGCTCCGCCATCCACTCGGCGAAGTACCGCTTCCATTGCTCTAGAGGCTGATTCCACTGGGGGTTCTTCGCCATCAACCCGCCCTTGCAGTGCCGGTATCCAACCCGGTCGAGACCGTCGCATACCAGTTCACCAAATCGGAGGAAGTAGTCGGCCACCTCGGGCGTCGGCGGCAGCGAGTCCTCAAATACCAGTGCGTTATCCTGGTCGGTCGCCAGTGTCTGCTCTTCGCGCGCCTCGCTGCCGAGAGCAATAAACGCGAAGCGTGCCGGCGCCGGTCCCAGCTTCTCGAGCGCGAACCCAATCACTCGTTTGGTGACGGCATCCGAAACGGATGTCGTGACGTGGCAGACGTTCTGCGCCAGGGCGCCGGAGTCAACAAGGGAACCGACCAGGGTCGGTAGCCGCGCATAGCAGTCTGCAAGTGCCTCAACAGTCTGGGCGCGGCGGATTTGATGTGTGAATGCGACGAGCGAGTAGCGATCTGGCTGGAGCGTCTGGCTGCTGCGGATGATACCCACCGGCGCGTCGCTATTGTCCGTAACTGCTAGGTGGTTGACATCTTGTTCGCGCTCGAGCAGGAATGCTTCGAAGACCGGCGCGCTCTCACTGATCGAGACGACCGGAGCGCTCATAATACGCGAGACCGGGTGCTGGGTATCAAGTCCCGCTGCCACTACCCGCTCACGGATGTCGTGATCGGTGAGAATCCCCACCATGTCTCCCCCCGCCGTCGTCACGATAACCGCATCGGTATCGTTGCGGCTCATCAGACGCACCGC
The DNA here is from genome assembly GCA_003562365.1 of Anaerolineae bacterium. Classification (GTDB taxonomy): domain Bacteria; phylum Chloroflexota; class Anaerolineae; order B4-G1; family SLSP01; genus PWVB01. The sequence continues at coordinate 21,058 of PWVB01000524.1, forward strand.
ATGGGAGATTGGGGCGTCGAGCGTGCAGGTGACCAGCTGTTCCATCGAGTCGCGGACTGGCTCTGTCAGAAACAGAAACGATGTCTGGAGCTGTGAGAGCAGGCGTTCCCGTGCGGCATCCGACTGCGCGGCTCGATGCCCGGTGATGTCCTGCACGCTGAGAATCATCCCCTGTCGTCCTGAGAAGTAGACAGCGTTTGCCGACAGGAGCACAGGCACGGTCCGACCACTCTTCCGTCTCAGCCGGGCCTCGAAGGGTTCGCGCACCTCGCCTCCGCTAAAGATTAGAGCCAGGTTGTCGCCAGCGGATCCCTGGTCGTCGGTCAACACGATGTCCTGGATATCGAGAAAGGCAAGCTCAGCGGCAGAATAGCCAAGCATCTCAAGGAGGGTTCGGTTGGCGTAAGTGCACCGTCCATCCAACAGCAAGAGCGTGCCGCTGGTTGAGGATTCCACGAGCGCCCGGTAGCGCTCATGCGATACTCGCAGCGCCTGCTCCACCTCGCCCCGTCTGCGTTCCACCTTGAGGCTATGATAGGCGACGGTCAGGAGCAGCCCTGTGGCAAGCACCGTGACGATGAACGACGCATCGATCATACGGCCGGTGATAGTCTCGATCTCCTGCCGCACATCATCAACATACAGACCGGTCCCTATGATCCATCCCCAAGGCGAGAAGCTACGTACGTATGATTCCTTTGCTTCCATCCGATCCGGGTCGTCTTGCCACTGCCAGACATACCGGACGTACCCGGAAGACTCATTGCGGACCGCGTCCACGAACGCTACGAAGGGTCGTACGCCGTCAGGATCGGTGAAATCGGTCAAATCTGACCCTTCCAGGTCATCCCGATAGGGGTGCATTACCATCCGTGGGTGCATATCGGTGATCCAGAAGTAGTCTTTAGCCTCCGGCCCGTAGCGCAGACGTCGAATGCGCTCAATAGCTGCTTGTTGTGCCTCCTCCAGGCTGAGCTGTCCCTCCTCCACCTCGCGATGGTAGTCGGCGAGTATGCTCCACGCGGAGTTCGTGAGTTCGGTCGTCATCTCCCGCCTGCGATCGAGAAGCCGTTCCTCCATAGTGGGAATCAGCACGGCAAAGAGAAGGCCGACGAAAACACTGATCACCAATAGGGAAGGCACCACGATGCGCAGGACCAACCACCGCCAGTTGATCTGCCCCACCTCCGGCGGCAGCTCGTCTTCGATTCTCTCAGCCGTCGCCGGCACGTGTTCTCCATTACGGGCGTGATCGCCGAGTGCCTCTCGAAACTGCTTCCAGCGCTCCAAGGGCATCGCCACACCGGGCTCGGGAGATCCAGCCTGTTCTGGTCCGTGATAGTCGCTTCCCCCGCAGGTCAGGATTCCCAACCGGTCAGCAAGAGTGGCTAATCGGTCTTGCACCTCGACTGGGTAGGGTTTGTGGAACGCCTCGATGCCGTCCAGTCCAACCTGTACCAGTCTCTCCGCGGCCTCATCGAGGGCGGTCCCGGCCCAACCAGTCTGCAGGGGGTGAGCGAGGAACGCAATCCCTCCAGCCTCGTGGATGGCGGCGATGGCGTGCGCGGCGTCTGGTGTCTGGGCGAAAAGAGCCTGCACGGTCGGGCTCTCGGGGTCAAATCCGTAGGCTAGCAGATGGATTTCAGTGGCGTCCAGCGTGGCGGCTACCTCGGCGCCCGCGATCTCAGCCATCCCGTGCTGCACAGCAGCAGCGTGGAAGGGCAGCAACCCGGAGACGGTCTGGTGGTCGGTGAGTGCTGCATAGTCGACGCCGGCTCTGGCGAGCAGATTGGCTACGACCGGCGGTGCATAGTACCCATCGCTGGCGTCGGAGTGGCAGTGCAGGTCCACCTGGACGGTGGTTTCCTGATGCCCCTCCCGGCTTAAAAGGTCTCCATTATCCATGCTCCGATTATAGCACATCCTGGGTGATGAAGGGACAGCTACTCGGTATCCGGTGTCTGAATCGGTTCAGGGTAGTGTCAGTTCGGTCAGGCGCACCGCCCGCTCGGTCGTGGCCACCCTGCTGTCAACCGGCACACGCTCCCCCGTGTCCCAGCGATAGAGACCGGTGTGTAGCGCGTAAGTGCCGGCATTGCTCTGCAGCGGGATGGCCAGTTGATAGCTGTCGCTCAAGACTTCTCCTGGGACCCAGCAAGTCGTGGGCGCATACCCTTGCTGCGGAAGTCCGTCCTGTTGAGCAATCAACATCCCTTCCGGCGAGATCACGTGGTTGAAGACCGTATAGGAGTGGGGAATCGGGCTCAGCGCCTGCCAATAGAGGGTCAACGTCAACGTCTCACCAGCGCGTAGCGTATGCGGCACAAGATCGTAGCCCAGTAGCGCGATCTCAGCGCTAAATTCGGCATTGAGTGGATACTGCGGCTCCGGTGCTGCAAAGTGTTGCTGGCGCTCAGGCGGCGATGTGACGCCAGTGGTGACTACCCGCAGATGAGCGTTGAAGACCAGAAGCTGCAAACACAGTAGCCCTAATACGATGGCATGCCCAAAGTGAGTCTGCTCCTCCAGCTCTGGTCCCAGGACCCCCGCGGCGATGGCCACCGGGAAGGGCGTGAGGAAAAGCCAGACGCGGGCTACCTCGCCTCGCGCGACACCAATTAGATTAAGCAACAGCAGGCTCAGGCCAAAGCCCAAAGGCAACACGGCCTGATCGGCGTCGATGCGGCGCACTGACTGTACAATCCCGATCATCAGCAGTCCGGCGATTGGGATGCCCAAAAATAGGAGGAAGTCATAAAGGTGGTAGCCGAGCCATACCCAATATCCGCGATCCAGTCCCAGATGGTATGACATAGAGACGTGCCAGATCTCCAGAAAGCCGTGTCCGATGAGCCCTTGATAGATCGCCCACGGTGCGATCAATCCTGCCGTGAAGGCCGTGGCACCCAGTACCAGCCATCCCCAGGCGCGGCGCTCGCGGTGCGGGATGGCCCAGAAGAGCGCGATCAGTCCGAGTGGCATCAGCATCGCCACCATACCGAAGCTGAAAAAGGTGGTGAGCCCCAGCACCACCCCGGCGGCTGCCAGCACCGTGGTGCGTTTCCGTGTGAGTCCGACATAGAAGAGATAGGCGCTGGTGCAGGTGAGCAGCGGATAAAGCTGATCCCAGCGCGCGCTCCACAGTGCGAAAGACGGTACCAGAGGATAGAGCCCTACGGCCAGGAGTGCGGCTGATCGACCTATCGTCTCCTTGGTCAGACCGTATAGGGGAAAGACGATCAGCCCGCATAGGACCGGTAATGCCATCTGCAGGCGGGCGGAGGCGAGCGTGGTGTTGGGAAGCCGCATAAGTGCGAGGTCGTGGCACTGATAGTAGCGCAGGGTTCCGCCGATCAGGTTCGCCAGCCGGGGTGCTTGGGCTAACGCTGTGCGGGCGGCGTAGAAGAGAATTAGCAGTCCAGGCGGATATCGCTGCGGATGTACGGGAAAGGTCGGCATCAGCGCCGGATAGTCTATCAAGAACGTGCGCAGGTTCTCTATCTGGGTGCTGACGCTGAAAGAGCCGCTGGCGCCAGCAGATATCGTGCGGTAGAAAAGGGGCTGGAGAACATCGGGAGACTCCGGGAAGAGCAGAGCGGCCTGGATCAGAGGGACGGCGAGAGCGGTAAGGCACAGGAAGGGCATAAGACCGCCAGGATGTCCGTCTGCCTTACTCTGTGCCAGTCGGCGCCATGTCGCTAACAGTAACAAACCGTAACCCCCAACGATTGTTGCGGGCACTAGATGGCGCCAAGGCTGACCGGGAATTGCATAAGCCCAGCGCCAACTCTCCGGCCCCCTCAAATAAGGCGACACGTTGAAGGCTACTGCCAGTACGAGAGCCAATGTTAGCACGCCTATAGCGCCAAGTTTTACCTTCATCGACAAGCTTGTCTCCAGGCAGAATTGCTTTCGCTACCAGCCTATATTCTACCATCTCCTGGCACCTGCCCCAGGTGACGTACGTGGGCCAGGCGCGATCGCTCAGGCCCCTGATCAGGTTTATCTACCGGGCAATGCTATAATGCGCCGAGATCTACTCCAGGAAGGTGATATGCTAATGCAGGACAGAGAGAGCACTTGGCTAGCGAGCTGGGCCGGCATTGTACTGCTGTTGGTGGTAGCGATGGGGTTGCGCGGTGGGTATCTGGCGAACGCGCCCCGAGGCGTGCAGTTCGACCACGTGGACGCACAGGGATATCATTGGCTGGCGGTCAATCTCCTCGAAAGGGGGGCATACTCTTTGAACACCGAGCCTCCCTTCCGTCCCGACAACGTCCGGGCCCCACTCTACCCTCTCTTTTTGGCCTCTTGGTACGGGATCGTCGGGCCTGCCCCGGACCTTATGAGTTTCGTGCATGCCTTGCTTGATGTGCTCACTGTCGCCGTCCTTTACCGCTTGGGGAGTCTGGTCGTCGGCAGGCGGGTGGGCGTGGTTGCGGCGTGGCTTTACACGCTGAATCCCTCCTCCTGGCGTTTCACCAATGAGCTTCTGACGGAAATCATATTCGGTCTGCTGTTGAGCCTGTCGGTCTGGATGTTTGCGCGCTACATTCTCCACGGGCGCAACCGCGACGCTTGGCGCTGCGGGCTCTTCTTCGGTCTGGCGATCCTGTGCAAGCCCAATGTGCAGTTTATGCCGCTGGTGCTCGTGGCGATTATGATTCACAGTTTCTATGTGGGCCGGCGACAGGGATGGCAGGGTGTCCTGATTGTAGCTGGGGCGATCTTCGTGCTGCTAATGCCGTGGGTGATCCGCAATCGAGTGGTATTTGGTGACTGGTTCTACACGCGTACCTTTGACGATAACCTGGCTCACGTCAGTGCTGTCGCTACTCTGGCCGAGGCGCGGGGCGAGCGGGTTGCGCCGTGGTCGGCACGTTGGGAGGAGATCTACGCTGAAATAATCGTAAGCACGGCCCTGCGCTATAATTGGGCGATGCTGGATGACCAACAAGTCACGGCACGGCAGCGTGATCGGCGTCTACAGGAGCTGAAATCGGTGTCCGTCGAGATCCTTCGGACCTACCCTGTGGAATTTCTCGTGAGCCATACACGGGCGTGGTTATGGTCCTTCGTCCCGCAGGAGCACAGATTCTGGTACACGCGTCTCACCGGGGATGGGTGGACCTCAATTCCCGCCGAGGGCGATGCTTTGGGGCGGGCGGTGCGCGCCTTTGGCGAGGGAGATCCGTTGGGCGCGGTTAACATCATGGTCGACGAGCGGCTTTTGGCGTTGCCTCCGCTGGCCCTGATCCTGTGGCTGGGGTGGGGTATCGGTTATACTGTCGTTGCTGTGCTCTTCACCCGCGGCGCCTTACGGCTGCGTCCGCGCATTCTGGCGCTCTTCATTGTCGCGACTATCCTATACGTCACCTTTGTGCCGGGTCCGATCAGCCAGATTCGCTTCCGTCTGCCGGTGACACCGCTGATCCTGCTATTGGTTACAGTTGGTGCGTTGGGATCGCTTCCCAAGAAGGTTCGACATCTTCACCAGTAGACCGTTGGGCTGATCTAGCATTTAAGCCGCTCGAAGATCTCATACAACGTCATCTCTCCAGTGTGGGCCTGCACTTTCTTAACACGGTGGCTGTAAACGGATCGCTCTGGGTCCTGATAGAAAATGCCCAGGTGCTGTGTAGTGGTATCCATGGCCAGTGCCATAGCAGCCAGCCGGTCGGATGGATCGTGATCTTCGGGTAGCGGGCCTGTGACCTGCCGATAGTGCTTGTAGGTATTGTAGTAGGTTACGCAGGGGCTCAATACCTGGATCAGGGCAAAGCCGGGGTGCTGAAGTGCTGCCATCAGCACGTCGGTCATCTCCTTGACCTTGCCGGAGAAGCAGCGAGCAACGAAGGAAGCATCATAGCTCAACGTCATCAGCAACGGATTGAGAGGGCGTTCCTGAGTGCCGTAAGGGGCTGCTCGCGTGACGATCCCTTGCGGACTGGTCGGGGAAGGCTGTCCCTTGGTCATACCGTAGATGCTGTTGTCCATCACGATATAGGTGATATCGACATTGCGGCGTGCAGCATGAGGTATGTGCCCTCCTCCGATGCTGAACCCATCTCCGTCACCACCCACGGCCAATACAGTTGTCTCCGGGCGACCCAGTTTAATGCCAGTTGCCAGCGGCAACGCTCGGCCGTGGAGGCCGTGAATGCCGTAGGTATTCAGAAAGGCCGGAAAACGACTTGAGCATCCGATGCCCGAGGCGATGGCTATGTTTTCCTTAGCGAGGTCCAAATGCTTAAAAGCCCGCATCAGGGCGGTGAGCACCGCGTAGTCGCCGCATCCCGGACACCAAATTGGTTTGACGGCGCTCTTATAGTCGGCGGTCGTTTGCTCAACCACAACGGTCACCTTTCTTGGATTGGCGCTGTTCATCCCGGATTCTTAGGATGGTGTTGTAGATATTGGCTAGCTCTCCGTGCTCTTGACGCCAGAGCTCATGCTCCTCATCGACCATCGCCATTGTCGCATCGTAGATCTCGTGGATCTTGAACGGGACGCCCTGTTCCTTCTTACAGTGATAGATGTGGATATTCAGCTCGTCCAGATCGCGATAGTACCGGTGCTCGATCATCCGCCCAAACTGCCCGGAGAAGTTGAGCTCCGGCACGAGAATGGCGCGCTTGGTGGAGATAAAATCGACGATGGCACGATCGGGCATCGGCAGGAGGGTGTGCGGGTAGATCGCTTCAATGGGGATGCCCTGGGCGTGGATCGCGTCCATCGCCTCACGCACCGCGCCTCGTGTGCTGCCCCAGCCAATGATGCCAAAAGGTGCGCCTCGATCCCCCCAGCGACGGGATGTCATACGCCACTCGGACAGCATACGCCGCGCTGTCTCCACCTTGTTGGCTCGCTTTTGCATCATCCTCTGGTGGGTCTCTGGATTCTGATTCGGATATCCGTACTCGTTGTGCTCCAGGCTCTCTGCCAGGTACATCCCTCCGGGTATGCCGGGATGCGCCATTGGAGAGATTCCCTGTTCGCTGTAGGCGTAACGACGATAGTCGCTGGCCAGCTCCTCCGCCGAGGGAACCCATCTTTCCAGTGGGCCGTTCCACGGGGCACCTGGTAGAGGGGTTGTCTCCTGCCGGGAAGCCATAGCCTGATCAGAGAGCACGATCACCGGCATCTGATAGTATTCCGCGAGGCTGAATGCGTAGATCATCTGAAAGTAACAGTCTTTGACGGAGTCGGGCGCGAGGACAAAACGGGGGGCATCGCCGTGCCCACCGTACAGCGCCAAGAAGAGATCACCCTGGGAGGTTTTGGTCGGCAGGCCCGTCGAGGGACCAGCCCGCTGTACGTTGACTAAGACTAGCGGAATTTCAGCCATGCTGGCTAGCCCCAATCCCTCAATCATCAGAGAGAGTCCGGGTCCCGACGTAGCGGTCATCGCTCGCTGTCCGGCAAAAGCGGCGCCGATCGCCGAGTTGATCGCCGCAATCTCGTCTTCCACTTGGATGAGTGTCCCATCAAAGGCTGGGAGGTATCTGGCCAGTGATTCCATGATCGGTGTTGCCGGCGTGATGGGATAGCCGGCATAGAACTGACAGCCCGCCGCTAGGGCACCCAGCGCCATCGCGTCGGCTCCTGATAATATGATGCGCTCCTCGGTCGCCTCCGTTGCCTGAAGCGTGAAGGGAAACGGTTCCGGGTAGGTCTCTCGTGCGTGGCGATAGCCACGATGCAGTGCGGCTAGGTTCTTCTCCAGAGATTCAACATGGCGTCGCATCCGCTGGCGCACCGTTTGCTCGGCAGCTTCTACCTCCAGGCGAAAGAACCAGAGCAACGCACCCAGAAAGATGAAGTTCTTGCCCCTCGGCCAGTCCAGGTCTTGGGCGATCTGCTCAGCCGTTATCGGGTATCGCTGATGTCCTTCCGCGGGCAATGCGAGATGGGCTTCATAGACCAAGGCCGCATTTCTGCACAGATCCTCGTGTTCGTCAATCCAGGCCTGTTGGTTCATCGCCACCAGGACGTTGGCCTCATCACCCTCGGTCATCACCCGTTTGGTTCCCAGCCGCGTCTGATACATTACTTGTCCGCCCCTGATCTCGGCTGGATAGGTGCGAAAGCTGTAGATGTCGAGACCGGAATAGGCTGCAATGCGCGTGAAGAGGTCGCCTAGCGTGATGGTACCCTCTCCGCCCTCTCCTCCCACACGAACAACGACGGTCTTATTCGATGCACGCATCGTGTATCTCCCGGAAACTGCTCAGTCCTGTGTGGCGGTCGCGCTGACGATGGCCGTGACCTCTCCCTCGCCCCAGGTCTCGACCTGCCCCTGTGGTCCAAGCGCCAGGGCCGTACCGTTGGGGACCCCCAACCCCAACAAGTTCTCTCCCAGCTGTGGTAGGGCCCGCAGAATGGGGGAGTCCTTCGCGCTCGTGAAATGGGGCGCGACGATGGCGTTCATCACGAATCCCAGGCCCATCGCTTGTTGATGTGGCGGTTGGGGGGTGAAAACCCAGCGGCCCAAGGCGGCAGCGCCGGCTCCTTCGCCGATTAGGGTTAGTCCTTGGAGGCTGCTGAATCCCTCGACCATGGCCTGAAAGGCCAGCGTATTGTGCAGATTGTGCACCAAGGGAAGGGGGTTCTCACCACCAAGGTAGAGGATTCCAGCCTCCTGCAGGAAGGTCAGGAACTCTGAGGCTTGCAGCTGGTCGCGGGTCATCTCCGCCAGTGTGAAAGCCATACCTCCCGGCCCGCCCATCGCAAAGTAATGCTCTAAGATGTCCTCAGCCAGCAACCGAGGTCCCTCTGCCAGCAGCACCATCATCGGGCGATCGAGGTTGGCCAGAGTCAGGAGCCGCGCGTCGACCTGGTCAGTCTCACCCTTACGCCAATCGCCACCACCAAGCATCACCAACCAGCCTTCGCCGTCCAGCCAGCGCAACGGACCCTGTTGGGGCATCGATACTACGTTCCTTCCAAGGGGGAACAATCTGGCGATCTGCCTTGATCTGGCATCAATCGCCTGAAGGCTTCGACCATAACGGCGACGCCGTTAGTCATTGCGCGTTCATCAATATCGAACGTCGCGCTGTGGTGAGGGCGATCCTCATAGTCGTCGGGCCCTGAGGCCACAAATAGGTAGCATCCCGGGATCTCCTGTAGGAAGAAGGCTGCGTCCTCACTGCCCATAGTCCGAACCTCCTCCAAAGCGTCCTGCCCCAGGAGATCAACTACCACGTCTCGGACGAGCGCCGTGACCGACGGGTCGTTGGTCAGCGCCGGTGTCATTGGGAGTAGCTCGATCTTCGCGGCCCCTCCCATCATCTGTACTGTACCATGGATGACTGCCTCCAGCCGGCGCAGGACCCGGTCGCGCACCTCCGGCTTGTACGTGCGCACCGTGCCGCGCAACTCGACGAACTCGGGGATGACGTTGAAGGCATCACCACCACGGACTGAACCGACGCTGATCACTGCAGTGTCCAAGGCGCTGACATTACGACTCACAATGGTCTGCAGATTTGAGATGGTCAGCGCCGCTGTCACGATAGGATCCATTGTCTTCTCCGGCATTGCGCCGTGGCCGCCCTTGCCCTTGATCACGGCTTTCCACGCTTCGGCAGCTGCCATCACTGGGCCTGGTGAGGCTGCCACTGCGCCGAAGGGCAGATGGTTCCAGATGTGGAGTGCCAGAAAGGCATCAGGCCGCGGATTCTCCAGCACCCCTTCTCTAACCATCAGTTCAGCTCCGTTTTGGCCTTCCTCGCCGGGTTGGAAAACCAGCTTGAGGGTACCGCGCCACAACTCACGGCGCTCGGCCATCAGTGTGGCGATCCCCAGCCCTATCGCGGTGTGGGCATCGTGCCCGCAGGCGTGCATACGATCGGAGAGCCTCGATGCGTAGGGGACGATGTTCTCCTCCTGAATGGGCAGCGCGTCCATATCGACACGACCCATCACCACGGGACCCTCACCGTTCTTCAGCAGGCCGACGACGCCGTTCTTTGCGACACCCTCCTCGACCTCGTAGTTCAGACTCCGAAGGGTCTTGGCGACGATGCCAGCTGTTCGTTCGGTGTCCAGACCGAGCTCGGGGTGCATGTGGAAATCGCGGCGCCAAGCGATTAACTGCTCGTGGATGCGCTGTGCCTCATCTAACGCTGCCATATCTTCTCCTCCAGGTTGGCACTGCCTAAGTTTATCTGGGCCCGCGAGCTCCTGCAAGTACGGATTGCACCTTTCGAGCACGAACATCCTCCTCAGGGGCAAATGCCTGAGGAGGATATCACCGGGATCGACGCGGGACCTGCAAGCGGTTGTGGTGCCTGCACATTCACGAAGGTTGACTCTTGTATGCGGCGCTTTAGAGTTCGTAGAGCGCTGTGTATTTCTCCCGCAGATAAGTCAACAGGGGTTGCGCTGTAACCGGTTCCCCGAACTCGCGCGCCATCAGCTCTGGTGCGGTGAACTTGCGCCCGTATCCGTGAATGCGTTTGCGGAGCCAATCCAGTAGTGGCCCGAACTCGGCTTGGCTGAGCTGCTGCTCAAGATCGGGGAGCTCCTGTTGAGCCTGGTAGTAGATCTGAGCCGACATCAGGTTGCCTAGGGTGTAAGTAGGGAAGTAGCCGATGGTGCCGTGTGACCAGTGGATGTCTTGCAGACAGCCCAGTGCGTCATTGGGCGGGGTGACGCCCAAGTATGCCTCGTACTTTGCATTCCAGGCGTCTGGCGTATCGGCCACTTTGAGATCGCCGGTGATCAGCGCCTGCTCCAGCTCGAAACGCACGAAGATGTGGAGATTGTAGGTGACCTCGTCGGCCTCAACGCGGATCAGGGTCGGCTCCACCTTGTTGATGGCCCGATAAAAGGTGGGTAGGTTGACCCCGTCCAGTTGCTCGGGGAAGAAGGCACGCAGGATCGGGTAGTAGTAACGCCAGAAGGGCAGGCTTCGGGCCACCTGATTTTCCCACAGGCGTGACTGCGACTCGTGGAGTCCCAGCGTTGCACCGCCGGCTAGGCTGGTGCGCTCATAACGATCAGGGCTTCCCAGCTCGTAAAGGGCGTGACCGCCCTCATGGACGCTGCCGAATATCGCCGATTGGGGGTGCTTCTCGTGAAGGCGGGTGGTCACGCGAACATCGGCGTTTCCAAACTCGATGGTGAAGGGATGGGGAGCTTTGTCTTGTCGCCCACGCGAGAAGTCGTAGCCCAAATCGCGCAATAGCAGCATCGTGAAGTCCCACTGGCGCTGAAGATCGTAAGACTGTTCCGTCAGGAAGCAGTCGTCGATCTCGGGCTTGGTCAGGATTTCCTGGACCAACGGGACCAGGCCAGCCTTTAGGTCGTCGAAGAGGGCTTTGACCTTCGCCGTGGTCATATCCGGCTCGAATTGATCCAGCAGTGCGTCGTAAGGATGGTCTGTATAGCCCAGATGATCGGCTTTCTCGATCTGAATCTCGACGATCTCCTGTAAGTGCGGCTCGAACAGCGAGAAGTCGTCGGTCTCCCGCGCTTTTCTCCAGGCGACGAAAGCCGCCGATGTCGCTTTGCTCTCCCGCATAACCAGCTCCGTCGGGATTTTGGTCTGCTTATCGAAGCGGCGGCGCGTGACACGCGCCTGGCTGGCTGCGTCGCTATCGTAGTCGAGGTCAGCCACCTCCGCTTCAGCAGCTTCAAGCGCTTGCGCTGTCTCCTCCGAGGTGAAAAGCTCGTGTGCCATAGCGCTGAGCGTGGCTAGTTGATTTGACCGGGGGCCAACACCCTTGTCGGGCATATTGACCTCCTGATCCCAGGCCAGCACAGCCGCCGCCTGCTGTAGATCGTAGAACCTCTCCAGGTGTGACTTCAGTGCTTCGAGTTTCTCTCCCATTGTTTCCCTTTCTACTGAGTTGAACGCCCGTGCTGCGCGATCTGGCTGAGCTGCGTGCTTGATATCTCCAACACCCTATTATAGCTGAAGACGACAATCTGAGACATGAAAGAGCCGTGCGTTGCTTTCGCACGGCTCGATGCTACTGTTGGCGCGCTCAGTTGGGGTCGCCCATGCGTCGCACCGCGAGGGTAACGGCGAAGCCGTCGATTTTGTCCTTCAGGACCCTATCCCCGGAGGGGTGGGCCACCTCCACCAGGGTGTCGGCCAGCACTTCGTCGGCTATGGCCTCCCGGTGAGCGTCGATTGCCGCATCCAACTCGCCGACGGCTCGATACTCGACCCTGATGCGGTCGGTCAGATCGTAGTCAGCCTGTTTCCGCAGCTCCTGGATGCGGCGCACGACCTCGCGGGCCATTCCCTCCTGTGCCAGTTCAGGCGTGATGGTCGTGTCCAGAGCGATGACCAGCCCCCCTTCGCCAGCCACTCCGAATCCTTCACGGGCACGGCTCTGAACCAAAACTTCTTCCGGTGCTAGACTGACCTCCGTGCCATCGTCCAATGTAAGTTCTAGCTCCTTGCCGGCTTCCAGCCTGGCCACGGCTGGGGCGGCATCCAACTCAGACAGCGCTTTTCGTACCAGGGGGAAACGTGCACCGTACTTTGGCCCCAGGGTGCGGTTGACCGGAAGCAGGCGGTAGGAGACCAGTTCGTCTTCTTTCTCAACAAAGGTCACGTCCCGCACGTTTAACTCGTCGGCCAACAGATCCAGAAGCTGATCCAATCTCTTCCTGCGACGTGGATCAGCTGCAATCAGGGCTTCCGCCAAGGGTTGCCGCACCTTCAGGTTGTTGGAGGAGCGGATTGAGTGTCCCAGTGTAGCTGCCTGGCGGACAGCATCCATCGCGGTGCTCAGCGACCACTCCTCGTCGGTGAGTGGCTCTGCCGTAGGCCACATACAGTGGTGGATACTGTCGGGTGCCGTCTCGTCACTGTTGCCAACGAGATTGGCATACATTGCCTCGGTCACAAAGGGCAGGACCGGCGCCAGGAGCTTAGCGAAAGTCACGAGCACAGTGTACAAGGTTTGATAGGCTGCGGCTTTGCCGGCGTCGGAGGTGGGGCTCTCCCCCCGCGCTGCCCAGAAACGGCGGCGACTTCGCCGAATGTACCAGTTGCTCAGGTCATCCAGGAATGCCTCGGCGGGCTGTGCGACCCGGATTGGTACATAGGCCTCGTAGCCGTCTGTTATGGCCGTCACCGTCTCACGTAAGCGCCCGATGATCCAGTGATCCAGCACCGTTGGTTCGACCTCCGCGGTCCAAGGCTCGTGGAGGTGGGGCTGTCCTTCTGCTAGGCGTGCGGGATTGTCCATCAACTCCGCAGGCGGTTTCCAGTCGTCGATGCCGGCATAGGTGATGAAGAAAGCGTAGACATTCCAGAGCGGAATGATGAATCGTCGACGCGTTTCGTCGGCCAGGTTGTAGCCAAAGGGCAGGTTCTGATCCAGCCTTTGATTCATAAAGAGCCAGCGCATCGTGTCGACACCCATATCCTCAGCCGCATCGTCGAACCAGATGGCGTTGCCCCACGACTTGTGCATTGGCCGGCCATCCTCTGCATATAGGGTGGCGTAACCGTGGACAACTTTGCTCGGAGGCCGATTTTCAAAGACTGTGCTCATCGTGATCAGGCTGTAGAACCAGTTGCGGAACTGCCCCGGGAACGACTCGCTGATCCACTCCGCCGGGAACCAACGCTCCCAGAACTCACGGTCGGTCCGATACCGCAGCGTTGAGTAGGCAACGCTCCCGGCGTCTAGCCAGGGATTGCCGACGTCTGGAATGCGCGACATCTTTCCCTCGCAGTGCGGACACGCCAGCTTAACAGCATCCACGTAGGGACGGTGAGGGGTGTGCCCCTCGAAGACCTCCCAGCCCTCAACGGCGCGCGCTCGAAGCTCCTCCCTGTCGCCCAGCACCTCAAAATGCTCGCATCCCGCTGTCTCACAGACCCAGATGGGCAGCGCCAACCCCCAGTAACGCTTCTTCGAGATCATCCAGTCCTGCATGTTGCGCAGCCAGTCCATCTCACGAGCATAACCGAACTCCGGAATCCAGCGGATCTCATCGGCGACATCCATAATCTGGTAGCGCAGGCTAGCGGCTTTTTCGGCTTCGGTGACTGCCTCCCGGGGTTTGTCGTAGAGCTGGCCCATGTTGATGAACCATTCGTCCACCAGGCGGAACACCAGGGAAGTGTCGCAGCGCCAGCAGACAGGATAGCGATGCGTATAGGCGTCTACACGATAGAGGCGATCTTTCTTCTGGAGGTCGTGAAAGATGTCGTGGCTCACCTCGTGGACATCCCGACCGGTCAACCATCCGAATCCCTCTCGAAAGCTGCCGTTCTCCTGCAATGGCGCTAGGGTAGGTAGATCGAACGTCTCACCCAACTCGAAATCCTCGGCACCGCAGCCGGGTGCAATATGGACGATGCCGGTGCCTTCCTCCTCGCCGACCTCATCCCACGGGATCACGCGGTGGTGAGTCGGGCTCTCCAGTTCCTGTGCTGCGGGCAGCTCGTCAAAGGGGCCGACGTAGGTCCAGCCCACCAAAGCCGCGCCCTTGAGGCGCGCCAGGATCTCGCAGTGACCCTTGATGGTCTGCTCCAGGGCTCCTTCGGCAAGATAGTAGATCCAGCCGTCCTCTGCCCGGACCTTCACATAGGAGAGTTCCGGCCCTACGGCGGCGGCGACATTGCTGGTGAGCGTCCAGGGTGTGGTGGTCCAGACCAGCAGGGCCTCTCGGTTGCGTCCTTTCAACGGGAAGCGCACCACAGGTGCGTCGTGAGTCAGATCCCGGTATCCATCGGTGACAATCTCGTGCTGGCTGATTCCGGTCTCACAGCGCGGACACCATGGCATGACGTCGTGGCCCTTATAAAGCCAGCCCTTTTCCCAGACTCGCTTCAGGAAGGTCCAGATCGTGTAGTTGTTCTCTGTGGCAAAGGTGAAATAGGACCCTCCCAACTCCGGCATACCCAGGCGGCCCACGATCTCCTCTACCGTCCCCGTCACAGGGCCGTGGAGACCCTCGATTGTAATCTCCTGCTGTGGGTCCTCCAAAAGCTTAGCCGCGAGATCGCGGAGGACGTTGGGGTCGTTCCAGTCCATCCAGTAACCCAGGCGGATTGACTGTTCCGTTTGCTTGGCGGCCTGGCGCAGCACTCTGGCCTTGCATTCTAACACAAAGGGTGCCAGACCATAGGCCTCGATGTCGTGCTTTGAGGCGAAGCCCTTGGCCTTCTCTACCCCGACCTCAACCCAGAGCCCTTGGCAGTCGAATCCGTTCTGGTAGCGCTCCTGGTAGCCTTGCATTGCCCAGAAGCGTTGCCAGAGATCCTTATAGGTGCGTCCCCAGCCGTGGTGAACACCCATTGGGTTGTTCGCTGTGATCGGGCCGTCGATGAAAGACCATCGCGGCGCTCCTTGGCGCAGTTCGTTAAGCCTGCGAAAGGCCTTGTTACGATGCCAGAAATCTAGGATCCTGTGTTCCAGTTCTACGAAGTCGACCTGGTTGCTGACCGGCTCAAAAGCCATTCCTTTTCCTCCCACATGTGTCCCCAAAACACAAAAACGCCCCCGCCCTTCAGGGACGGGAGCGGGCGCTTCAAGCGTATGCTCTCGCGGTACCACCCTGTTTGCCCCGCCTATCGCGGGACCGCTCGATCGATGGCCAACACCATCGTGTGCGTGGATAACGGCTCACAATGCCGGCCCGGTCTACTGGGAACTTGAACTCTGTGTCAGCTCCGTTGGGCGGGCAGCTCCGGAGGGATTTTCGGCGCCACGTTTGCCGTCCGGCTCTCACCCTCCCGGACTCGCTAGGGCACGTGCCTGCGCCTACTCGTCTCCTTCAACGCTTTTGCTCAACATTGAACTCATTATGCCACGGGCAGCACATGTGTCAAGCAAGGTTTGACGGGTTACGCTGGAAAAGCGAGCACGCCGGGAGATCCCTCTCCCGGCGTGCTGGCTCGGATCTGAGGTTGACCTAGAGTTCTCCGTAGACGGCGTCCATAACTTCATCGGACAGGTCTGCCACCACTTCGTGAGGCGGGAGTTTCTCGTAGTTCATGAACTCTGGCAGACGATCGTCCGCCTTGGTAAGCCCAGCTTTCTCGTTGAACGCCCGCTCGCGGCGAAGAATCTCGCCACCCATCTCAACGGCCTCGTCGGCGCTCATATCGGTGCCCAACATCCCGTTGATTTCCTCGATCATGCCCTCGAACCCGCTCTCGATATCGAGAATAGCGAAGGCGATGAACAGGCAGTGGCCGCTGGAGTCGATCAGCGCGGTGGTCTTCTGGAAGGCACGGCTCAGGTCGGCCTTAGCCTTTTCCGCTTTCAGCGGATCAGATTCACCGCCGACAGCGAGGATCTCGGGAGCGATGGTGTAGCCAGCGGTGTGGTCAGCGCCCATCGTGGAGGTGGCGTAGGTTACACCGATGCCCTTTACGGCCCGCGGTTCGTAGGCCGGCATCCCCTGCCCCTTGACCGTGGGGCTGCGCGGATTCCCGAAGGCCTTGGCCACATTGCCCGATCCCATGCCCAGCAGCCGGCCGGTGGGGGTGCCTTTGCCCATCTGCTCGATGAGGTCGAGCGCGCCCTCGGCGTCGCCAAACTCCAAGAGGCCGGAGTCCATAGCGATCGCCAGTGTGACGCCAGTTTCAATCGTATCCAGACCGTAACCGTTGCACCGCTTGATCAGCTTAGCGATGTCATCCAGGTTGCTGATGCCGCAGTCTGCGCCGAAGGCCCAGTCGGATTCATACTCTACACAGGAGACGATCTCCTCACCGTCCTCGCCGTAGAGGGTGTTGGAGCACCGGATGATGCAACCGGGGCTACAAGCGTGGTTGTAGATCTCCTTGCCCTTACGCTCCTTGTTCGTTTCGAAGATGGCCTCTCCGGCAATGTCGGCGGCGCCCTCGAAACGCCCGCTGCGGAAGTTATGGGTCGGCAGGCCCCCAGCCTCATTGAGGATGTTGATCAGAATCGCCGTGCCATAGCTGTTAAGGCCGCCTTTGGGCTTGGTGATGGCGTGCTCCATCAGAGCCTCGCGCATCTTCCCGCGTCCTTGTTTGAAGAGTTCCTCGTTGGCGATCTCCACGCCGGGGGCACCGTCGGCGTCCAAGACGATGAACTTAAGTCCCTTGCTGCCCATCACCGCACCCAGACCGCCACGGCCCGAGTAGCGTGTGGGCCCCTGATTCATATCATTGTAGACGATGCCGGAGTTGGGATAGCCCAGCTCTCCGGCGGCGCCGACGCCGGCGATGTGCACCTTGTCGCCGAAGCGCTTGTAAACCTTGGGGAACACGTCGTAGAGATCCTGGCCCACGTAGGCATCGGCTGGCTCGAAGGTCACCGCTGGTTTCTCCCCATCCCACGCCAGTTTAGCTACCCAGTAGCCATCTTCCTCGGGTTGGCCTTCCACAATGAGGCCTTTCACGCCCAGGCGGGCCAGGGCCGGGGCCCAGCTGCTCCCGGCATTGGACTCCTTGATCCCGCCGGTGAGCGGCGATTTCCCGCCAGCGGAGACCCGTGCTGAGGTTGGCGCTGAAGTGCCGGTCAGCATACCTGGTGCAAAGACCAGTTTGTTGTTGGGGCCGAGAGGATGGCACTCGGGGTCAACCTCGTCGTAGATGACGGTGGAGGTCAGACCTCGCCCGCCAAGGTTCTTATAGCGCTCCGGGACTTCCTCAAGTTTGTAGGAACGGTCGGTCATGTTCAGACGTAGCATCCACATCGTACAACCTCCTTGGTAGACTTGCGAACTTCAGTTGAACGACCAATTCTAGACGGACTGCAGACAGACAAACAAAGGCTACCTTAAAACAAAAAAGGCAATCCTGCCCCGGAACAGCCCGGGAGGATTGCCTCCTTTGCAAACACGGCAGGCACGGGCATTGCTGCTCGTACCCTAACGCCTGGGGAACCTCGAGGGCTCGTCCAGGTCGGAGGACAGGTGCGACATTGCGTCTAGCACAACGATCACAAACTCAGCCCAAAATCATGATAGGGGGGTTTTCTGAGCTTGTCAAATCCGGTTTTGACTTCTCCTTGGGTCTGCCTATACTGCCTCTGTAAGCGCTTACAGGGTTTGTCCGCTGAAAACCCTCCCGCTTCAGCGGGAGGAAGAAAGCGGACACTGTCCCAACGTTGCCTGATTTGATGAACGATTTGAAGTACGGACGACATGCTGTCTACGCTATCAACTATCATTACGTATGGATGCCCAAACGTCGTAAACTAGTTGCCGTCAATGATGTCGCCAAACGACTACGTGAGGTAGTCGAAAGCGCCGCTGATTACAGAGGATGGACAATTCTTGAGTTAGCCGTTCAACCAGATCACATCCACTTGTTTGTGGAGA